>NZ_ALJJ01000009.1:0-393868 GCF_000287855.1 Campylobacter sp. FOBRC14 | reverse complement strand
TAAAAAGAGAACTCATCTCCGAGATCAAAATGCAAAACGCATGCAAGAGGTTGGCGGTATGAGAGACATAAACCCTGAAAATTTCAATAGCGTAGATGAATTCATAATTTACCTCGAAGATAAAAGAGCCACGATCGACGAGACGCTAAGAGACTTAAAAAGCACAAGAGCGGATGAAAAATTTGAGACTATGGGCGAATTCGTAAAGCGCGTGGAAGCTAGCGACGAACTGGTATATTTTCCTACCGGGCTTGATTGGCTGGACGGCGAGCTTTATTACAGAGGCTTAGCGCAAGGCAGCTTCATAAACATAGCAGGAGCTAGCTACGCAGGCAAGACCACTTTTACGATCGAGCTTTTAAAGGGGCTTGCGAAGTCTCACAAGGTAGCCTTTTTCAGTTATGAAATGTATGAAAAGGTCTTGATAAGAAAGTTTAAATTTGCTCCGCTTGAGATACTGAAAAACATGACCATCATCCAAGATAACCCGAATATCGACGTAGTGTGCGAGCGCATAAGAAAGCTCAGCCAAGCGGGCGTGATGGTCTTTGCCATAGATAGCCGCATGAAGCTAAGAGTATCGAATTCAAAGCTAAGCGAATATGAGAAAAATAACGAAATTTCAAGCAAGCTAAGCGAACTCACACGAACGCTTGGCATAGTAATAATCTTGATAAATCAAATAAGCGAAGCCGATCTTAAGGCCGGACGTCAAGCCCTAAAAGGCTCGGGCGATCAAGTCTATGACAGTGACATGATAATTTACTTAAGCGCTACGCTAAACGACAGGCAAGAGGTCGTAAAAAGGGAGCTCGTGATGGCAAAAGACAGGATAGGCGAGAGGACGTTTAAGATAAACATACCTGATTTTTACAAGAAAAACGATTATGGTGCAATCTCGGCCGTGGAGTTTAGAGAATGACCCCAAAACTAGCAAAATTTATACTACTGGAAGCCGATAATTTTGGGTATGAATTCACGCTCAAAATTTTCACGGACGAGCGCAATCAAGTGGGCGATACGCAAATCATCAAAGAAAACGAATTCAGCAAGATACCTCAAATTTTAGCCAAGGCGAACGAGCAGATCAAAAAAGCTCATAGCGAGGCTAGACAAGGCAGGTTGCTATGATCCCCCGCTACGAAAACACATTGGCGTATATGAAAGCTACCGGCAAGATACCATACGAGGAAGCCGAGCAAATGGCGGTCGTATCTTGGCTCAAAGTCAAAAAAATACCGCATATCCATGTAGCAAACGAACGTATGGCAAGCGTGCAATACAAAAAGAAGCTCAAGGCTCTTGGCACTTATGCAGGATTTCCTGATCTGATGGTATTTTTACCAAGCAAGACGCTTTTTATTGAGATGAAGCGGGCCAAAAAATCACTCAGCAAGGTTAGCGCCGAGCAAGAGGAGTGGATAGAAATCCTCAATATGTTCGACTACGCCAAAGCCAAAGTGTGTTACGGTTCTGGTGAGGCGATAGATTTTATCAAAGAGCAAGGGGTGAGGTGATGAACGCGCATGCCCTTTTCTATGATGTGCTAGATGAACTATGTCCGGGATGGGAAAATAGGCGAGACGATTATTATTTGGCTGAAATAGCATTTTTGATATGTTTTTTTGGGAGTAGTTATTGTAGAAACACAATTTCTCAAAATTTAAGACAAAACCGAGTAGAAAAGTATCGCCAAGAGCTTATCAAAATTTATCAAACCCCGATCGAAAAATTAAGAAAAATTCTACAGGAGCGAATGACCGAGAGCAGGAAAAGAGCTTGCGAAAAGAGGTATTTGCATGAAGAAAAGAGGACACTATAGGCCCTCTTTATTCCCAAAGGGATCTAGGCAAATTAAAAAATAAATTTCAAATCCTAAAAGGGTAAATTTAAAAATTGCCTACTATAAAAACAAGTTACAAATCCCAAAGGGATAAATTTAGCAAGCTTTGAAATTAAAATAATTTAAATAACAATTTCAAATCCTACAAGGATAAATTTAAAAAACTTGCTAAACTTTAAATAGATAATTTCAAATCCCACAATGGAACCAATATCTAAATTTAAGACGAATTATACCCCCCCCACATTAAAGATAACTTAAGTTTTTAAGCTCCTTTTTAAATTTGTTTCGGTCAAATCGTTTCTTTGATTTGACGACTTTTGTGTTTAGGGTTATTTGACGCCTATACGCCGCCAGTATCGTTTTGTCTCGTTTCATTTTTACCCCCAAAATATTTAATAAGCTGCGAGCGATCACTCTCGCATAGAAATTTAACTAATTTTTTGCGGTAATCGCCCTTGCTCCTGCTCCATTTTCGCAGTGTGGCATAGGGGATGCCCGTAAGCTCACCGACTTCTTTCAAGGTCATTCTAGTCTATCCTTTCGTTTTCGAGCTCATCTGGATAAAGGGAAAAATAGCAGTCCCAGCCACAAACTTGCGTTGCCAAAAGCCTGCCGTCTGTTGTTTTGAGGTAGTGAGATATGCTTTTATTTGATGTTGGGTTTTCGGCCTCTATCGTTTCAGCGACGTAGTATTTCTCGCTGTTGGTTTCATCAATGATAGCCTTTTTGTGCTTTCTTTTTGGTGGCGCAAATTCTGTTGTTTCCCACCATTCTACTTCTGTGCCTGCATTGACATAGCACCATCTGCCACGCTCGTGCGAGTAGAAGCGGACTAGATACCTGCCGTTTTCATCCACAGAGTGCTCCTTTGGGTTTGTGAATTCTAGGTCTTTGTATGTTTCTATGCTTTTCATTGGTTGCTCCTTAAATTTTCACTGGTCTCATTGACCAGCTTTTTGTATTCTTTGATCACTTCGCGCGTCATCGGCTCTTTTGTGATGTAGAGCTCCGCGTGCGCGTCCTCACCGAAGCGGTGGCTGGTGAGTATGGCGTGCTTGTCTCCAAATGGCACGCTGTCCTCGTTTGGTTTGATGTTTGGGACATTTGTCAGAATGAATTCGGCAAGCCCTCTTTCATCATCGAAACCGCCGTTTGTCTCTTTGATGTCAAGTATGCCAAAGCGCGCTTTGAGCTCTTGCACAGCTTGCTCCCTTTTCTCCATATTTTCAAACCAGCTCACATCCGCATCTGGATAGTTTGCCTTGATGAAAGCCTTTGAGAAAGCGAACATATCCTTGATGATGATGTTTGCTCTCGTGAATATGTGGGCTACACGTTGATATGGCAATGCTTTTTCTTTTTCCTTGCCATCCACACTGAGCCAAATCAAGCTGTTGTCAGCCTCTGGCTTCATAAATAGCTTGTAGCCTGCCTTTTCGAGCTTTTGCAAAAGCTCATCTGAATACTCTACAAATTCCGCACCGCTGAGCTCGTGATAGACCTCTGCTATGTCACGATCGTCTCTTGTGGTTATTTCTTGGGCTTGTTTGACAAGCTCATCAGTATTTTTCATTTGTGTCTCCTTTGGCTGGTCTATGAATTTGCCGAGCTCATCGCTATCAAATTCTTTTAGAAATGGATCGCCTTGTTTTTTGAATTCGAGTATGAGAAAATACTCGATCATATTTTCAAGGTTTTCTATTTTTCCACCGAATTCTTTTAGGCATCTTTCGACTTTTTTAAAATTTACGGAAGTTTTTTTGAACTCCGCAAATTCAAAATCTGTGGCAAATCCAAGTTCTGTCAAATTTTCTTTCGTGATACCTAATAGCTCTTTTAGTCCACCTTCAAATACACTAGCTTCGCTAATTTCACCAAGCTTGACGAGTTCGCCATTTTTGCAAAAAATGAACTTTGATTTACCGCGACCAAAGCTCAACGCCGCTACTTCATCGGCAGTAAGTTCTCTTTTTTGATTGTTGATATACACGGCATAGCCGTTTCTATCAGAACCGTATAGTTTTAGCGCCTCTACTTCGGTATCACCCTTTATCATCTCTTGATAGTAGGTATTGAGTTTTTCAAATTTCATCTTATGCCCCTTTTGTTTTGATAAGAGCATTATACGTCTTATTAGCTTAATCACTGCTTAAAAAAGACCTAATAGGAACAAAAAAAGACCAAAAAGGCACAAAATATCAAAAACACATATCTCTCAACCTTAAAAAAATCTTAGATGTCGGGGTCTTTTCAAAAATATGGTATAGAATGCACGAAAAAAAGGAAAGGTGCACGTGGCAAAGCTGACAGAGGAGACAAAAGAGAAAATTCTGGCGGATTTTCATACAGGCAAATATACGATCAGAGAGCTTGGCAAAAAATATGATGTCAGCCATACGACCGTGATGAAAATGACAAAAGGGCTCGAGCCAAAAAACAAAGAAAAAGTTGCCACTCTCATTGCGATAGAAACGGATTTGGCGGGGCAAAGTTTCCAAGAAGTTTCCAGCGTGAGAGAAGCGGTCGATACTGCGACAAAACATCTCATCTATTTTCAAAACAGAGCTCTAGCAAATCAAAAGAAAGCCGACGAGCTTTTGGAGTTTGCGGACGACTTGGCTGACATCGACGCACACAGTCGTATCACGGCGAGAAACAAAGAAACCGTGCTAGGCAAATCGCCTGAAACGATCATCCACAACACGAACGCGCAACAAAATGTAGAACAAACAAAAATCGTGATAGAAAGAAAGGGGCTCATCGATGAGTGAAGTGAATTTGCGGCTCAAATATACTGATTGGCAGCGTGAGGTCTTTTTCAAAAACAAAGCCAAATTCACGACCATAGAAAAGGGGCGCAGGAGTGGTTTCACGAAAGGTATGGCAAACGCGTGCATCGAGTGGCTCATTGAGGGCAAAAAGATACTATGGGTCGATACGGTTACGGCAAACCTGCAGCGCTATTTTGAAAGGTATTTCGTGCCCGAGCTCAAACAGCTGCCTAGCGAAATGTGGAAATTTCACGCGCAGGACAAAAAACTGACGGTAGGCGAGGGATACCTGGATATGCGCTCGGCTGAACGCCCCGAGAATATCGAGGGCTTTGGGTATGACGTAGTGATCCTCAACGAGGCGGGCATAATCCTCAAAAATTCATATCTTTGGGACAATGCGATCCGCCCAATGTTGCTAGACTATCCAAATTCAAGGGCTTTCATCGGCGGAGTACCAAAAGGCAAAAATCGATTTTTTGACTTGGCAAGCCGTGGTATGAGGAACGAAAAAGACTGGGTGAATTTTCAAATTTCAAGCTTTGAAAACCCTCTTTTGCGAAAAGAGGAGATAGACGAACTCATCGCAGAGCTTGGCGGCGTGGATAGCGATGTCGTAAAACAAGAGATATACGGCGAATTCCTAGACACTACGACGAATGCGCTTTTCCCGCTTTCGCAGATAGAGGCGGCTTTTGGCAAAGTCCGGGCGTATGAGCCAAATGCCGTGCAAATTTGGGGGCTGGACGTGGCAAGAGACGGCGACGATGAGAGCGTGCTTTGCGTGCGAGATGGCTATCACGTGGAAAATCTCGAGGGCTTTCGTATCGCCAGCACTACTGAGCTTGCCCGCGAGATATACCGTAGATACGAAATGAGCGAGAAAAAACCCGAGGCGATATTCATCGATAGCGTGGGAGTGGGCGCAGGCACATTTGACAGGCTGTGTGAATTCGGGCTGGGGCAAATTTGCAGAGAGGCAAAAGCAAGCTACAAAGCTACGAACGAGGCGAAATTTGCGAACAAGCGCGCGGAGATGTATTTTGCGCTCAAAGAGAAATTTCATCTGCTGACGATGAACGCACACGAAAAGCTCAAAAAGCAACTTCAGATGATCGAATTTCAATACGACCGCAAAGAAAGATACCTGATACTGCCAAAAGACGAACTCAAAAAAGAATACGGCACGAGCCCTGACTACGCCGACGCCTTGGCGCTGACGTTTTTCGATGATGTGATGAGCGCGAGACGGACAGAAGAAAAAAGGCAAAGATATGACGGTGATTTTTGGTAGAAAATGCAAAAAAGGGGTAGATTTTGCAGTGGCAGTTTGAGTATCTTTTGGGGAATATCGACCCCGCACTGATCCGTGACGTAGCGAAACTAGACGATGAGAGCCTGACACTCACGATGGCGGGCGTGATATGTCAGCTAGTAGGCGGGCTAAAGAGCTTCCCGTCAAAAAAATATAGAAGCGAGCTGGCGCGCGAGATGATAGCTAGAGGCATAGGCACGAAAAGGGTGCTGGAGCTAACCGGCGTAAGCAAAAGAACATATTTCAATCTGAAAAAGGAGATAAAAAATGGCAAAGAGAGCTAATCAAGAGGTCCAAGAGGCGAAAGACGCTGTGATAGACAGCGCAAACGAAGCGCCAAAGAACGAGGAGCAAGAGACTACAACTAGCGAGCCAACTACCCCGAAGCAGCCAAAAACTGAAATTTGGGTATTCATCCGTGGCGACGAGCTGGGGCAAAAGGGCGAAATCTTGTATGAATTCGCCCTAAAATTTGGCTTTCGTGAGGCTATCAAAACGGCTCAAGAGATCGCCGGAATAGAACAAAACGGCGTGATGAGCGTAGAAGCACTGACAGCTATCAACGCAGTAGATGACACAAAATTCAAAGAAAGCTTTGAATTTCTAGCCGCCATCAGAGGATAGGATATGAACTCAGACAGAACAGCCTTTTTGAGCGATCTGATACAAAAGGCCAAACGCGGTTTCGAGCACTACAAGGGCGACTTTGACAAGCTCAATGCCGCGTATTTGCTCGCTCTTGACGAGGACAAGGCCCAAAGCCTCAAAGAGCGCGGCAAGGCAAACCTTTTCATACCGAAAATCAACGCAAAGGCAAAACGTATCACGGACGCTTTGAGCGAAACGTATTTCAACAGCGACGAATTTGCAAAGCTTGAAACATACATCAACAGCTCGGCTGACGTGATAGAGAAGTGGCAAGAGGCGCTCAATCACTATACGACGATCGTGCGCCTATACAAGGTCATGATGCCGATGTTTCAAAAAATCCCGTTTCTTGGCACAAGTGTGGCAAAGGTATTTTGGCGAAAAGGACTACCCGTGATCGAGGAGGTGGAGCTTGACGATATATTTTTCGACCCGGAGGCGAAAGACCACGACGATATACGCTACTATGTCAATCGTATCAGCCTTAGTTATGAGGATCTGCGAAATTTAGCGAAGCAGAAAATATACGACAAAGAGGCGACAAATGAGCTGATCAGTAGCGACGAGGCAAAAGAGCGTAGATACGATAGGCTCGAAATTTACGACGTCTATGAGTGCGAGAACGATAAATGGTATCTAAGCACGATCGCCGATAATGTGCTCTTGCGCGATAAAGTAGAGCTAAAAGACGGCTGCCCGTTCATTTTGGGCTATATGGTGCCGCAGGTGCGAGACTTTAGCGAGCAAAATTTCGTCTGCGCCTATGGTGAGCCGCCGCTGGCTAGTATATTGCCGCTACAAGAGGAGATGAATTTTGCAAGGAATTCGCTCATTGACGCGATGAATATGCACCTCAAGCCAAAAATAGTAGCGCCTCTTTCCGCGAACATCTCAAGGACCGATCTTGAGACGATAGGCAAGCCCGTATTTACGCAAAACCCGGCACAAATAACTTTCGTGCCGCCGCCAAATATCGGTAGCGCACAGATCAATATTTCCCTCATAGACAACGAGATGAGCGAAGCAAGCGGAGTGAGCCCTCAACAAAACGGAGCGACCACGCCAAGAAAAGAGACGGCGACGATGGCTTCGATAATGGCAAACGAGGGTAGCGTCAGGGTTCAAGGCTATGTGCGTGCATACAACGAGACCTTTATCGAGCCGCTTTTCGAGCGTCTAGCTATGCTCGTATGGAAATATGGCGCGAGCGAGCTTTTTGCGGGGTATTCGCGTGATGAAGTGCCAAGCTTCAAGGTGGCGCTAAATACCGGAATAGGTGCGCTAAACAAAGAGGTGCAAAAAGACGGACTGATGCAAGCAAGTGCAGCCCTAAACGCGCAATTTGGGCTATGTATGCAGATCCAAGACATCCAAGGCGCGGCAAGGATAGTGCAGGCAAACGAAAAGATCATACGTCAAATTTTGCCACTTTACGGTATCAAAAACGTAAATGAATTTCTAGGAGACGAGGGAAAGGAGACATTAAATGCTCTCATCGATAATAACACAGCAGTCGGCGCAGTCTTTGGCGCAGGCACTGGGGAGCAACAAGGAGCTAGCGGGGGTAATGTCCCAGCAGGCGTTTATGGGGCTGATGAAGCACCTGCTTATATTAGCGGCGGAGAATTCGGCGGTGGCGTTTGACAAATCGCAAAGCGACGAGCAAAGGCTTCGCGCTATCGATAGGGTCGAAATGCTTGATGAAATTTTGGAATTCATAAAAAACTATAAGGAGACAGACGATGACAGAAAATGAGGCAATAGAGTCGCTAGTAGGTGAGCTAGCAGGAGAGCAGGCGAGCGAGGCACAGGGCGATCAAGAGGCAAATACCGCACAAGGTGCAGGAGAGCAAGCCGTGCAAGCAGACACAAAAGAGGGTGCAGGAGCGAAAGCGGACGAGGGAGCAAAATTCAGTCCCGACGCTATGGCAAAAGCAATGGTGGAAGCGATGAAAGCTGCAGAGGCAGCCAAACAAGCGCCAAACGACGCAAGTCAGGGCGGACAACCCACAATACCCGCAAACGTTTCACTGGAACAACAACAAATGCTCGAACAGCTTGGGCTCTCGCAAATGCAAGCGCAGATTAACGAGATCGCAGCAAAACAGGCTGAGGCGCAAGAGCAGGCGAGGAGACAAGCGGTTTTCAATCAAAATATCACGCAATTTGAGAAAGAATTTCCAACCATAAAACCCGAGGAGCTTGGCAAATTTGCCGAGGCAAACGGAGCGCTGGATTTTCTAGGCGAAAATTACAACGGCTGGAAGCTCGTGGCGATGGCAATGATAAATAAGGCTGCGCCGCAAAGTGAGCCTGACGCGATAGTCGGCAATGGTGGTGGAAAAAACGAAGTGAGTGCCTTTGATAGGCTCAAAAAAGGCGAAAGCGTGAGCGATCTTGAGATAGGCGCGGAACTTTTGAAAGGATTTTAAGATGAATTTTTGGGATGGGCTTAAAAATTTTGGCAACAATACGCTAGGTTGGCTTGGCGGAAGCGACAGAAGCGGAACGCCAAACTGGCTTATGGCAGCTGGCATAGCGGGCAGTCTTTACGGTGGCTATCAGCAAGAAAAAATGGCGAAAAAACAATTTAATTTGCAAAAAGACGCCTATGATTTTAACAAAATGCTTTCACAACGTGAGATAGATAGGCAAAAACAAGCAAATCAAAATTTAGCAAACGCTTGGGCAAATAGTTCTTTCTATAAAAGAAAAGACGATGAGGACGGCTACTAATGGCATACTACAATCCTCAAAGGGTAGATTTCAACCCTAGCACGATGACAATAGGAGCGGTCGGCAATATAGGCCGCTCGCTTTGGGATATTTATCAAGATAACGTTAGGAAAAATCAAACACAGGCGAAACTTGATGAGACGAATAGGTCAAATTTGGCGAGTGAAGCACAAGCTGTAGCCAATTTGGCCGAGATCGCAAGAAGCCATTACGCAAGCGAGAAACAAAGGGCAGACGAATTAGATCAAAAGAAAATTTTCAACAATGCACAAATAAATCACTGGGGGAATCAAGACAAGATTTTGGGCTTTAACGCTGACACTAGCAGGATGAATGCAAATACAGCGGCGGCTAATTTTGGGCTAAATCGTGATAAATTTGCATATCAGCAAAAAACGGATGCGGCAAAGCTAAACGATAGCGCCCTACAAACAGACATGGCACTTAACGCCCTTGGCATAACCTTGCCGCAGGAACTACAAAATTTACCACAAGAGGCACAACTCGCCTATAAAAAAGCACTACTAGGGGTGAATACTCCGAACGGGAATGTATATCAAGCGCTAAAAGATAGAGGCGTAAATCCTATGACGGGCGAAATTTCAATAAAGAAAAAGCAGCCTACGCAAGCGGAGCGAAATTCCATCACGTCACTTATCGCACTAAGCGAGCTTTTGACTGGGGCAAAGACTAGATTTACGGGCGGAGAGCAGGGAGCGTTACAAAACGCTACGCACGGGGTAGCAAATTTCTTTGGAGTCCAAGATCCCGATACTCAATTTTTCAAAGATACACTGAGAATGGCGCAGCAGCAAGCCAAAGATATGCTGGGAAGCGGGAAAATTTCAAATATGCAGTATTACGACCTTTTGCGAGCGCTGCCCGACCCTAATGCGTGGTCTGATAGTGGATACAGGACAAATAATGACGCTACGATGAATAATCTCTTAAATATTTTGACTACTAAAATTCAGACCTTAAGAGATAGCGGGATAGACACGTCAGAACTCGAGGAAAGTCTAGCACCGACCTATAAAAATATCTTTGAAAACGGGTATTTTGATAATAAATTCAGGGCATTTGACGCAAGCGGCAGACGACTAAGACAGGCACAAAACAACCAAACCCCGCAAAATAGCGGTTTTGTGCCAAAAGGGGTAGATAACAATGCTACAAACACAAATCAAAACGTAACCCAACAAAAAGCCAGCAACGGCATGATAATAAATTTCAGATAAGGATACAAAATGGCATGGATAGATATACCAAGAGGGGCAAGACAAATTCAAATAAATAATGAGTGGATAGATATACCGCAAGGCGCGACGCAATACGAGATACCAGATGCTGCTCCGCAGCAAGCCTCTAGCGCACCGTCAGCGCCAAAAGTAGCCCAAGATACGGGAAAGCAAAAAGATACTAGCCCCGTTGGGTTAGGCGATGTCATCGATGCCATAAATCCTTTTGCCGGGGCACAAAAAGGTATAGCGGCGAAAGATAAAATTTATGATGCCGTAAAAAAGGAGATCGGCGGGCTTTTCGACTATCAAGCAAATAGCGGGGCGACCGGCGAGGAACTAGAGCGTCAAAATTTAACAAAGCAGCTTTCAAAAGCGCAGCATGTAGCCGATGATACGACGCTGATAAATAAAATATTTGGTGATGAGAGTAGAACAAAGCGTATAAACGATAGCGCAGACACTCTTATGAGAAGCTGGGCTTTAAAAAACGGCTATGATGATTATGGTGAGGTGAACGGCAAAAAAGTAGTCAAAAAAGGAGATAAATTTATCCCTATCGATGAACCGGGTATCATTGATAGCTTCAGCACCAGCCTAAACGAGATGGGCGTTCCTGCCGGTGCAGTTATGCTACTTTCGAATTTACCACAATTTAGAGGCTTAAATTTAGCCGGTAAAGCCGTTACTACATTAGGAGCGACGGGTGCAGCTTCAGGACTTGGTAGGGTGATGGACGTTAAGCGTGCCGCCGACAACCTAGGTGCTGATTTAAGTGCGAGCGACTATATACAAAGAGGAGTGAATGCAAGCAATGACGACCTGACTTTAGGTCTTGCTCTTGCTAACGGAGCGAAGCTCGCTAAACCTACGCTAGGTGTGGCAAAATGGCTAAAAGATCACTCCATTACCAGTAAGGCGCTTGATCTAGCCGGGCAAACTTTGACGGATGTGCCTACTGCAAATATGCAAGGGGCTATGAAATCGGCCCGTGCATTGGCAGGTGACGAGACAGATAAATTTATACAAAACGCGAAAGAAGTAGGAGGATATGATATAGATGGCGGCAATATGACCGACCTACAAATTTTAAATCCTATCATAAATAAAGCCAAAGATCTTTCGGCAAGTGCTGCAAAGAAGCTAAATTTAGACAATATTTCAAACGCCCTATCAAACACTAAAGGACTTGACGCAAAAAGGAAAGAGGCGCTTGATATAGCGCTTGGTAATCCAAATTTAGAAAATAGAGTTGTGGCTGCATTGCAAGGAGATAAAACCGGGTCAGGCGCAAGAAACATTATCAAGCTAGCGCAGCAAGATGTCGATAACTTGAGACAAATTTTAGGTGATGAAATAAAAGCTACCGATCCCAAAGAGGTTATAGAAAAATACTACCAAGACACTAAAAATAATTTTGGCAAGGCTATAGACGAGTTGGCGAATTTTAAAGACGGACAAACGATCAAGTTAAGCGATGATGCAATAAAGCAGATGAAAGATGAATTTAGTCAAAGCGTAAATATGTTTGATCGTTCAAATCCAAAAATAAAAGCTGTGCTAGACGGGTTTGATAGCCTAAAGGGCAGAAAGCTCGACGTAAGAGATTTAAACGAACTAAGAGCCAACTACAATAACCAACTAAATGAGGTTTTAAATTCTGATAAAAATTCATATTTTACTAAGACAAATTTCATAAAAGGTAAGCAAATTTTAGAGCAAGCTATGGATGATTTATTGGGCGACGAGGGGGCAAGAGCATACCTTAAAGAACATCTAGGCGACTATAAAGCGATGAAAGGCTTTGAGAAAAATCCGTTTTTTGAAGCTATGACGAACAATAATAGCTCGATTGATAACGTTATAGATAACTTTTCGAGAGCCAACAACTCTCAAGGCAAAATTTATGATGACTTTGCAAAACGCCTTAGCCCAAAAGAGGCGGAAAAATTCGAACTTGCACTGATAAAGCAAGCTTTTGACGGCTCGATAGCAAAGACCGGGACCTTTGATATAAAAGAAATTCTAAACTCACGCGATCTAGCCGAAAACCTATCAAAAATAAATTTTACAACCGATAAAGCCAAAGCGATCGCAAAACATATCGACCAGCTTTCAAAAGCTCGCGGAAATGTAGCCGGTATATTATCAAAGCTTGACGAGAAATTTATAAAGCCTACGGTATTTACGAAAGGCATAGCTACTACAGCTGAGGGTGCGGCAAAGACGCAGTGGATAAATACCGCAAGACAAATAGCCCTAAAATATATGCCAATCATCGGCAATGACGCAGCGCTTGAGTATCACTTGAAAGAGGCCGCCAAAAATATCAAACTTGGTGGGAGTATGGATGACTACATCAAAAAATTAAAGAGTATGAACGCTCCAGAGCAAGAAATAAAGACACTGGAAAATTTTAGAAAAGATTTGGGAAAAACTTTAAAAGAGGCAAGCAAAGGTGATAACTTTATAATGAGAGACGGCGGAGTGAGAAAAACTGACTACAACATAAAAACCAGTATTGCACCAAACGTCAGAGACCTAGCAAAGCTTACGACTGATGAAATTTCAGCCGATTTGGAGTATTTGGCAAGCAAGCATCCTGAAATGTTTGAAAAGCCCAGTGATGTTTTTAGACTGGTCAGAGAAATAAAAGAGCATCCTACATATTTTTATAATAATTATAGGCTTGATGCTGGGCTGGTCATAAAACGGCTGAAAGATGGGAAAATAGGTAAGATGGTGGTCAAAAAAGATGATGGAGAGGTCTTGCATGCAACAAAAGTTAGAGAAAGGGACTTGGCTAGAATGGAAAGAGTAAGCAAGCAGATGGCGGGGACATCCACGCTCCCTGCACCTTCGCGCGCTACCGATAACATTGCGCCGAAGCAGGACGCTAATTCCGCTGGTAAGGCGTATTCATCTGCTAGCAATAACACCATTATACCACAAAACGCTAAAAATTCAAATGATTTGGAAGCAGAGCTAACGGATCTTGAAAAAGAATTTATTCGCTTATTCCCGCAAAACAAAAGCCCTCTACTAAAAACGAAAAAAGTAAAAAAGCTAAAGAGTGAATTTTATGACGATAAAACAACGCTTGCGCGCAAAATGCAGATACTAGGAGAACTCAATAAACTAAAAACCAAGTAATCTTTCAAGGCGAGGCTTGCTCGCCACTTCTTTATACTCTACTTTTTAAAATTTCATACAAATAATCAAAATTTCCCCAAATACTGCAAAAAACACCTATTTTTTGCAGTCCCCTTTCTCATAACATAGCCATAAATTTCAACAAAAAGGGAAACAATGGCTATAACTTCAACGGGCTTTCAAGCCCCGGCAACCAAACGCGTCGGACTAGTCCCATCAGTCTATGACAAGATCATCTTGATCGGTGCGGACGAAACCCCTATGTTAAGTCTCATTGGCACGAGCAAAGTAAAAAGCATCAAGCACAGCTGGATAACCGATACTATCGGCGAACCAAAGAAAAACGCCCAAATCGAGATCAGCGATTTTAGCGGTGCGGGCAAAAGCACGAAAAAGCAGCTTGACAACGACACTCAAATTTTCACAACTGAAGTGAGCGTGTCAAAGACTATGCAAACAGCACAAACTTACGGCGGAAAGGAGCTTGAGAACGAGATCACCAAAAAAGCCAAAGAGCATAAGCTAGACATCGAATACGCACTCTTTGGCCTAGGTAGAGACGCTGACGCTAAAAAGAGCGTCTTTAAGGCTGCGACCCCAAGGACAGATACGACAGCTTCCGAGATGGCAGGCATCTTTTACTACGTGGCAAATGGGGCGAGCGCATTTACTGGCGGCAAATGCGGTAATGTGCTGGCTTTCGACGCGTCAGGAGACTGGAAAGGAGCGACCACACCTCTAACAGAGAGCGTGCTAAGTCAAATTTTGCAGCAAATCTGGGACAGCGGTGCGACGCCAAAGGATGTTTTCATAGGCGCGGCGCTAAAACCGGCGATAAACAAGCTCGCTACTCGTCAATTTGGCAATGAAAAGGCTATAAATTCAAGAGTGGTGAGCCTTGATACCGACTTTGGCAAGGTAAATTTTAGGATGCACCGCTTCCTAAGTGCAAAATATGGCCTTGCCGATACACTCATTGCGGGCGACTTCGAGTTTGCTAAAAATGGGCTATTTTTGCCGACTGAGATCGAAGATGTACCGACGTCAAAAACAGCAAAACAAAAACGCTACTACACCGAGTGTTGCCTAGAAATTCGCAACCCTGCTGCATTTGCGATCGGCGTAGGATTAAAGGCATAAGATGCTTTGCACGCGCGCTAAGGAAATTTTAGAGTTAAAGTCCAAATCCGGACTAAAGCTACCTGAAAACGAAATTTTAAGCGAGTTATTTTTAGAGGCGATGCTATATGTCGCCTCTAAATGTGTGCCAAGCGAGCTAATCAGGGGTGAGGCAGATAGTGAAAAAGTATATCGTAATATCGAAAACGGCTTTTTTATATGCTATCCAGATAAACCAAATTTTTCAGACAAGAACGAACATTTGATGATAGATGAGACTTTGACATATGCCGTCATAAACGAAGTGATATTTTTACTGAATAAAGATCCATTTTATAGGGACTTGGCGATAGAACTCATAGCTCAATACAATGCAAACGACGGGAGAGAAAAAGAGTGGATTTAGAGGGATTTAACGAAGCGCTGAAAAACGCCAAAGAAATTTCAAAAATCGATTTGCTTAAGCTTTTCAAAGAGCTGACGCAAAAGTTTAAGCAAGTCAAACAAACGATAGAAAAGAGCGGGTATCATGACAAATCTTTATGAGTTGAAAATGGGGGCTGAAAAGCTTGAAGCCTTAAAAGTATTGCTCGAAAATTTAAAAGAGCTCGAAGCAGCGATAACGAGGCTAAATTTAGAGGAATTAAAGGGTATAAAATCAGCCTTCGACACCAAATACGACACCTTCGATAAATTCGTAAATAACCTCGACGCCTTAAAAAGTGAGCTTTTGAGTAAAGTCGAAGCCAAAGGTGATCGAGGCGAAAAGGGCGAGCAAGGAGAGCGCGGGCCTGTGGGACCAAAGGGAGATAAAGGCGAGAGCGGGCAAAAAGGCGACAGAGGCGATAGCTTTGCAGTGAATACCGTAGGTGTATCAAGCGATCTAGCCAAATACGCCGGCAAAGAAAAGGGGTTCAGCTTTTTAGATATGAGCAAAGGACTACTTTATTTCAAAATTTCAGATACTAGTGGCGACTGGTCGGCTCCTATCGCATTCGGAAAAGGCGAGAAAGGCGATACTGGTCCGCAGGGATTACAAGGAGAAAGAGGACCTGCCGGAGAGCAAGGAGCTCAAGGCCCAAAAGGCGAACGTGGAGAAACCGGGCCTGCCGGTGCTATAGGACCTCAAGGACTTCAAGGAGTGCCTGGAGCAAAGGGTGACGCAGGAGAAAGAGGTCCGCAAGGAATACAAGGAGTTCAAGGACCAAAGGGAGACAAGGGAGATCCAAACCCTAATGCTGAGGATAGTAAAAAACTAGGCGGATCGCTACCTGATGAATTTTACCAACGAAATCATGCGAACACCTCTAAAATCACATCAGTTACAGGCACTAGTATAGACCTGTCTCAAGGCGATAACTTCCTACTTGATATGAATGCAAAGGCAGCCCTTGTGCTAAATAATCCTCAAGTAGGCCAAGTAGGCATCATAAGAGTTACCAATGCTACGAACATCACAGGCTACGATGCCAAGATAAAGTTTAGGAATGTGCCAAGCTCATTGACAGCTAATGAGACATTTTCTTACTTTGTCCTTGATGGTGAGAATATCATCATGGGGAGAGCCTGATGAAAAGCTTGATGATGAGTGGGGGTAGTGAATGGGTATTAAAAACAAAGACGATTTTGTTAGCTTCTGGGGAAGCTATGATTTCTAGGACTATCCCTAATTTTAAAACATTTTCAATAACTCCTTCAACGTTTCCAGCAACGCAAAAGGATATAGAGCTTGTTTCAGTAACATTAAGTACTTCCTATAAGAACAATACTGCTACCTCTCCTTTTAAGAAAAAAACTTTACCTGTAACGCTTGGCATGCCTGCTAACCCTACAAGTTATGGACTTCAGGGTCGGAACAAATCACTAGAGGATACTAGCATAATTGATACTATCTGGGTAGGCACAGGGACAACTAGCGCTTCAAAGTCTTATTCGATACACATAACCTATCAGTGTAAGGAGCAAGAATAATGAAGTTTTATTTCCAAAGCACATAACTAAGGACTTTATGGCAGAAATTTAAAAAGGAGGAAACAATGCAACTATATAACACCTTAGCAAAACAAATAGAAAACGTCTCTTACATCCAAAATGAAAAAGGAACATTTTACGTAGAGTTCCTAAGTCCTGATGAGCTACTAAGAAATGGCTTTAAGCCTATCAAACAAGCAGAATATCCAAGCAACGTAACGCAGATGCAAGAGGTCAAGGAAGTCATCAAAGAAACAAAACAGGCTTATGAGATAAGTTATGAAATAAAAGACATCGATCTTGATAGAGCTAAAAAGATCAAACAAGATGAGCTAAAAAACTATATCGAAAACACACTCGAGAAAAATCATATCAAGGTCGAGGGAGTGGGCGAAATAGATACAGGCTATAACTATTTGCTAAACGCCGAAGCTCTCATAAACTACGTAGAGGCGAACGGCCTAAACGAGATAGATTTTCGTATGTATGACAATAGTATGAAAAAGCTAAATTTAGAACAACTCAAAAAAATCAAACTAGCCATAGAGACTAGAGGTATACAGCTTCACGCTATCAAATGGCAGTATGAAAACGCGATAAGCAATGCAAAAAATGTGAGCGAGCTGGAGGCTATCAAATGGAAATAAGACGACCGATATTAAAACCTTTTTCAAAGGATAAATTCGAACTGGTGCAGGAGTATCAATATAAAGACATCATCGTACCAATAGGCTTTAAGACAAATGGAGCAAATGTGCCTCGTATCTTTTGGAGCATATTCCCACCAAATTCACCTGAATATCTTTCGGCGACCTTGGTGCATGACTGGCTTTGCAAATTAGCTGACCCTACTAACTTCACAGAAGCAGAGGAAATATTCTTTTTCAATCTGCCTAAACCTTGGCAGGATATAACAATAGGCGCTAGGTATAAAATAGCTGATAAATATCTAAAAGAGATGATGAGCGAACTTGGCTGCAGCAAGCTTAAAGTATGGATATTTTATACAGCTTGTAGGATCTATCATAAATTTAGATATGGAGCATGAGATGTTGAATTTTTTGATTGGTAACAAAATTTGGCTAGTCATCATCGCCGCACTTCTTGGAGTGCTTACGTCTTTTGGTGTTGAAATTTGGAAATTAAAAAGCGATATAGAACAAGCAAAGACCGAACTCAAAGAGGCGAACACACAACTTGTTATCAAAGAAGCGAACCTGCAAATTTCAGTGTCAAATCTCAATGAGTGCAACTCAAAAATCGATCTGCAGAACGAACGTATCAAAAACATGCAGATCAAACCCCCAGACGAGCAAGAAGTCAAAGAGCGCGTGATAACTAAATTTCAAAAAATCAAAGTGCCGGTCAAAGACACAAGGTGCGAACAGAAGCTGGCGTATTATGAAAGCTTATTCGAGGAGCTTGGCAGATGAAAATTTTAGTATTTTTGCTCTTAGCTATGTTTTTCATAGGTTGTGCGGCCAAACCTGAAGTAATCACTCGCATACAATATCAAGATGTATATATCCCGGTCAGGTGCCAAGCAAAGATGCCTGAAAAACCGAAATTTGACAAAAAGGATCTGCAAAGCGCAAGAGCTTTGGCGGTTTATTATCGTCAGGTGGAAATTCTATTAAAAAGGTGTATAGATGAGTGAGCTAGTCATCAAAGCTAGGAAATTTTGGCTAAGCAAAAAAGCGATCGTAGAGATAATACTTTCAATAATCGTGATGATGCTCGTCACGATGTAAAGGCGGGGGAAGTGGACAGCTTGATAGAGGAGATAGGTTTTTATTTTTGGGTCATCATAGTAGGCGTCTTTGGCGGACTTTTAAATTTGGCAAATGGTGGCAAAGGTGGCAGGAGCAGACTGCACAGGGCGCTTAATGCTCTGATAGGCACGCTTAGCTCTATGTTTGTTTGCTGGCTGGCGTATGAAGCTGCACTTTATTTCACGCAAGCACCAAAGTTTTCACTTGCCATAGGCGGCTTTTTTGCTTGGCGAGGGGCAGAGTGGGTGACTACGATGATAGATAAAGCCATAGACAAAAAGATAGATAACTTTGGCGATAGCAACTATGACTATACACCAAGACCACCTCGTGATTATGACGATATAGGAGATGAAAAATGAACTACACACAAGCTTTTAATCTTTTAATGAGCTTAGAATTTAGCCGTCCTGAAAATGCCCTACATAAAAACCCAACAGAAAATGGGCTAACTTTTATGGGTATTTACGAAGTAGCAAATCCAAGCTGGGGTGGGTGGAAACAAATAAAAACAGCTATCAACGCATACGGCGATCTTAAAAAAGCTAGCGTTGCTTTATATAACGATAGTGCGCTTGTAAATTTAGTGGCTAGTTTTTATAAGACCAATTATTGGGACGCCCTAAATTTAGATAGCGTAGATAGCCAAATAAAAACAAATGAGCTTTTTTGTTTTGCGGTCAATGTTGGCACAAAAAGTGCCGTACGTGTGCTTCAGGATATGCTGGGGCTACAATGCGACGGCATAATGGGGCAAGAAACGCTAAGGGCTCTAAACAACTATAACGAACAAGCCTTCGATGTTGATTTTGATAGGGCAGAAATAGCATATTATAGAAACCTAATAAGAAAAAATCCACGACTTGGCATATATGAGCGAGGCTGGGAAAATAGAGCAAGGAGAGTGTAATGGCTGAACGAAATTTTGGAGCAGAGATTGACGAAATAAAAACACAACTGCAAACAATTACTTCTAAAATTAATAACCTAGAGAGCGAAACTAGATCGCTAAAAAGTTTTACAAACGATCTAAATAACGTGATAAATGGCTTTTCATCAAGAATTAGCCAGATAGAAACAAACGGCTTAAAAAGTGCCGTTAGCAACCTACGCAATGATCTTGATCTGCAAAAAATAAAAGTAACTAGACTGGAGAGAAGAGACAATGGACTTTAAAAACGCATATTTGGAAAGAACGAAAGAGCTATTAAAACTAAGCATCGGAGCAGACACGCCATATCAAGAAACACTAAAGTATCTTGATGATTGTTTTGAGAAATACGAAATACCAAACCAACACAGGATAAACGTGCTTTCTCAAATGCTGCCACTAATCACAACGCAATTTACTATTACGGCGATGCAAACTGGGCTGGAGCTAACACAGCAAGATTTGAGCTTTGAGCTATCACTCAAAAACCTTGAAAAGCAAGCAGCCGCAATGGATGCAAACATTGAGGGCATAAAAGAGCAAACTAGAAATACGAAACTAAAAAATAATGAACTAGAGGCACAAGCAGCGGATAAGCTAGAAAATTTAAAAGAGCAAAACAATCTCTTGCGTGCCCAAATAGCAAAACTTGCAAAAGAACAAGCACTAGCAGAAAGCCAACAGCGAGCGGTAGATAGACAAGTAATAGACAATAGAATAATCAAGTCAATGTCAGTGCTTGGCAACTTCATAGCAGAAAACCAAGCTGGTGGTATGGTAGTGCCGTCTGATATGACAAAGTATTTGTTCAATATGGTGCATGCGCTAATTAAAAACGATATAACGATCGATGAAAACAAAAACTTCACGATGACAAAGAAATGATCGGCTTAAGCGAAATACTAAATTTAACAAACTCTGACACTGGCGATGACTATGAATTTATGGCTGGTGGTCAGTTTGATTTTTATCAAGCAGGTAGTCTTGGCTACTCTGCTTTTAACCTGCCAAGCCCTGATCTGAGAAGTTTTTTTATAGCACAAGCCGGCAATCTAAGCGGTGCAATAATTGGGCTAAATGAGGACTTTGCCGAATACGTGCTAATGCCGATGATAATAGCCATAAATCAGCCTGATTATGATACTAGCCTAAACATGCTAATTGACGGCGTAAATGCTGCGACAAACATCACTTTTTCAAAACCTAAAAGCTCAAATAGAGATAATCGCTTTGGCAGGATAGACGGAAACGGCTTTGCAAATTTACAAAGAGGTGACTATACAGGGCTAAAAGAGTTTTTAGCTGAAATGAGAAATGATAGCTACGCTGAAAATTTGGTTGAAAATATCGGCAGAATGTATGGCGGAGTTGTAGGGCAAGCTTTAGCAGGCATGCTATATGACGGCATCGTAAACGGGCGTTTTAACGCCGTGAATGTAGCTGAGGCAATGTATCAAAACATGAAAAGCACAATGACCTCGCTAGCTATACAAAACACACTTTCGGCACTTGGCACTACAATATCACCAATAGGGGTAGCTGCTGCGGCTAGTTTAATTAACGCCCTTGTGACTGAGGTTTTTGAGTTGGCAGTAGGCCTTGATAATCATTTTGGTTTTGGTGGTGACTTAAATGCAGTCGTTGGCAATACAGCCTTTTACGATCGCCCTATGAGTTTTGGTGAGTTTATGCAAGATACGTTTAGTGGGTGGTTTGGCATCCCTGACGTAACGATAGCACAAACTGACTACAACGGCACGCTTACTGGCGTAAGGGTGGGCAAACAATTATACGGATATAAAATGGAACAAACATTTAACGACGCACTACACGGCAGAGCTGGCAAAAAAACACTTACGCCGCTCGATCCAGTTATGCAAAATTTACAAAAATTTGCAGAGGCACACCTAAAAAAAATAAAATCTGACCTACCTTGGACATCAAATTTACAATTAGATAGTTTAGGTAGGCTAAATTTTAATATAAACACTCGCACAACACTTGAAAATCTAGGATTTAGCACACAATTAACGGATAGCGTGTTTAACGCAGCAGAGCAAATAGCAAACGCATATATAAATCAGGCCATAGCTTTTAACCTAAATATGTTTAATATTTCGCCAGCTGGTGCGTCAGAAAGTGGTTACTCAAGCACTAACACAACAGCAGAAAACACATATAGTGGCTCAGATGCTTGGGCTGCTACGGCAACAAAGTTGGCTTCAATAATGAAGAGTGGCCGTGAGGGGCTGGGCGTGTCGGTTGATAAACACGGCAATTTTAGTTTTTCAAATACCCCGGCAGGCAATATGGTAGAAGCAATGGGCTTAGTTGGCTTTGGTGGGGCAAAAATAAACTATGGGTTAGCGATGAGAGTAGCAGCTGAACTCGCAAAACAAAAAACAGCTATTGAAGCTAAAAGGGCAGAGGCAGCAAAAGGCACACACAAAGATAGTTATGGGCAAACAACAAGGGGGTGGAATGATCACAGTAATGGGTTTGGTTATACCACTAAAGACGGCAGATTAAATAGGGATAAAAATGGCGGGCGAACACACGCAAGCGAAAGAACTGGTCTTGGTCAAAAAAGTAGAGGACAAAAATCAAGAGAAAGACAAGGCAACAAAAACGGACGAAGATAAAATGGTATAATCCTTTAAAAAATTGATGTACTTTTTTAAAAAACTTATCTTTTAGCTGATGTTTTGGCTGACTAATATTTTTAAAATAGCGTATAATACAGGGTAAAAGTTGATTTTTCAAATCCCTCTCTGTCCGCCACTAGATTTGATCTCATCTACGCGAAACAATAAATTTAGCCTTCATCGTTTGGGCGTCCACTCGAACTAGCGCGATACTAAACGGCGCTAAAATCAAAATTAAACTATCTTCAAGAAAATTTATAGAATAATACCACTATCATCGTTTTTTGGAGTCGTATGAGCATCTATGAGCTAAAACCAAAATTTCAAAACCTACTTCGCCCATTGACAAAGCGTCTTTTTGACGCACACATAACGGCAAATCAAGTCACTATTTTTGCCTGCATGCTATCTCTTTTGCTCGGCTCATTTTTGTATGCTTTCAGTGAAATTTCAGCACTTTTTATCTTGCTTCCGATCTGGATGTTTTTAAGGATGGCACTAAACGCCATAGATGGCATGCTTGCGCGAGAATTTAACCAAAAATCAAGGCTTGGCGGCTATCTAAACGAACTGACCGACGTCATCTCGGATGCTGCGCTTTATCTGCCGTTTGCATTTGTGCCCGGGCTAGATACATACGTCGTTTTGATCATCGTTTGGCTCGCTGGGCTAAGCGAATTTGCAGGAGTGCTCGGGCAGATCCATGGAAATTCCAGACGCTACGACGGACCGATGGGTAAAAGCGATAGGGCTTTTGTATTTGGGCTTCTTGGCACGATATACGCATTTTTGGGCTATTTGCCACAGTGGATGAACTGGTGTTTGTTGGCGGTCGCGATCTTGCTGGTGATGACTTGCATAAACCGCGTAAGATCGGGGCTAAAATAAGGTGGCGATAGGAGGCGGCGATGTTTAAAGAGGCGATGAGTAAAATTTTAGACTTCATCTTGTGCAATATCACCATTTTCATCACCGGCATCCGTCCTCAAAATTTAAAAAATTTGACCGATTTCACGCCTAAAATTTACTATGCAAACCACACTAGCCACGGCGATTTTTTGCTACTATTCGTATCGATGCCTTATGCGCTTAGAAAAAAGATCCGCCCGGTTGCGGGGGCTGATTATTGGAGTAGGGGCAAGATCCGCCCGTTTTTGGCTAAAAATGTCTTTAACATGCTGCTTATCGGGCGAAATTCATACGATCCGCTTACGTTTATAGAACAGATGAGCGAGGCTTTAAAGACGCACTCTCTCATCATTTTCCCCGAGGGTACGCGCAAAATGAACGACGATCTGCCGCTTCAGCCCTTTAAAAGCGGTCTTTATCATCTAGCAAAGCAAAATCCTAGCGTAAAGCTCGTGCCTATCTGGATAAACAATATGCACAACGTCCTACCAAAGGGCTTTTTCGTGCCTATCCCGCTTCTTTGCGAGCTATGCGTAGGAGAGGAATTTAGCTACGAGGCGCAGGACAGGGCGCAGTTTCTAAAAGACGCCGCTTCGAGGCTTTTAGCACTCAAAAAGGACGCCAGATGACGACAAGCGAGAGCATTTTCACGCTTTTTTCGTGGCTTGTAGTTTTGCTCATCATCGCTTCAAGCGTGGCTTTCGTGCTTAAAAAAAGAGCCGCTCCTAGCGCCACGATCGATAATCTCGTATCGCGCATAAATGCGTGGTGGGTGATGATACTTGTGGTATTTGCCTTTGTCTTTTTGGGCAAAAATGCGCTTATATTGCTCTTTTTCATCGTTTCATTTGCGGCTTTGAGGGAATTTTTATCTCTCGTTTATATCCGCAGAGGCGATCATATAGCTCTTGTCGCCTGCTTTTACGTCATTTTGCCGCTACAATACATCTTTATTTTCATGGACTGGTACTCGATGGCGATGATCTTCATACCGGTTTATGGCTTTTTGTTTTTACCGATCCTGTCGGCGCTTTGCGGCGATGCGGCGTATTTTTTGGAGCGTTCGACTAAAATTCAGTGGGCGCTCATGATATGCGTCTTTTGTATCTCTCATATCCCGGCGCTTTTGATACTTGATATCAAGGGCTTTGAAGGTAGAAACGTCCTACTCATGCTCTTTTTGATACTGATCGTTCAAAGTAGCGATGTGCTTCAGTATATTTGGGGCAAACTACTTGGCAAGCGCAAGATCGCTCCAAATATCAGCCCCTCAAAAACGGTAATCGGCTTTGTAGGCGGCGTCTTGAGCACTAGCGTGCTGGCATCGTTCTTGCATTTTATCACGCCATTTAGCGCAGTGCAGGCGCTTTTCATCGGGCTAGTTATCTGTTTGATGGGATTTTTGGGCGGGCTTGTGATGTCAGCTATCAAAAGAGATCTGCGCGTAAAGGACTGGGGCGACATCATCAGCGGACACGGAGGGATGCTAGATCGCATGGATTCGCTTTGTTTTTCGGCGCCGATATTTTTTCATATAGTTCGGTATTTTTGGTGCTGAATTTTAAAATTTGGCTTTGTTACAATATTTCATTGATTTTTAGCTTTCAAAGCAGGAGAATACGAACAGCATCCCTGTAAAAACCTTGTTAGCGAGCTTATCGCCGCCGATTTTTACTTCGTGCTACGCACTCATAACGAGACTTCGCTACGAGGACAGGGAAGCAGAGCTGACCGCGGTCTGCTTGCAGTTGCGAGCATGGCGAAGCAAAAAGATTTCCTTGAAACGCTGTTCGCGTCTGCACTAGGTTGCTACCGTAGTAATAAGATTTAAGAAGCGCTTATTGAAGGCAAATTTAGCGCTATGAGATCAAAATTTAGGATAAAATCAAAGGAAAAACATGGAAATTTTAGAAAAAGAGTTTGAGACGACCGACGGTGTAAAGCTGTTTTATCGTTACAAACCATCATTAAACGGTAGCAAAAAGGCTATCGTGCTCTTTCACAGAGGGCACGAGCACTCGGGCAGGATGATGTTTGTCGCCGATGAGCTCGGGCTTGATGATTTTAGTTATTTTGCCTGGGATCAAAGGGGACACGGACGAAGCCCCGGTGAGCGTGGCGATGCGCCTAGTATCGGGCGCTTGATAGCCGATGTGGGCGAATTTATAGAGCATATCAAAAGCGAGTATGCTATCTTAGAGCAGGACATCGCCGTCATAGCTCAAAGCGTAGGTGCAGTCATCGCCTCTGCCTGGATACACGACTACGCGCCTAAGATCCGCTGCGCGGTGCTGGCAAGCCCTGCCTTTAGCGTGAAGCTTTACGTACCGTTTGCTAGAGCGGGTCTTGCGCTCATGCAAAAATTTCGCGGGAATTTTTACGTAAATAGCTATGTCAAGGCGCATTATCTCACGCACAACAAGGAGCGCATCAGCTCGTATAACGCCGATAGCCTCATCACGCGCGCTATATCGGTGCGGATATTGCTGGGTCTTTACGAGGCGGCGGATAGGGTCGTAAACGACGCAGCCGCCATCATCACGCCGATACAGCTTCTAATCTCCGGCGATGACTGGGTCGTAAACCACGCCCCGCAGCATAAATTTTACTGTGACCTTGGCTCGCACATCAAAGAGCGCCACGTGCTAGCGGGCTTTTATCACGATACTTTGGGTGAGAAAGACAGACACGTCGCCTTTGAAAAAATGAGAAATTTCATCACCGCGCGCTTTGAAGAGCCCTTTAAACAAATCGATCAAACTCATGCGGACGAGTTTGGCTTTAGCAGGCGGGAGGCCGACTGGCTCGCTACACCGCTACCGAAATTTTGCCCTAAAAATTTGTGGTTTAAATTTCAAAGATTTGGCATGAGGGCGCTCTCACCTTGGGTGAAGGGGCTACAAATCGGCGAGCAAACGGGCTATGATAGCGGCAGTACGCTTGATTACGTATATCAAAACGAGCCTCAAGGGGCGAATGAATTTTTTAAATTCATAGATAAAATTTACCTAAATGCGATCGGCTGGCGAGGCATCAGGACGCGTAAGCAAAATATCAAACTCGCCCTTGACTACGCTATTTGCAGGCTTAAGCAAAGCGGCTCTAGCGTAAATTTACTAGACATCGCTTCAGGGCACGGCAGATACATATTAGACGCGCTTGACGCAAACGCTCTGCCTGATAAAATTTACCTTAGAGATTACAGCAAGATAAACGTCCAGGCCGGGCGCGAGATGATAAAAGAGCGAAATTTAGAGCATATCGCGAGTTTTGAAGAGGTGAATGCCTTTGAAGCAAAAAGCTACGAGAGCCTAAAAGGTGGCATAGATCTTGGCGTAGTCTCGGGGCTTTTTGAGCTTTTTAGCGATAACGCGCTCGTGAGAACGGCGCTTGATGGCTTTGCAAACTGCATACGAAGCGGCGGATACCTAATCTATACGAATCAGCCTTTCCACCCGCAGCTTGAGATGATTGCGCGCGTGCTCTCCAGCCACAGAGAGGGGCAGGCGTGGATAATGCGCCGCAGAAGCCAAGCCGAGATGGATCAGCTGGTAGCAAACGCGGGCTTTGAAAAGGTGCACGAGTGGATAGATGACGACGGGATTTTTAGTGTCAGTATTGCGGTAAAGAGGTAAATTCGGCTTTTGACAAGCGTTGCTAAATTTAAAAAGCTTTGCAAATTTTCCTTGCTACGCAAGCGACTACGATCGTGGCGATAAGCTCGCTAATAAGATCTGACTACGCTAGAGCGTCATAGAATTTTAAAGATTAAAACAAAGCCAAATATGATCCAAACGAGAAATGTAAATTTATGAGATGGTTTTTAACAAGACTTTGCTATCTGGCAGCCATAGCTACGTTTTTTTACGCTAGCTACGGCTTTGCCAACTACTTTGCCGCCATGCGTCAAAACGTGCCTGAAATTTTCTTTTCATGGGAGCGGCAGATCCCGTTTTGGGCGTGGAGCATAGTGCCTTATTGGTCGCTAAATTTGCTTTACGGCTTTGGCTTTTTACTTTGCAAGAGCAAAGCCGAGCTGAGGCGCTACACCTTGCAGCTGTTTTTAGCCCAGATCGTAGCCAGCGCGTTTTTTATCCTGACACCGCTTCAAATTTCATGGCAAAAGCCTGAGAGCTCGGGATTTTTTGGCTTTTTGTTTGACAGCCTTTTAGCCTTTGATAAGCCCTTTAATCAAGCCCCGTCGCTTCATATCATCCTAAGCGTCATCGTCGGCTCGCTTTACATGAGCAAGGCGCGTCAGATCTGGCTAAAATGCCTGCTGTTTGCGTGGTTCGCGCTCATAGTAGTCTCGGTGCTAACGACATTTCAGCATCATTTCATCGATATCCCGACCGGGCTTTTGGTGGGATTTTTAGTGCTTTTGTTCGTGCCGCTTGATGGTGAAATTTTAAAACCAAAAAGAAATTTCGTAACGCCAAGACATCTAAAACAAGCCGCCATTTACAGCTTTTTTGCCGTGCTTAGCCTTCTTATAGCGCTAGCTATCGGTGGCTGGGCGCTTTGGCTGGCTTATCTTGGCGTCAGCTTTTTTCTTGTCGTGCTTGCGTATTTGCTTTTTGGATGTGAAATTTTCAGAAAAGGTCAAAACGGCAGGCTGCAAACGGCGGCTAAAATTTTGCTTTTGCCGTATCTGCTAGTTGCTCACGTAAATATATTTTATTGGCTTAGACATGACAGCCTTTATGATGAAATTTTACCCGGTATTTATCTGGGTTCTATCGTCGCTGCGCCTAAATTCTATGCTATTTTCGACCTGACCGCCGAGTGCGAATACCGCCCGCGAAACGCTCAAATTTATGAAAATTTCGCCCTTCTTGATATGACGCAACCAAGCTTGATCGAGCTTTGCTCGGCAGCGGCTAAATTTAACGAGCTTGCCAGTCTTGGCAAGAGGACGCTTGTTTGCTGCGCGCTTGGATACGGGCGCAGTGCGGTGGTGCTCGCCGCGTGGCTTACCCGGTATAAAAATTTTAGCGTGCAAGAGGCTATAGATCTCATAAAAAGCTCGCGCAAAATGGCGGTCATAGAAGGATACGAAGATTTACTGCAAAATTTTAAAAAGGAGCTAAAATGCTAAATTTAGACGAAAAGTCCTTAGCACTCACTCTATCACGCCTCATCGCGACTCATAAATTTATATTTTTGATGAATTTCGCTATGTTTTTTATAGCGATTTTACGTTACGATATGTGGCAAAAGGTCGTCATGGCGGCATTTTTCATCTATATTTTGTATCTGCATATAAGGCTGAGCTTCGATGCTTTCATAATGCAAGATTTTAGTCACGAGCGGCTCGAGGCGCAGAAATTTGATAGTAGTTTAAGGACGCTTGGGCTAGCTAAAAACATGCGCCCGGCAGATATGAAAAGTAGATGCAAAGGGGCGATAGGGCTATATAAAAAGCTCGTTTTCGCGAGCGTTTTTTATCTTTTGCTGGGGCTTGTTTTGGATATGAGGTATGCGTATTGAAGCAGATTAAAATTTTAAAGATGGCCGCCATATTTTTGCTTTTGCTTGCTTGCGTCTTCGTTTTTATCATTGTTAGGATGATCGACGATGATAGCTGGCAGATAGAGCAGGAGGGCGCGGAATTTAAGGGCAGTATATTTCATAAATACAAAGGCAAAATTTACGCCGAGGTCGTAGGCGCCGGCGATCGCGAGATAAAAGGCGCGGACGCGGATAGCTTTCATGAATTTAAAGACGATCAGTATAAATCTCATGTCGGCGTCGATAAAAATGCCGTCTACTGCGCGAACGAGCGCACCACGCTGGATCCAAAAGCGCTTTACTACATAGGTAACAACTACTACGGCGACGGAAAAAAGAGCATATTTTGCTCGATGTTTGCTAGAAGAGACGACAAGCTCTCCTCGTTTAATCTGGTTTTGGACTACATTCTATACTCCTTTGGCATAGGTGACGAACCGATCCTTTATAAAAATATCGTGCGTGAAATTTCAGATACGTCTATAAAGCCGCTTTTGGACTTAAACCTCGCTACAAACGGCAAAAACGTATATTACGAGGGCGAAATCTTAAAAGATGCCAGCCCGTCTAAATTTAGACGCATAAAAGATGAAAGCGGTTGGCGAAATAGCGCTTTTTACATGGCTGACGGTGAGCATGTGTATTTTAAAGACAAGCTTTTAGCTATCAAAGATGATCCTAGCCTTTACCAGATCGCCGATTTTAACGATGTTTATTATCTTTTTGATCCAAAAAGCGGCAGTGTTTATGCTAACGATTTTGAATTTGATCCGAAATTTAGACCCTTTTCACTCATAAATCAAGGCCGTGAGCACACTTATCATTCGCTTTTTAGAGGCAAGGGCGGGATTTATTATTATGACGATCAAAGCGGTCAACTCTACCGCGCAGGCGACGATCCTTTCAGCGGCTCGCAAAAGCAAATAACTAAAAACGTCTTTATAGACGGCAAAAATTTATTCTATCTCGAGTCGAGTGAAATCCGAGCGAACAGTCGAAGTGGCGGTTTGACCTTGAAAAAGCGCCTCACGTTCATAAAGCGCCTACCCATAGATGACGGTATCACAAAGCTTGGCGATGCGGACTTAGAGGGTAGCGTATGGAAAAGCGGGGATAAGATCTATTATTTTGACGATCTGGGCACGGGGCAGCTTGTCAAAAACACGATCTACGAGGTCACGAGCCCGCCTGACGTTCAAATTTTACTACATCAAACGAACATACAAACGCTACGCGATCTAATAGGTCAAGGACGTCTCGTGCCCGTAAACGGCGAGCAGATCTTGCAGGCTCAAAGCGTTTATGACGTGGGCGAAATACCTATCTATGTCATTTTCTTTGCAGCCTTTTTTATCATCATGATAGGCACTATGAGAAAAGAGCCGTTTGGATTTGCAAGATTTAAAAAATATGAAAAATGAGCTCGCACTGCACCTTTGCTTATCTGAAAATACACGAAATTTCAGCAAAAAGGCGCTATCTAAAAACGATAAAAGGCGTGTCAAAAAGTATCCGAATCTTCTAAATTTCAGCGCCTTTAAAATTTCTCGCAGCCTAAAAGCAAGCGCTAAACGGCGCTCTAAATTTTGTATGAGTCACAAAAACGGCTGCGCTGGTATACTCTTTGGCAAGGGTAAATTCGGCCTTGATATAGAGCTTTTAAAGCCGCGAGATTTTGAAGCTATTATGCAGTTTTGTTTTAGCGAGGGCGAGTTAAAAATATATCAAAACTCAAAAAATAAAATCCTCGCCTTTTATCAAATTTACACCGCAAAGGAGGCTATACTAAAGGCTGAAAATTTAGGCTTTAGCGAGCTTGGTTCGGTCGATATCACAAAAAGCGCATACACTATGAAGCACTTTGTCGTTAATGATTTGTTTATGGTCTGCATTATTTTTAAGGGCAAAAAAGATATAATCAAAATATTTTACGAGTAAATCAAGCTAAATTTAAGGAATATCTTTGCCTCTAAGTCTTAAAAAATATATAAAATTTATCTTTTTGATCCTTGTATTTGCAGGCTGTGCAGCAAAATATCAAAGCCCAAACCTCGCTAAATTCAGCGAGAAAAGCTTTGAGGTCGTCTCTAAAGACAGCCCGAGCACACTTTACGTCGTTCATGGCGGCGAGGATTATAGATTCACGATGATAAATTCGCTCGGAGCACCGCTTGCCAGGCGGGTCTTAAAGCCTGATGGCAAATTTGAAACGATCGGATTTTTACCGCCAAACAGCGCATATAACGAGCTTTTCATAAAAGTGCTCGATATGATAGCTACGCACAAAAAAGAGGCGGAAATTTTAGTAAAAAATGAAAAATTTAAGGTAAAAGTCATTGATATACGTTAGCAAACCCTCGATAATCAGCTCAGCAGGCATGAGCGCGGATGAGAATTTGGCGAATTTACAAAGCGGCAGGAGATTTTTGAGCGTTTGCGATGGCTTTAATCAAAGCAAAAATTTCATCGTCGGCATGGTAAAGGGCGAGCTGCCAAAATTCGCCTCAAACACTCCGGAGCACTTTCGCACGCGCACGAACGCCCTTGTGCTAAACGCCCTCGAGCAGATAGATGACGCCGCACTAAAAGCCATCAAAAAATACGGCAAAAGCCGCGTAGCAGTGGTTATCGGCACTACCACAAGCGGCGTAGAGGAAAACTACGAGACGTTCAAGCAATACGCAAAAAACGGAGTCTTTGATAAGAGCAAATTTGGCATAAGCAGAAGCTCTCTGGCCAATCCGGCCGAGTTCATATCGTATCATTACGGGCTAAATTCCCCTGTCTTTTCCGTCTCGACCGCCTGTACGTCGGGCGTGAAAGCCCTTATCGAGGCAAAAAGGCTCATAAACTCGCGTCTTTGCGACGCCGTGATATGTGGCGGCGTGGATAGCCTAAACACGCTCACGATAAACGGCTTTGATTCGCTTGGTATACTGAGCCAAAATCCCAGTGTCCCGTTTTCTAAAAACAGAGACGGCATCAATATCGGCGAGGGCGCGGGCCTTTTCGTGCTTAGCCGCGATGAAATTTCAGACGTCGTCGTGGCCGGCGAGCACTCAAACTGTGATGCTTTTCACGTGACGCAGCCTGATTTAGAGGGGCGGATGCAAGGCGTTTGTATCAAAAAAGTCCTTGATATGGCAGGCCTAAGCGACGTGGACTATCTGAATTTGCACGGTACTGGCACGTTTGCAAACGATAAAATGGAGGCTAGGATCGTAAATTCGCTGCTAAAAGATACGCCTGCAAGCTCCATAAAGCCGGCCATAGGGCATACTTTAGGCGCAGCCGGAGCGATAGAGAGCGCGATATGTGCGCTACTTTGCACCAAGGGCGAGAGCGTGCTACCGCCACACATCTATGACGGCGTTTATGACGATGAGCTAGAGAGGATAGATCTGATAAAACAGGGTCAAAAAGCGGTCGTAAATTCCGCTATGTCGATATCTTTTGCCTTTGGCGGAGACAATGCGGCGATAGTTTTTAGGAGGCTGAAATGAGTCTGGCGGATTATTTGCCTCACGGCAGCGCGATCGTTTTGATAGATGAAATTTTAGAATTCAAAGAGGGGCACATAAGGACGAGAAGCCTTATAAAACAAGGCAATGCGTTCCTTGAAAACGGGAAATTCGCGATGCATAAAGCCATAGAGATGATGGCTCAAAGCCTAGGCGTGTATGACTCGAAGATGCGCGAGCTAAGAGGCGAGAAAGCGGGCTTTGGCTTTTTGCTTGCTAGCCGTAAATTTGAGATGTTTAGGTCATTTTTCGAGGTGGGCGACGAGATCGTCATAAATTCTGTCTGCTCAATCCAAGATGAGAGCGGATTTGGCGTGTATGACTGCGAGCTTTTCGTAAATGGCGAGCTTGGCGCGAGGGCGGCTTTGAACGTGATAAGTCCTGATGAGGAATTCGTAGAAAGGATGTTGGATGAGTAGGAGGGTCTTGGTGACGGGCTCTAGTAGGGGGATAGGTGCGGCGATCGCAAGACGGCTTGCGGGGGCTTACGAGGTCGTGCTACACGGTAAAAGCAAGAGCGAGCAGCTTTTAAATTTAGCAGATGAGCTCGGGGCTAAAATTTTAAATTTCGACGTGAGCGACACCGCAGCGGCAAAAGAAGCCATAGAGCGCGACATCGAGGCAAACGGAGCTTACTACGGCGTGGTTTTAAACGCCGGTATCACGAGGGACAACACTTTCGTCGCACTTGGCGATGAGGAGTGGTTTAGCGTGATAGATACGAATTTAAACAGCTTTTACAACGTGTTAAAGCCAGCTCTCATGCCTATGATACGCACGAGAAAGTCCGCTCGCATAGTCGTGATAAGCTCGGTTTCAGGCATCATAGGCAACCGCGGACAGGTGAATTACTCCGCCAGCAAAGCAGGGCTAATAGGCGCTACAAAAGCCCTAGCTACCGAGCTTGCCTCGCGAAATATCACTGTTAATTGCGTCGCTCCCGGGCTCATAGAAAGTGATATGACGAGCGAAATTTTAAACGGCGACTTAGCGGAGGAAGCGCTAAAATTTATCCCCGCAAAAAGGGCTGGCAAAGCCGACGAGGTCGCTCCTGTCGTTGAGTTTTTGCTAAGCGAGGGGGCTAGCTATATAACAAGACAAGTGATCGGAGTGAATGGGGGACTTTGCTGATGCGTGTTTTTGTGACAGGGATGGGGATGGTGAGCGCCTTTGGCAAGGACTGGGCGCAGATAAAGGCTAAATTTGAGCTTGGCAAAAACGCCGTAAAATTTATGAGCGAGTGGGACAGGTACGCCGATTTAAATACCCGTCTAGCTGCGCCGATCATAGGCTACGAGCACCCGAAGGAGTGGGACAGGAAGCAGCTGCGAAGCCTCGGGCGCGTGTCGATGTTTAGCGTCGAAGCGGCGGGGCTCGCGCTAAAAGACGCCGGGCTGATGGAGGGCGAAAAGATAGATGAGAGCGTGCAGGACGGTAGGCTGGGCGTGGCGTGCGGCTCTAGCACGGGCAGCACGGAGTCGATACTTGCGATGGCGAGGCTGCTTGATAGCGGCGAAAACGAATGCAACGCAAACACCTACATCAAGATGATGCCTCACACGACGGCGGCAAACATCGCGCTTTTTTACTCGTTAAAAGGGCGCATTATCCCGACCTCATCAGCTTGCACCAGCGGCTCGCACGCTATAGGATACGCCTACGAAAGCATAAAAAGCGGCAAGATCGACATGATGCTAGCGGGCGGAGCGGAGGAGCTTTGCCCGAGCGAAGCGTATGTATTTGACACGCTTTACGCAACGAGCGTGAAAAATAAAACGCCTGAAATTTCGCCCTCTCCATTTGACGCAGGGCGCGACGGGCTGGTGCTTGGCGAGGGAGCCGGGGTGGTGCTGCTTGAAAGCGAGGAAAGTGCGATGAGACGCGGGGCTAAAATTTACGCCCAGGTCGTGGGCTTTGGCTCAAACTGCGACGGCACGCATGTCACTCGCCCGCAAAGTGCGACGATGAAAGCGGCGATGCAGCTCGCGCTAAAAGACGCAAATTTAACCCCTGAAAATATCGGCTACATCAACGCTCACGCTACGGCTACGAAATTTGGCGACATCGCCGAGAGCTGGGCGACGAACGAGCTTTTTGGAAGCAAGATCGCCATCAGCTCGCTAAAAAGCTACCTCGGGCACACGCTTGGGGCGTGCGGCGGGCTGGAAGCGATATTTAGCATAATGATGATGCGTGAGGGACGATTTTTCCCGACGATAAATTTAACTCACATTGACAAGGAGTGTGCGCCGCTTTTTTATCTGACCGAGCAAACCGCGATAAATACGGACTTTGTGATGAGTAACAACTTCGCATTTGGCGGGGTGAATACCTCGCTTATTTTTAAGAAAATTTAAATAAAATAGCTAAATTTTAGGAGAATATATGAAAAAAATTTTAGTTTTGCTGGCCTTGATAGCCGCCGTTTCAAACGCTGAGGAATTCTTTGAGCTAAGTATCGACGAAGCCCTAAAGTCACCGCTTGCGAGCGAGTATATCTTGCCTGATGTGAAGGTGGAATTTGGCAACGGCTACAAAGGAGACGTCATAACAAACGCGGTAGCCAGCAGAAAAGAGCGCGGCGATGTCGGTGACAAAAAGCAAAAATGCGAGAAGGCCTTTCTCGATGCGGTAAATGCCTTTCAAAGGCGCGTCAAAAAGGAGCATGGCTCAAAGGTGGTAAATTTAGTGAGCTTCCTTTACGGCAAAGAATTTAGCTCCAAGACACATTATCAATGCCTATATACGAACAAATTCACCGTTAGATTAAAAGGAGACATAGCAAGATGAGGAAAATTCTGACGCTCGCCGTATCGGCGATATTTTGCAGCACCTTGAGCGCACGCGACGACGTGCTTTACTTTTCGCTGGATTTTTTAAATTCCCCAAAGGCTAAAGAGGTGCTAAACCCTAATGTGAAACTAAGCTTCGGCTCGGGCGGCAAGGGCAAAATTTTAAAGCAGGGGCTAACGGCAAACAAAAAAACGAACGCATTCAACAAAAGCGATCAGGAGGCTTGCGAATGGGCGATGTTATCGGCCTTAAGGACCTTTCAAGACCGCGCGATACAAGAGGGCGGCAGCAAGGTCATAAACCTCACCGGATATTATAAAAAGCAGCCTTTTGACTCCAAGACGCAGTTTCAATGCGGCGCAGGAGCGCTGATGGCGGGTGTGACTTTAAAAGGCGATATAGCCAAGTGATACTTGATTTTAAAGTAGAATTTTTCGATGCCATCGCTTTTGGCGACGTGAGTGCCAAGCTCGCGCGATATCAAAGGGATTTTGATCTTTCGCATATCCCGCCCCTTGAGAGGCGAAGGCTCAGTCGTGCGGCGAAATGTGCGTTTGACCTCATCAAGGGCTTTAAAAAGCTTGAGATGCCTATCGTTTTTAGCTCGTATGAGGGCGAGATGAACCGCTGTTTCGAGCTGCAAAGCACGCTCGCAAAAAACGAGCCGCTCTCGCCGACATCGTTCTCGCTATCGGTGCATAACGCGATCTCGTCGCTACTTAGCATAAGTATGCAAAATAGATATGAAATTTCAGCGATATCAGCTTACGCGCCGCTTGAATACGCCCTTTTAGTGGCAAATTTAAGGCTTGACGAGGACTTTGATAAGGTGCTAGTGCTCGCCTATCACGAAGCGATATCGCAGGAGTATTTCAACGAGCATTCCTCATCTTTCATGGCGGCGATGATAGTTTCTAAGCAGATATCCAAAGGCAAGCGTCTTAGCCTGCGGCAAATGCCAAAAGAGGGCGGAAGCGATGAAAATTTGCTTTTGCGATTCTTGCAAAATTTTAGCTTTGAGAAAAAATGCTCTTTTAAAAGTAGCGACGAAAATTCTACTTGGCAGTGGGACTATGAACCTTAGACAAATTTTTAAGCAGTTTATCGCGGGTGCGTTATTCGTGCTGTTTGCGGTCATTTGCATGATCGGCAATATACTTTTCATACCCATCATCGTTTTTAGGCTAAACAGATTCAAAGCGGTCGAAAATTTTGCACGCGATAAGGTTGCGGTGGCGTGGAAATTTTTTATCAAGATGACAGAGGTGTTTGGGTATTTGGAGTATAAATTTGACCTTAAGAGCGAATTAAACGACGGCTCGCAAATGATAATAGCAAATCACCCATCTTTGCTCGATGTCGTATTTTTGGTGCCAAAATTTAAGCGCATAAACTGCATCGTAAAAGGAAGCCTGAGTAAAAATATATTTTTGTTTGCAGCGATCAGAGCTTGCAACTACATACCAAATACCCAAAACGACGAGCTTTTGCAAAAAAGCATCGAGGTGCTCAAAAACGGAGAAAATTTACTGATCTTTCCCGAGGGCACTAGAACGAAAGATGAGATCATATTTCATAAAGCTGCGGCCTATATCGCCGTAAAAGGCGCTAAGAGCGTATCTTTGCTAGCCATCAGGATGTCTCCAAGGAGCCTTAAAAAGGATCAGCCTTGGTATAAGACCCCAAGCGTGAGGATAAAATACGACTTTAAAGAGATATTTAGCCTTGATATGTCTAAATTTATGACGCATAAACCAGACCTCGTCAGAGCCAGACGGCTGCATGAGGATATTATAAAAATTTATAAGGAGGAATTTGATGAAAGAGCTGATTAACGAGGTAAAGGAGCTTATCATTGAAAGCCTGAATTTAGAGGATATGAAACCAAGCGACATCGATGAGAACGCACCGCTTTTCAACGAAGGGCTTGGTCTTGATAGTGTCGATGCGCTGGAGCTTGGCCTTGCGGTGCAAAAAAGATACGGCCTGGTGCTCGACTCCAAAACGGCAAATTTAAAAGAGATATTTCGCAGTGTCTCAAGCCTCGCGAAATATATATCTGAAAATAGGAAATAGCGATGACTCAAGAGGAGATTTTTGAAATTTTGAAAAAAGCTTTGGTCGAGCTTTTTGAGATGGACGAGAGTAAAATAAAGCCGCAGACTCTGATATATGAAGACCTGCAAATAGACAGCATCGACGCGATCGATCTGATAGATTATATCAAGCGACAGACCGGATACAGGCTGATGCCCGAGGATTTTAAAAACGTGAAAACGCTCGATGATATAGTCAAGGCCGTGGCAAAGAAATTTGAAGCTCAAGATAGCTAAATTTACCCTCACGCTAGTAAGCGTGATCTACCCGTTCGTGCTACTTTTTGCGAGCGAGCATAGCGGAGGAATTTTACTTTTGCTCGCCGTTTTGTGGGCCGTCAGGGGGTATTTTGAAAGCGGCGATATGAAGAGGATTTGCTGGCTTGCCGCCGCCTTTTTCGTGCTTTGCGCTATTTTTAGAGGCGGTTTTTTGGCATTTTTGTATCCGTCCTTAGTCAGCCTTGCATTTTTGGTATTTTTTGCAAATAGCCTCAAAGGCGAAGCCGTGATAACAAGGCTTGCGAGGCTAAAAGAGCCCGATCTGGACGAAAAAGGCGTGATCTATACAAGGGATTTGACCAAAATTTGGTGCGCGTTTTTTATATTTAACGCCGCAAGCTCCTTTTTTCTAGCCCTCTTTGAGGATAAAATTTATTGGAGCGTTTATAGCGGTCTTGTTTCTTACTTGCTGATGGGAGCGCTTTTTGGCGGAGAAATTTTATACCGTAAATTTTTTATTTTAAGAGATGAGAAGTGAAATTTATCGAAAATTTAAGAGCATTTTGTTTTGAGGACGATAAGCGGGAGCTTTTTAGGCATTGTGAGGCATTTGCCGGCCGTATCAAGAGCCGCGGCATAAAAGAGCTTGAGATCTATCTAAACGATGCTTTTTGCTTTTATGCGGCATTTTTTGGCTCTTTGATGGCCGGTGCCGTACCGACCGTGCTTCAAAAGCCTATCTTTGATCCCCAAAAGATACATGTAAGGGATGAAAATTTCACCGATTTTTTAAATTTTGACGAGGATATCGCGCTAGAGCTTGATGAAAATGCAAAATTTTTCCTGCAAACCTCGGGCTCCAGCGCCAAAAGCAAGATCATCGAAAAATCGCTCGATGAGATGATAAAAGAGAGCCTTTATCTGGCGGAAGAGCTTAAATTTAGCCCTGGCGAGGTATTTTTCTCCAGCGTTTCGCATCAGCACATGTTCGGGCTCACGTTCAAGGTCTTTTTGCCCCTTGTTTTGGGCGCGAAGGTCATCGCAAAGGAGCTAAACTACCCTGAGATCATACTCGATGTAGATCTTAAAGATCATATCTTTATAACAAGTCCCGTGCTGCTTCAAACCCTCGTGCAAAGCCCAAGAGCGGCAAATTTAAAGCTGCTAAAAGGCATAGTTTGCGCGGGATCGGCGCTAAAAAACGAGCTTAGAGATGAGCTGACGAGGCTTTGCGATGCTAGGACGATCGAGATTTACGGCAGCACGGAGACTGGTGTCGTAGCGAGAAATCTAGGCGACGGGCTTAAAATTTTCAGTAAAGTGGACGCCGGGCTTGACGAGAGAGAGGCGCTAAACGTGCGCTCGCCTTGGTGCAAATTTTTTCAGACGAACGACTGGGCGCGCATAGATAGCGACAGGCTCATTTTAAAAGGGCGCATGGATCGCATCATAAAGCTAAACGATAAGCGTGTGAGCCTGGAGAGCGTCGAAAGCAGGCTACTTGAAAGCGGTATTGTAAAGGACTGCTACTGCGGTATGCATCCAAATTTCAAGAGAGTCGCCGCACTTTTGGTGTTAAATGAAAAAGGGCTGGCTAAATTTAGAAGAAACGGCAAAAAGGGCGTCGTTAGCGAGCTTACGAGTCTGCTTAGAAGCGAGTTTAAAAACAATATCAGATATTTTAGGATAGTAAGCGATCTGGGCAGGAACAAGCAAGGTAAATTTGAAAAAAGCCGCTTTGAAGGCTTGCTCTTTGACGATGCGAGCCTAAAATGGAGCGACGAGGGCAGCGACGGGCAAAAATATAAATTTAGCGCGGTGATGGACGTGGGGCTTAAAATTTTTACCGATCATTTTCCGAATTTACCGCTGCTGCCGGGGTTTATGCAGCTTGATTTCGTATTTCGTCTAGCAAGCGTCGCGGGGCTAAATTTAAACGGTGCATCAAGGATAGAAAATCTAAAATTTACAAAATTCGTGCGTCCAAACGATAGGCTGAGCGTTTGGTTCGAGAAGAAAAACGAGAAGCTGTATTTTGAGATCTTTTGCAACGGCGAGAGATGCTCGCTTGGCAGGATAAGCTGCGAGTAGATGAATAAATTTGCATTTTTAGTGCCTTACTACAACCACCCGCAAAACATAAAAGAGCTCGTAGCCGCGCTAAAACTCCACGATATCCCGATAATCATCGTCGATGACGGCTCTGATGAGCCCAGCAAAGCCGTGTTGAGAGAGCTTGAGGACGTTTTGCTTTTAACGCGCCCAAACAACGACGGCAAGGGCGCGGCGATGAAAGATGGCTTTGAATTCGCATTTGAAAAAGGCTTTACGCATGCCTTTCAGATAGACGCCGATTTTCAGCATGATGTCGGCATGATCGAGCGGTTTTTAGAAGCGAGTCGAAATTTCCCGCAAAGCATCATCTGCTCAAATCCTATCTATGACGAAAATGCGCCAAGATCAAGGGTGTATGGCAGAAAGATCACGAATTTTTGGGTGCGGGTGAATGCGCTCACGACCAAGATGAAAGATACGATGTGCGGCTTTAGGATATATCCGCTTGAGACGATAAAAGAGGCCGTGCAAAAGAGCAAAACGAACAGGATGGAATTTGACATGGAAATTTTGCTCAACGCTTCCAGACAAGGCGTGGATATGAGGTGGATAGATATCAAAGTGCGCTACGAAAAGGACGGTGTTTCGCACTTTAAAATGCTAAGAGACAACGCACTGATAAGCCTCATGCACGCGAGATATTTTTTCAGTCTGCCAAAATTCATATTTTTGAAATTTTTTAACAGCAAAGACAAGCTGTGGTGGCAAAAGGGCGAGAGGGCAAACGCCTTTTTCCTAGAGCTCACGCTGTTTTTAGTGCGCTATACGCCGACCTTCATTTTAAATTTCATCATAAAGATCGTCGTGCTTTTTTACTATATATTTTCAAAAAACGAGCGTGAAAACATCAAAAATTTCAGACGAAATTTAAAGCGGTTTTCTGGGCGGGAATTTAGCACGCAAGCGTTTGAGAATTTTTATGAATTCGGCGTGGCGATATGTGATAAATTTAGAGTCTGGCAGGATAAAATTTCAAAAGACGAGCTTGATAAGGTCAACGCAAAGCTCATAGACGACGAGCTAGTAGGCGCTAAAAAGGGACAGGTGATAATAACCAGCCATCTTGGAAACGCTGAAATTTGCAAAGCCCTTTCTACCAAAGTCGATGGGTTTGAAATGGTCGTACTTGTCTATACGAAGGGAAGTGAAAATTTCTACGAGATAATGAATAAAATAAGCCTTGGCAAGATCCGTCTTTTAAACGTGAACGAGCTTGACGTATCGGCGATGCTGGAGCTTAAAAATATCGTAGATAGTGGCGTGCATATAGGCGTTATGGGCGATAGAGTGCCGATAAACGGGGATAAATTCATGAGCGTGCGATTCCTTGGCAAGGAGGCGAAATTCAACTACGGACCTTATTTGCTGGCGGCTATCTTGGGTGTGAAAGTAAGCTCGCTTTGGTGTGAGAAGATAGAGGGTAAATTTAGGATCGAGCTGATGCCTATCGCTCAAAATATCGCTCTCTCGCGAGACAAAGCCGCAAGCGTCAGACCCTATGTGCAAAAGTATGTCAAGCAGCTGGAGGAGCACTGCTTGAGGGCGCCATCTCAATGGTTTAACTTTTTTAATTTTTGGAGATGAGATGAAAATTTCACATATAACGACGATAAAGGCGCAGTTTTTTGATGTAGACAGTATGGATGTCGTGTGGCACGGCAACTATGTAAAATATCTCGAAATAGCGCGCTGCGAGCTTCTAAGCAAGATCGGCTACGACTACAAAAAGATGAAAATGGACGGCTTTGCCTATCCTATCGTGAAGCTTGACATCAAATACATAAAGCCGATATTTTTTGGCGACGAGATAGAGATAGAAACTATTTTGACAGAATTTGAAAGCTTTTTAAAATTTCATTATATAATCAAAAATCCCAGCACTAAAGCAAAACTCAGCGAGGCAAATACCTCGCAAGTAGCCGTCGATATGAGGACGATGCAAACTTGCTTTTTCTTGCCCGAGGAGATAAAAAACGCTATAAAAAGGTATGAAAATGAGACGGATGATCCTGCTTGCTAGCCTTGCTATCGGCCTGCTAGCCGGCGATCTTGAGGAGCTTAGAGCGAGCATCAAGACGCAAAACGTAAAAGGAAATTTCACCCAGACTAAAATTTTAAGCGGATTTGATAAGCCCTTTAAAAGCTACGGAAGCTTTGCCCTAAAGGACGACGAGCTGCTTTGGGATACGAGTAGGCCCATCGTCTCTCACGTCGTGATAAACAAAGAGGGCATCTTTCAAAAAAACGGCAAAGATTTAGTCAAAACCAGTCAAAATTTCGACGAGGGGCTTTTTTTATCGATGGTAAAGCTTGATACGAACGAGCTAGAAAAAGAATTTGACATCAAATTTGAAGGCGATATAAAAAAGGGCTGGAGGATCGCCCTGGAGCCTAAAAATCTTTTACTCAAGCAAATTTTCACGCAGATTTCGATATTTGGCGATAAATTCGTAAGAAAGATCGAGCTTTACGAGGTGAGCGGGGATAAGACCATAAACGAGTTTGAGATCAAATGAAAAAGATAGCGGTCTTTACGGCATTTGCACTTGCATTTGCGTTTGGCGTTTTTTACATCGTCGCTCACGCAAAAAACCTTGAGACCGATATATTTTCGCTTTTTAACTTTGAAAAAAACCAAAACGAGCGCTATATCTTAAAATCCGCTCAAGACGAGCTTGCTAAAGAATTCGTAGTGCTCGTGAATTCTAAAGAGACAGCCTACAAGATCAAGGATATCGCTGATAAAAGCGGGCTTTTTGAGAAATTTTTCGTTAGCTTCGAGACTGATGTAAAGGAGTATCAAGATGAGCTAAAACGCCTAAAGATCGCCCTTTTGGATAGGAAAATTTACGAGGGCATACTTGAAGGAAAGGATGAATTTTTTCAAAAAAACGCGCGTAGCTTTTTTGATCAGTTTACATTTAGGCCGCTAAAGCCCGGCGATGATTTTTTCGCATTTTCGAGCAATCTAAATTTAAAGCAAGGCAAGATCGGGCTAAATTTATCAGATCTAATGTTTGAGGTAAAGGACGCGAACGAGACGTTTTATGTCGCCAAAGGACGGCTAAAAAGCGGCTATGAGCCAAAGCAGCTCATCAAATTTTATGATGAGCTAAACGCCCTAAAAAGCGGCAGCGTCAAAATTTTAGTCAGCTCGGGAGCTTTGTATGCGGCTTTTGGACAGGTGCAAGGCGATAAAGAGAGCGTTTATATGAGCTCGATCTCGCTTGCGCTGACGATCTTGCTTTTACTGATGGCTTTTAGGAATTTAAACATTTTTTATATCGTTTTGATCGCAGCTTTTGGCTTTGTGTGCGGATTTGCAGCGTCGCTGGCCGTTTTTGAAAGGCTGCATATGACAGTCGTCGTCATAAGCACGAGCCTAGTGGGACTCATGTTTGATTACGTATTGCACTGGCTGGGTAAAAACCAAAACGTGAGCATAGAGGCTTCTAGCATAAGATCGATGCGAAAGATATTTTTACTCGGGTTTTTCATCACCACGAGCGGATACGCGGTCTTTGCGTTCGCTCCGCTTGAGATGCTTAAGCAAATCGCGATTTTCTCGCTATTTACGCTATTTGGAGCGTTTTTATTCACGTATTTTTGCATGCCGCTTATCTTTGAGGGTGAAATTTTTACTCAAAGCGCTAAATTTCAAAGCTTTTTGCACCTATTTTATAGACTGTGCTTAAAAATTTCGGCTAGGGTCGGAGTGAAATTTATCGCGGTCTCATTTGCCTTGCTACTTGGCTTTTTGCTGCTAAATTTATCAGACTTGACTACGGATGAGAACATAAAAGACTACTCCAGCTCGCCTAAATTTTTACTACAAGATACCTATGAAATCTCAAAATCAACGGGCGCTAGCATCGCTAAAACGATGATAGTCGTCAAAAATAGTAGCGACATCATAGAGGGCGAAAAGAGGCTCATTAGCGAGCTTGAGAGGGCAAATTTGATCACGGGCTATTCGTCGCTTTCAAAGATATTTTTAAGCAAACGCGAGCAAGAAAATCTAAAAGAGGCGTTTAAAAGAGCTCAAACGAACCCAAAGATAATTAAAATTTACACCGATCTTGGCTTTGACAAGGACAATCTAAATGCGGAATTTGAGAAAATTTCACAGGCAAAGACGCTTAAAGCTAGTAAAATTTTAAATTTAAAAGCGATGAGCGAATTCGGACGATTTTTGCTTGATGAAAATACCAGCTTGGTGTATGTCGATGGCTTCGTAAAAAACGCTAAAAGCGATGAAATTTTGGCTACAAACGATGCTTTTGGCGCTGATTTTACTAGCGCTTTAAATAAAAACCTATCCGACTCCAAAAAGATAGCCGCAGCCCTAAAGATCGTGGCTTTTGGCATAGCTTTCATCTTTTTGTGGCTGTTTTTCAGCTTTAAAATTTCAGCGCTTATCATGAGTCTTGTTAGCCTTGGCGTGATGATGACACTGTCTTTGTTCGTTCTTTTTGGTATCCATGTCAATATTTTCGCGGTTTTTGGGCTCATACTAGCTAGCGCTGTGGGGATTGATTATATGATATTTGCACTAAACGACGAGCTAAATGCGAAAGAGCGTATCTTTGGCATCTTTATGGCCGCTATCACGAGCTTTATCTCATTTTTTATGCTGTTTTTCAGCACGACAAACGCTATTAGCGTTTTTGGACTCGCCGTGAGCCTAAATGTCGCTATCTACGCACTCATCGCCAGCGTCTTGAGCGTGCACGGGACTATGCGAAAAACAGCTCGCTCTTTAGTCTAAGCAAGCATGCAAATGCGCTTAAAACGCTTTGAGACCTTATATAGTTGCGATCTCCTTTTAAAAGTAGCCGCTCTATAACCACGCCCTTATCTTTGCTCATAGCACCTACAAAGACCGTTCCCACAGGCTTTTGTGCACTACCACCCTCAGGCCCTGCGATACCACTTATAGCTAGTGAGAAGTCGGCGTTCGAGGAGCTTAAAGCGCCGCTAAGCATCGAGCGCACGCATTGTTCGCTGACTGCGCCATAGCTTTGTAAAATTTCATCGCTGACGCCCAGCCATTCATGCTTTATCTCGTTGGCGTAAGTCACCAGCGAGCCGTCAAATGCAGCCGATATCCCGCTATATCTAGCGAATTTCGCAGCTGCTAGCCCCGCCGTGCAAGACTCGGCAAATGAAATTTTAAGCCCTTTGCTCATAAGCTTGCCAGCTATGAAGCTTATAATGTCTTTTTGCGCTATCATTTTTTGAGAGAACAGCGTTTTCACACCTTGTAAAAAGCCCTCTAGCTGGCCAAATTTATTGGCTTGCGCGCGGATCAGCACGATGCTCGAGATCAGCTCGCTTAGATTGATCTTTATCTCGTATGTCTTAGCGAGCGGCTCAAGTAAAATTTTCGCACTTTGCGCGTCTATGTCAAAGAGGTTGAAGTAGCTGAAATTTTGCTCGCTTTCTATCAAAAATTCGCCCAATCTCTCGCAAGGATCGGCCTTTATCAAATTTACGCGAGCGTTGTTTAGCTTTATCAAAAAGCTGTTGTTTTTGTAGTTTAGTGCGCTTTTTGGCACGAGCGTGTCGGCTACCTTGAGCTCAAGCGTATCTTCGCTCAAAGTGGCTAAAATTTTAGCCGCGGTGGCGAAGGATTCGTCAGAGCCAAATATGCTTAAAATTTCAAATTCTTTCGATAAATTTTCGATGATGAAGGGCAGATCTTTGCTGCTTCTTGATGCGAAATTCACAACTGCTAGCTCACCAAAATGCTCCTCGTAGCTGTCAAAAATATAATTTAAAAGTTCTTTGTTTATGCGTAGATCATCGCCGATTATCAGTATCGCCTCTTTCATCACATGCTCCTTTTTTGGCTTAATTATACTATTTTTCAGTGTGATTTAACCCTTGCTAGGCTAAAATTGGCAAATTTTAATCATAAGGTTAAAGATGGACTACAAAGATACACTTTTACTCCCCGCGACAGATTTTCCTATGAGGGGCGACCTACCCAAAAACGAGCCGATAAGACTGAAATCATGGTACGAAGAACGTAAAATTTATGAAAAAATGAAAAGCAAACGAGCCGGAGCGGCTAAAAATTTTGCTATCCACGACGGACCGCCATATGCGAACGGACACCTGCATATAGGCCATGCACTAAATAAAATTTTAAAAGATATCATCACAAAAACGCATTATTTTTTCGGCGAGAACGTCCGCTATGTGCCGGGCTGGGACTGTCACGGACTGCCTATCGAGCAACAAGTCGAGGTCAAACTGGGCGATAAGAAAAAAGAGCTTTCAAAGACGCAGATAAGGGAGCTTTGTAGGGCTCATGCACGCGAATTCATCGACATTCAGCGCGAGGAGTTTAAGGCTCTTGGCATCATCGGCGACTTTGAAAATCCCTATATGACGATGAAATTCGAGTTTGAGGCCGACATCTACCGCTCGCTTTGCGAGATCGCTAAAAAGGGTCTTTTGATCGAGCGCAGCAAGCCGGTGTATTGGAGCTGGGCTGCTAAATCAGCTCTTGCCGAGGCCGAGGTCGAATACGAGAATAAGGAGGATTATTCGATCTATGTGGCGTTTGAGCTTGATAGCGATGCACTGGCAAAGCTTGGCGTCAAACAGGCCAAAGCCGTCATCTGGACCACGACGCCTTGGACCTTGCCGGCAAACCAAGCCATCAGCCTAAAGCCGGATGAAATTTACGTTTTGACAAGCGAAAATTTGATCTTTGCAAAGCCATTGCTAGAGAGCCTCGTGAATTTAGGCCTCACAAAGGGCGAAATTTTAAAAGAGTTCGTTTCAAACGAGCTTGAAAACACTCACGCGATCAATCCTCTAAACGATAGAAAATCCCGATTTTTACTAGGCGATCACGTGCTGATGGACGGCGGAACGGGACTGGTGCACACGGCTCCTGGGCACGGCGAGGATGACTATTACATTTGCCTAAGATACGGCTTTAAAGAGATATTGATGCCAGTCGATGACGGCGGGCTTTATGACGAAACGCTAAGGGCGCACTCGCTTTTAAGGGCCGATGTCGTAGATAGCTTTGTGGGTATGCATATTTTCAAGGCTAACGAGAAGATAATCAAGCTTTTGGGCGAAAATTTGCTCCATGTCTCGAAATTCACGCACTCGTATCCGTTTTGCTGGAGGACGCATAAGCCGGTCATCTACCGCGCGACGAAGCAGTGGTTCATAGCTATGGACGAGCCTAAACTTGGTGGCAAAACGCTTCGCGAAGTAGCCCGCGGCGAGCTTGAAAACGTGAAATTTTACCCGTCTGTTGGTATAAAACGTATAGGCTCGATGATAGAAAATCGCCCGGACTGGTGTATATCTCGCCAGCGCGACTGGGGCGTGCCGATAGCCTTTTTCAGGCGTAAGGACACCAAAGAGCCGATATTCGAGCCTAAAATTTTGGAGCATATAGCTAAAATTTTCGAGCAAAAAGGAGCTGATGCCTGGTGGGATATGAGCGTAGAGGAGCTGCTGGCACCAGATTCTGGCTTTGAAGCTAAAAATTTAGAAAAAGTCATGGATATCCTGGACGTTTGGTTTGACTCGGGCTCGACCTGGCATGCCGTGCTAAATAGCAAAAACTATGATGCGGGAAGCTACCCGGCCGATATGTATTTGGAGGGCTCGGATCAGCACAGGGGCTGGTTTCAAAGCTCGCTTTTGGTGAGCACCGCGATAAATTCTCACGCGCCATATAAAAACATCCTCACTCACGGCTTTACAGTCGATGAGAACGGACAAAAGATGAGTAAGAGCAAAGGAAACGTCGTAGCTCCTCAAGATGTGGCTAAGAGCTATGGCGTCGAAATTTTGCGTCTTTGGGTCGGACTGAGCGATTATTCAAGCGATCTAAAGATCAGCGAAAATATCCTCAAACAAGTAAGCGAGCAATACCGAAAGATCAGGAATACGATAAGATTTTTACTCGCAAACGTAAACGATCTTGAGACGATCAGCACCGATTTTGGCTTTTTAGATCAGTGGATACTGGGCCGTGCAAAGCGCGTATTTGACGAGGCTAGCAAGTGTTTTAGAGCTTATGACTTTTCAAAAGGCTTTAACCTGCTTTTAAATTTCCTCTCGGCCGATCTAAGCGGAATTTACCTTGATATCTGCAAAGACAGGCTCTACTGCGACGCAAAAGACGCTCCTAGACGCAGGTCTGCGCAAAGTGCGATGGCGATCATCACAAAAAGCCTCTTGCCGTTGATCGCTCCGACGCTCACATACACGGTCGATGAGGTGATGGACTACGCTCCTGCGATCATAAAAGGCGACGCAAAAGACGCGTTCGATCTTGTCTATGAGCCGATAAATTTTGACTTTAACGTCGAAGACGAGCTACTTTTTGCCAGCCGCGAGAAGTTTTTTGAGCTCATCGACGCCCTTAAAAAGGACAAAAAGATAAAATCGACGCTCGAGCTGGTCCTTGAGACTACATCCGGTAAAATTTTAAGCTACGACAGCGTAGAGAGGGCTGATATATACATGGTCAGCGACGTTCATAGATACAGTGGTAACGAGGGGCTAGGCGAGTTCGAGATAGACGGCGAGAAATTCAAGATCGTTTTGAGTGACGCTAGCAAATGCCCAAGATGCTGGAAATTTAACGCCATAATCGACGGCTCTACCTGCGAGAGATGTAGCGAGGTGCTAAATAGTGTTTGCTGAGCCTGCGCCATTTAGCGCGATCGTTTTGACCATAGCATTTATATTGGCGCTCACATTCGTGGGCGTGGTTCTCGTAAATAAATTCAAAGGATAAGTATAGTGATAACTCTAAAAGAGGCGTTGAAGCTTTCAAGCGAAGAGATAAAAGATTTAAGAGTCCAGCTGGAAGAAAAAATCATCAAAGAGCGCGAGCTTGGCGCGTATGTCGAGCAGCTAGCGGGTCTGCCGCTCTCAAAGCTAGGCGAGGGCGTGCCTATCGCGATAAAGGACAACATCCAGGTCAAAGGATGGAGCGTGACTAGCGGATCTAAAATTTTACAAGGCTACATAGCCCCTTATAACGCGACCGCGATAGAAAAGCTTTTAGCACGAAATTTAGCCGCCTTTGGCCGCACGAATATGGACGAATTCGCGATGGGGAGCACGACTGAGAGCTCATTTTATGGTCATACGCTAAATCCTCTAAACCACGCGCACGTGCCCGGTGGCAGCTCGGGCGGCTCGGCGGCTGCGGTGGCCGGTGGCATCGCCATAGCTGCGCTTGGCAGCGATACAGGTGGCTCGATACGTCAGCCGGCGGCATTTTGCGGCTGCATAGGGTTTAAGCCGACATACGGACGCGTCAGTAGATACGGGCTGGCGGCGTATTCAAGCAGTCTCGATCAGATCGGACCTATCGCTCAAAACGTCGAAGACGCCGCGATCCTTTACGACATCATCGCCGGCCACGACGAAAAGGACAGTACTAGTGCGGACGTGGCCTTTAGTAGCGTTGCCGACAAGATAAACGGCGAACGCAAACTAAACATCTGCGTCATCGAAAACTACGTGAATAACGCAAGCGAGGATATGAAAAAGGCCCTAAATTCAGCCATTGAGAAGCTTAAAAATTTCGGACACAAGATCGTTTATAAAAATTTAGAGGACTCAAAATACGACGTTGCAGCGTATTACATCATCGCTACGGCCGAAGCCAGCGCAAATCTAAGTCGCTACGACGGTGTCAGATACGGACGCAGAGCGGAGGCTAAAAATTTAAAAGAGCTATATGTGAATTCTCGCTCCGAGGGCTTTGGCGAAGAGGTCAAGAGGCGAATTTTACTTGGTACTTTCGTGCTTAGTAGCGGGTATTACGATGCTTACTACATCAAAGCTCAAAAGGCCAGAGCGCACATAAAGGCGCAGTATGAGAAGATTTTAGACGAAGCCGACCTTATCTTTATGCCGGTCAGCCCGACTACCGCACCGAAATTTGGCTCGATGAGCGATCCGCTTCAGGCATATCTTAGCGATATTTACACGATCAGCGTAAATTTAGCAGGGCTTCCTGCTATCTCGGTGCCGATCGCAAAAGACGGGCAAAATTTAAACATCAGCGCACAGCTAATCGCTAAGGCGTGGGACGAGCAGACATTGATCGACGGTGCTAAAAGCTTGGAAAATTTAATAAAAGGATGAAGATGAAGATAGTTAAAAGAGCTCTTACTTTTGAAGACGTGTTGCTTATGCCTCAATACTCCGAAATTTTGCCAAAGCAAGTCGATATAAAGACGAAATTTAGCAAGAACGTAGAGCTGAATATCCCGATCGTCTCGGCAGCGATGGACACCGTCACCGAGCATAGGGCCGCTATCATGATGGCGCGTCTTGGTGGTATCGGCGTCATCCACAAAAATATGGACATCGAGGCGCAGGCAAAAGAGGTCAGGCGCGTGAAAAAGAGCGAAAGCGGCGTCATAATAGACCCTATCTTTATCAAGCCGGAAGCCAGCGTCGGCGAGGCCTTGAGCCTGATGTCAGACCTGCATATTTCAGGCGTTCCGGTAGTCGATGAGGAGCACAAGCTCATAGGGATTTTGACAAACCGCGATCTACGCTTTGAAACCGATAAGAGCGTGCTTGTAAAAGATCGTATGACGAAAGCTCCGCTGATCACCGCGCCAAAAGGCTGCACACTTGACGATGCGGAGAAAATTTTTAGTCAAAATCGCGTCGAAAAGCTGCCGATCGTCGATGAGAACGGCAAGCTTGACGGACTCATCACTATAAAAGATCTAAAAAAACGTAAAGAGTATCCAAACGCGAACAAAGACAGCTACGGCAGGCTACGCGTGGCTGCGGCCGTGGGCGTAGGTCAGCTTGACCGCGTCAAAGCGCTCGTAGAAGCGGGTGCGGACGTCATAGTCATGGACTCTGCACACGGACATTCAAAGGGCATAATCGACACCCTAAAAGAGATAAAATCAAAATTCAACGTCGATGTCGTGGTGGGGAACATCGCAAATCCGGCTGCCGTAAAAGACCTGGCTGACGCCGGAGCCGACGGCATAAAGGTAGGCATAGGACCGGGCTCTATCTGCACCACTCGTATCGTAGCGGGCGTGGGTGTGCCTCAGATCTCGGCGATCGATGACTGCTCGAGCGAAGCGGCCAAATTTGGCATCCCGGTGACTGCTGACGGCGGACTAAAATACTCGGGCGATATCGCTAAGGCTCTAGCTGCGGGCGCTAGCTGCGTGATGGCGGGAAGCTTGCTAGCTGGCTGCGAAGAAAGCCCGGGCGAGGTCATCACCTTTCAAGGACGCCAGTATAAGGTGTATCGCGGCATGGGCTCTATCGGTGCGATGACGCGCGGTAGCTCGGATCGCTATTTTCAGGAGGGCACGGCACAAGACAAGCTGGTGCCTGAAGGTATCGAAGGACGAGTGCCTTATGTAGGCAGTATAAAAGATGTCATACATCAGCTAACGGGCGGCCTTAGAAGCGCGATGGGATATGTCGGAGCAAAAGATATAAAAGCGCTTCAAGAAAGGGCTGAATTCGTAGAGATAACAAGCGCCGGACTAAAAGAGAGCCATGTCCATGACGTAGTCATCACGCACGAGGCGCCAAATTATAAAGTCAATTAGTGCTGAATATAAAGACCCAAAAATGTAAATTTGACGAACCGCTCTATCTCGAGAGCGGTCGTATCCTCCTAGAATACGAGCTCGTTTACGAGACCTACGGCACGCTAAATGCCAAAAAAGACAACGTCATCGTGGTCTGTCACGCACTTACCGGCTCGCATCATGCAGCCGGGATATATCAAAATGATAGCAAAGCCGGCTGGTGGGACGGGCTCATCGGTAGCGGTAAAGGCATAGATACCGACAAATACTTCGTCATCTGCGTAAGCATTTTAGGCTCATGCTACGGCTCTACTTCGCCACTTAGCATTGATAAAAGTAGCGGCAAGCAGTATCGCTTGAAATTTCCCGTGCTTACGATAAGCGACGTCGTAAAGGCGCAAATGAGGTTGTTTAAGCAGCTTGGCATAAACAAAGCTAGAGTGCTCATCGGAGGCAGTCTGGGTGGCATGCAAGCACTTTGCTTCGCGATAGAATTCGCCGAGTTCGCCGAGCGTGTGATAATGCTTGCTAGCACCTATCAAACGCAGGCCTGGGCGATAGCGTTTAATAAAATAGGCATCGAGGCGATCTTGAAAGATCCGCAGTTTAAAAACGGGCAATACGACGAAAACGAGATAAAACAAAATGGGCTAAACGGCCTGGCCTACGGGCGCATGGTTGGGCATATCAGCTTTTTGAGTCCAAAGAGCATGGACATGAAATTCGGGCGAAATTTCGTCCAGACAGACGGACTTTACGAGCTTTTAGGGCGTTTTGAGGTGGATAGATATATGGAGTATAACGGATACAACTTCCCAAAGCGCTTCGATCCGCTAAGCTACTTATATATCGTAAAAATGATGAATATCTTTGACTGCACGAGGCATTATGACAGCCTAAAAGACGCGCTCGCACCGATCAAAGCCAGACTAAGCCTAATAAGCTTCAAAGGCGATCTGCTCTTTCCGCCAAGCTGCATGCGTGAAATTTACGATACGTTTTGCGATATGGGGCGCAAAGAACAGGTCGAATACATCGAGATCGACAGCGATTACGGGCACGACGCGTTTTTAGTCGAGATAGAAAAATTTGAAATGTATGTCAAAAGGGCGATCGAGCGCGAGATAAAGGAGTGAAAATGCAAGAAGACAACGCACAAAATTTTGAAGACAAGCTGAAAATGGCGGATAAAATTTTAGAGGATCTTGGCAAAGAGGAGCTAAATTTAGAGCAAAGCCTAAAGCTTTTCAAAGAGGGCAGAGAGCTTTTAAAGGAGGCTAGAGCGATCCTGGAAAAGGCCGAGCTTAGCATAGAGGAGGCGGGCGATGAGTAAAATTTGCGCGCTCCAGCTGCCGACCTTGCCGCTTAGCGATGCGAGGATCGATTATTATCTTAAAATTTGCGCTGACGAGGGTGCAAAGCTCATGGTGCTTGGCGAATACGTGCTAAATAGCTTCTTTAAAGAGCTTCTTACGATGCCAAAGAGCCTCATAAAAGAGCAAAGCGAGCGCAAAAAGGCCTCTTTGTCAAATTTAGCCAAAAAATACGACCTCACTATCGTAGCACCGATCGTAAATTTGCGCGGTGGCGAGCTTTTTAAAAGCTTGGCAAAATTTAGCCCCAATCAGACTAAAATTTACGATCAGCAGATATTGATGCCTTACGCGCACTGGAACGAGGCGAAATTTTTCGCCAACGACGCCGGCGGCTCGCTAAATTTACCCGTTTTCATGCACGAAAAGATTAGAGTCGGCGTGATGTTTGGCTTTGAGGCGCATTTTGACGCGTGCTGGGAGTATATGATGTCTAAAAAGGTGGACGTCGTGCTGGTGCCGTCTGCATGCACATTTTTTAGCCAGGCACGCTGGGAGGAGCTTTTAAAGACTAGAGCCTTTACGAACAATGTCTATGTCCTGCGCGTGAACCGTGTCGGCAAGCATCACTCAAATGACGAGCAGTGGGACTTTTACGGCGATTCGATGCTGATCGATCCCTTTGGCGAGGTCAAGACAAGACTTGGTAAAAACGAGGAGATGATGATCGTAGACATCGACAAAAAGCGTATAAGCGCGGCGAACTCGCTTTGGGAATTTAGAAAAATAGCCGCTAGGATCGGCGAAAATTTATGAAAATGCGTTGCGAGTGGTGCGAGAAAGACGATCTTTACAGAGCCTATCACGATAACGAGTGGGGCGAAGTAGTAAAAGATGACAGAGCGCTGTTTGAGCATATCGTGCTTGAGAGCATGCAGGCCGGCATCAGCTGGCATGTGGTGCTAAAAAAGCGCGAGGCGATGAGAGCGGCTTTTGACGGATTTGATGCAAATGTCATCAAGGATTACGGTGATGCTGAAATAAATCGCTTTTTAGCCGACGAACGGCTCATAAGAAACCGCTTGAAGCTTTGCTCGCTTAGGCATAATGCGAGGGCGTTTTTGGCGGTGCAGGAAGAATTTGGCAGCTTTCACGCCTACATCTGGAGCTTTACGAACGGTAAAAGGATCGTGAATTCTTGGAGCGATATAAAGCAAGTCCCGGCCACGACGCCGCTATCTGACAAGGTGGCGAAGGATATGAAAAAGCGCGGGTTTAAATTCCTTGGTAGCACCAGTGTTTATGCGTTTTTACAGGCTGTTGGCGTAGTGGACGATCATCTGGATTATTGTTTCAAAAGGAAGAAAAGATGAAAAAAGAGGAAATTTCTAGCTACATCAGCGATAAATTTGGCGTTAAGGCTCAAAGAGTGTTTGACAAATATCCTGAATTTGCCGTATTTCGCCACACTAAAAATTTAAAGTGGTTTGCGCTACTTATGAACGTGGAGGCTAAAAAGCTGGGCTTTGATGCAAGCGGTGAGCTTGAAATTTTAAATGTGAAATGTAGTCCCGATCTAGCGATGCTTTTAAGAGATGACGAGCGGATATTGCAAGCCTATCATATGAACAAAAAGCACTGGATAAGCGTAAATTTAAGTAGCGATATCGACAAGAAGCAGGTCTTTGATCTAATCGATACTAGCTTTGAGCTGACTAGCGACAAACGGGCGAAAAAGAGTCAAAAATCCAAGTAAATTTGGGAGTGGATATGAAAAAAGTGCATTTTATCGGTATCGGCGGTATCGGCATCTCTGCGATCGCGAGGTTTTTGTTTGAAAAAGGCCACAAGATAAGCGGCAGCGACATCAAAGAGAGCAAAATCACACAGGAGCTAAAAGAGCAGGGCATGGACGTCATCACGCCTCACTGCAAAGAAGCCATAAAAGATCAAGATTTCGTCGTTTATTCGGCCGCGATCAAGGACGATAACGTCGAGCTCGTAGAGGCCAGAAAAAAGGGCATAAAATGCTTTTCAAGAAAGGAAATTTTGCCTTACGTGCTTGAAGACAAGCGCGTATTTGCCGTAGCCGGAGCACATGGCAAGAGCACCACGAGCGCGATGTTAAGCAGTCTCATCGAAGGCTCGGTGATAATCGGCGCCATCTCAAAGCAGTTTGGCTCTAATATGCGCTACGCACAAAGCGATAATGTCGTATTTGAGGCCGATGAGAGCGACTCTAGCTTTTTAAACTCAAACCCTTATCTAGCCGTCGTGACAAACGCCGAGCCCGAGCACATGGAGCATTATGACTATGACCTGGCTAAATTTTACGCAGCTTACAAGGGCTTTTTAGAGCGAGCCAAAGTGCGCGTTATAAACGCCGAGGACGAGTTTTTGAGCACTTTGAAGCTTGATGCGATACGACTTTTTCCAAGCAGCGATATCACCGAGCTTGCGATGGTTGTGCGCGATTATCAGCCATACACTAGCTTCAACCTCAAAAATTTAGGCAAATTCGAGGTCTTTGGCATGGGACAGCACATCGCTATCGATGCCTCGCTCGCGATCCTGGCGGCACTTCACGAGACGCCGTTAAAAGACATCAGAGAGAATTTACTAAATTTCAAAGGGATAAAAAAGCGCTTTGACATCCTAAGCGCGGATAAAAATTTCATTTTGATAGATGACTACGCGCACCATCCTACCGAGATAAGAGCGACGCTAAATTCAGTCTTTGAATACGCAAAGCTACTTGGCGTCTCAAACGTGACGGCTATCTTTCAACCTCACCGCTACACTCGCTTGAGCACGAATTTAGAGGGCTTTAAAGAGTGCTTTAAGGGAGTGGACGAGCTGGTGATACTGCCTGTTTATGCGGCCGGCGAGAAGCCGATAGAGGTCGATATGAAGGGCGCATTTAGCGAGTACAGCCCGATCTTTACCGATAAGGTCGAGCGCGTGGGCGAAGCGATAGAATTCACCGACGAATTTGGCGTGAAAAACCGCTTGAGTGACGGCATCGTGGTCGGCTTTGGCGCCGGCGATATTAGCGTGCAGCTACGTGGAGGTTATTAGTGAGCGAGGATGTTTTTGGGAATAAATTCGACGAGATGAGCGGCGATCTCGTGGAGGCCGTGGAGGAAAATTTCCAAGAAGGCAGCCAGATGATCGAAAGCCTTGAGGCGGATGAAATTTTAGAACGAAGTGACGAGGATTTGGACGGCGCTTACGAGCAAGATCCAGCGATACAAGATCGAGCCAAGATCTTAGCGGATTTTAGCCCTGAAAATGAAAATAAAATTTTAGCCGTCATCAAAAACGAGAGCTTGAGCGAGAGCGAAATTTCATCGCTTGTAAATTTAGGCAAAAAAGACATCATGATAGCGCTGGCAAGGTCGCAAAAGCTAAACGCTGCCGAGATCGAAGCGCTCTTGCCAAATGCGCCATACATGGCGGTAAAGATGCTCATAGAACATCAAGATATAGCGGCCGTGAGGGATAAAATTTTAGCCAAAATAAGCGCTCGGCCTGAGCTTTATAAAGAGATGATAGCTGAGTATAAAGGCGGAAAATGGTAAGAAATATCGTATTTTTGCTCGGGGTTTTTATATTTTTGAGCGCCATTTGGGCGATAAAGGACGAAAAGATCAGTAAAAAGATAAAGGCTGCGGTGACTATCGTTTTGCTCTGTGGGCTAGCTTTTGCGTATCTTTACGAGACGCACATCGACAAGAACGAGAGCAAAATTTCGCAGCTTTTACTTGAATTTAAGCAAGGTAAGAGCTTGAAATGCGGCGAATACAACGTAACTAGCGATAAATTCAACTACGAATTCGGCACCGCTTGCTTTGTCGCAAAGCGTGACGCACAGGAATTTTCAGGCGTCATAGTGCCGATAAGCTCTTGCGAGTAGGCTATGCAAGAGATAGAAGAGATATTTTCGCACCTTGATCTAGGCGAGTATCTGCAGCATTTTAGCACCCTTTTAGCGCGCGAGAAGCCCTTGTTCATGCAAGGTGATAGCAAGATACATTTTGAAAATATAACCGAGCTCGCAAAGTATCAGTTCGATGCACCCCAAAGCGCGCAAAATTTAGACGACGCTCTTATGCGTCTTAGCAAGCAAGCCGTGCTTCACATCAGCGAAATTTACGAATTTTCAAAGATCATACGCTATTTTTTCTATCTTAGAGGGCTGAAATTTGAGGGGCGTCTTGGCGAGTGGATAGCTAGGATCGAGACTCCGCCTGCGATGGAGCAGATGGCGAGCAGCTTTGATAAAGACGGGAATTTCAAAGATAGTGTCGATGAGCGCCTTAGCTCGATAAGGCAGGCCTTTGAAGCTAAAAAATCCCAAATAGACGCCGAACTAAAAAGGCTCGTTTACTCAAAACACATCGCGCCTTATCTCGTAGATACGCAGGTGCATTATATCAGCGCGCAGGAGGCTCTGCTCGTTCGAGGTGGCTTTAACCACGCGCTAAAAGGCACTGTCATCGCGCGAAGCTCGGGCGGATATTTTTACGTCGCGCCCGCAAACATTGAGCGACTCAAAAGAGAGCAAAGCGAGCTGCTCGATAGGCGCGAGGAGATAATATATGAGCACTGCAAGAGGCTAAGCTCGCAGATGAATAAGGCGCTAGCGTTTTTGAAATTTATAAACGGCACATTCGATACCTTTGACGCCTATCAAGCGCGCGTGAATTTAGCCCGTGCGCGCGACTTTGAGTTTGTGCTGCCAAATGACTCGAATAAAATAATCCTCTCGAATTTCGCTCATCCGGCGCTTAAGAATCCAAAAAGCGTGAGCGTGGAATTTAGCAAGAAAGTGCTTTTGATCACGGGCGTGAACGCAGGTGGAAAGTCGATGCTGCTAAAGTCCATCATCTCGGCCGCGCTGCTTGCAAAATACCTGCTGCCTATGCGTATAAACGCGGCAAATTCTAGTATCGGCTCGTTTAAAGAGTTTGACGCTATCATCGAAGATCCACAGAATGTCAAAGACGATATCTCGACGTTTGCGGGCAGGATGTTGCATTTTTCAAAGCTTTTTAATAAGCGCTCGCTCATCATCGGCATCGACGAGATCGAGCTTGGGACTGATTTTGAAGAGGCGGCGAGCCTTTATGGCGTCATTATCGAAAAGCTGATCGCCCAAGATATAAAAATGATCATCACGACTCACCACAAGCGCCTTGCTATGTTGCTTGCCAAAAACCCGGAGGTCGAGCTCGTGGCTGCACTTTATGATGAGGTGGCGGAGCGTCCGAAATTTGAGTTTTTAAAGGGCACGATCGGCAAGTCTTATGCCTTTGAAACGGCGGCTCGCTACGGCATACCGCTAAATTTAGTCGCCCAGGCCAAGCGAATATACGGCGAAGATAAGGAAAATTTAAACGAGGTCATCACAAAGACGCTGAATTTACAGACCGCACTTGATGAAAAGCTAAAAGACACTCAGGCTAAGGAGCTGAGACTTGAGCGTATGCTAGAAGAGCAAAAGGACATCAAAGAGCAAAACGAGGCCAAGATCGCCGCTATCATCTCGCGGCTTGAGAGGGAGTATTTCGAGGCGATAAAGCAGGCAAAATCGGTCATAAATTTAAAAGACACGAAGGATAAGCAGCGCACGCTAAATTTAGCCAACGATAAAAAGCAGGCCATCGCTAAGCCAGAGCCCGCAAAGCCTGAGGAGCTGAAAATAGGCGATCACGTGAAATATGAAAAGATAAAAGGCGTGGTGCTAAATATCTCTAAAAACGATGCGACGATAGAGGCCGAGGGCATAAAGCTTCGCGTGCCTATCGCGCTTTTAAAGAAGAGCGGGAATTTCATCGCTCCTAAAAAAGGCGGCGTGAATTTAAGCGTGCAAAAGCCAAAAACCGCCAGCGTAGTGCTAGATCTGCACGGGCTTAGAGCCGATGAAGCGATAGCAAGGCTTGATAAATTTATAAGCGACAGCCTAGTCATGGGCTTTGATGAGGTCACTGTCTATCACGGCATAGGCACGGGCAAGCTAGCTTACGCGGTCAAAAATTTCTTAAAAGAGCATCCAAGCGTTAAAAATTTCTTTGACGCTCCACCAAATCAAGGCGGCTTTGGTGCGAAAATAGTGCAGTTTTAGGCTAAATTTAAGAATAAAAGATAAATTTTACTTAAGAAATGCTAAAATCATCAGCATACAATGGAGGGGGCTAGATCATGTCAAATGACGATAAGCAGCAAAAACGCTTGAGTATCATACGCGCAGTGACGTTTGTAGTGGTGCTTTTGGTGACGTTTTTCTTGGCTGAAATTTCTTTTGCGTTTTATTACAAATACTCTAACGCCGTCTCGAAAGATAGCTACACTATCCGCAAAAAGACCGACTATATGGTGCATCAATACGTAAACTACCTAGAAGACGTGAGCCATTATGACATCGATAGCTTTCAAAACTACATAAACAATAACGCCGTAGGAGACGTCGTGCTGCTAAAAGATAACGGTAAGAACGGCTTTGACATCGTTGCCTCCTCGGATCAAAAAAACCGCATAGGCACGGACTTTGAGGACAAAGAGTGCGGTAATATCTACAATCATGATTTTCAAAAGGATTATTTCACGGCTAAAATTCTGCCTGAAAACAGTGCCCTTGTTTGTATGTTTACAGCCAGCGGACAGTATATCGTGGGCTTTAAAGCTACGATAAATCAAAAAATAAGCGGCACGGACGATGAATATTTTTCGCAGTGGGCGGTCAAAAATTTACTCCTTACGTTTATCCTGAGCTTTGCCGGAGCGCTTGCGGGGCTGTTTACGTGTATCTTGTTCGTGCTTAGGTATCTAAATTTAAAGCATGATTATTTGCATGTAAAAGAGGCCAGCCGCAAAAAGATACAAGAGCTCGGCGATAAGCTTTATATCGATCCGATGACAGGGCTTTTAAACAAAGCTGCCTTGTTAAGAGACATACAAAATTTCAAATCTCCTAAAGTCGTCTTGATAGATATCGATGATTTTGGCAAGATGAACGATTTTTACGGCAAATTCGTATGCGATAAAATTTTAGTGCAGATGGCGCAGCTACTAAGCGAATTTGCAAAAAGCGAAAACATGATAGCTTACTGCGTCGAGGCCGATCAGTTCGCGCTTGTCGAGGATGGGGAGTTTTTCATCGATAGATATGAGGACCTGGCTGACGAGCTACTTGGTAAATTTAAAGGCCGTATGATAAGTGTCACCGATGAAAATAGCGCCGTGGTCGATGATATTGAGATACATAGCACTATAGGCTTTGCGCTTGATAAGGAGCAGACGCTAAGAAAGGCCGCCATAGCTCTAAAATCAGCCAAAACGCTGAATAAAGACTATGTTTGCTATTTTAAAGGGCTAAATCAAAAAGAGGAGTACGAAGATCAGATCGAACGCTCCAAACTCATACAAAATGCGACCATAAACGGCAACATCGTGCCTTATTATCAGCCGATATTCGATAGAGACGGTAATATCGCAAAATACGAGTGCCTGATACGCATCCTAGATAGGGGCGAGGTCGTCTCTCCGCATGTGTTTTTGGGTATCTCAAAACGCATAAAACGCTACGCCGAGCTTGAAAAACTGCTTATCAAAAAGAGCTTCGAGCAGTTAAGTCAAAATGAAAATCTCGTTTTATCGATAAATTTGAGCGGCCGAGATATGACTGACGGCGATGTGAGCGCGCTTGTCATAAATTTATTAAATAAGCACAAGGTCGCCGACAGGGTCGTTTTTGAGATCGTTGAGGACGAGGATGTCGAAAACGTTGAGCGTGTGAGTATGTTTATAGACAAGGTCAAAAATATGGGCGCAAAGATCGCGATAGATGATTTTGGCTCGGGGTATTCGAATTTCTCATATATCCTCAAGCTAAAGCCAGACTACGTCAAGATCGACGGCTCCATAATCAAAGACATCGATATAAACAAAGACTCCTACGCCATCGCGCGCGCGATAGTGGCATTTGCCAGAGACCTTGGCATAAAAACCATCGCCGAATACGTCCACTCAAAGGAAATTTTAAATATCTGCAAAGAGATAGGCGTAGATGAATTCCAGGGATTTTATCTGGGTGCGCCCGGTGAAAAGGTGTTTTGATGGATGTCGTAGCGTTTTTTACTGAAATTTTGAAATTTCGCTCCATCACGCCTGATGATGACGGATGTTTGAAATTTATAGCGGAATTTCTCGGCGATTTCGAGGCTCGTTTTATAGAAAAAAACGGCGTTAAAAATTTGATATTAAGTAAAAGATTTGGCGATGGGGCGCACCTTGCCTTTGCGGGGCATGTCGATGTCGTGCCACCGGGGGAGGGCTGGCAGAGCGAGCCGTTTACACCCTTGATGAAAGATGGCTTCATCTACGCGCGTGGCGCACAGGATATGAAAAGCGGCGTAGCGGCCTTTGTCTGCGCTTGCCGTGATGCTAAAAATTTTAACGGCAGGCTCACTCTCATTTTGACTAGCGACGAAGAGGGCGATGCGCTCTTTGGGACGTTAGAGGCGCTCAAAATTTTAAAAGAGCGCGGCGAGCTGCCACAGTTTGCAGTCGTCGCCGAGCCTACGTGTACGGGAGTTTTTGGTGATACGATAAAGGTCGGCAGGCGTGGCTCTATAAACGGCAAAATTTTGATACGAGGCGTGCAAGGACATGCCGCATATCCTGAAAAATGCGTAAATCCCGTGCATCAAATAGCTCCTCTTTTATCTAGGATCGCTGGTCATGACATGGACGCGGGAAGTGAGTTTTTCTCCCCCAGCAAGATCGTTATCACGGATATTCGCGGCGGCATGGAGGTCTGTAATGTCACGCCAAGCGAGCTAGGCATAATGTTTAACGTGCGAAATTCAGATATCACGAGTGCGGATGACGTGAAAAACTATCTGCAAAGCGTGCTTGAGGGGTTAAATTTCGAGCTTAGTCTAAAGCAAAGCTCGAAGCCTTTTTTGACCGACAAAGACAGCAAAATCGTGCGTGCGATGAGTAAAGCGGTGCAAAAAATAAGCGGCGTAGCACCACAGCTAAACACCAAAGGCGGCACTAGCGACGCGAGATATCTAGCCGAATTTGGCGTGAAAGTCGTAGAATTTGGCGTTATAAACGACCGAATACACGCAGTCGATGAAAGAGCCGGCGTAAAAGAGGTCGAGCGGCTTTATCTTGTATTTAAAGAGCTGATCGAAAATTTTGCATAGCGTGACTCGTAGCTTACAAACCTATAAATTTCAAAAATATTTAGTATAAATATCGGTTTCATTTAATCTAAAAGAATTATAATTACGCCTTGATTTCAAACTAAAGGCTTTAACATGATGATGACGCACTACATGGAGCTTCTATCGCTCGATCAACCGTGGAATTTGATATTTTATATGGTTATCCCCGTGGGGCTGGCCGAGCTACTGGTGGCTACCGAGTTTTTCACGATGTATAACATAGACGACAAAAATAGCGCGGTGAGAAAGGTAAATAGGCTGATCGGTATAGTTTTGGGCTTTTATTTCACGGCTTTGGTGATTTATTTTATGATAAATATCTATCCTGGCATAAAATGGCGCGGAAGTGCCGATATCATCGCCGTGACTTCATATCTGCTCGGTGTTTTCCCGCTTCTTAGCATCGCGCTTTTAGAGATCGGCGTGATAGGTAAAAATTTAGCTGACAGAGCGAAGCTGAAGCTGCATTTTTGCCTGCTTATAACATTTTTGGTGGTCGGTCACGTCGCGATGATATTTGGTATGGTAGATCCTACGATAACTGGCTGGAAGCCAAGCCAAGGCGAGATGATGCATATGGACCACGAAATGAACATGCAAATGCCTACCATGGATCGTAGTGGCATGGATATGCCAGACCATGATGAAAACAAAACGCACGTCATGGATCATTCGGGTCACGATATGCAGGGCATGAGCGGACACGATCACTCTAAGATGAGTCATTGAGCCTTTGGAATTTGCTCTTTTATCTTGTGATAAAGCTCTAAAATTTCATCTTTTTTGATGATGAAGCTACTTTTGTTGGCGATGAGATGCGCCGAGCTTTGCATTATGGTCTCGGCTATCTTGAGGCCGTTTTGCTTCATCGTAGAGCCAGTCTCCACGACATCGACGATAGCGTCGCTGAGCCCTACTAATGGAGCTAGCTCTATCGAGCCGTAAAGCTTGATGATCTTTAGAGCAGTCGCCTTTTGCGCGAAGTAGTTTCTGGCGATATTTGGCATTTTGGTGGCTATTTTGAGCTCTGGCTGCGTGTAGTCAAGCTCCTCGTCGTTTTTTATACCCACGCAAACGCGACATTTACCTATGTGTAGATCAAGTAAGCGGACCACATCAGGGTGATGCTCCTCAAGCACGTCAAGTCCGACCACACCGACATCAGCCGCACCCTCGGTCACGTAAGTAGGGATATCTTGGTTTCGCACCATCAAAAAGCGGAAATTTCCCTCCTCTAAGATCAGCTTGCGATCCTCGAATAAAAACTCGGAGCCAAAAATTTTCCTAAAAATAGCAAGCGTATCTTCAGCGATCCTGCCCTTTGGTAGAGCTATGGTTATCATTTTAAAATTTCCTTTTTTTGATTGATGAGCTTTTGCATAGCGCGAAATACGAGCATCTTGTCGCATATCGCATTTTTGAAAAATTTCGATAAAAATTCCCCGTCCCCACCAGTGAAATAGACCTTTTTACTGCCGGCGAGCTTTTCTAACAACGTGACGATAGGCTTTAGTATGCCGTAGCTTATCGCATCGACCGTTTTTTGGGGCAGGGCGTCGATATCGATTTGCGAATTTATGGGTAGCTTCAGCCTTGGCGATATACTCTCGTAGGCTTTTAACATGCTCGCGATCCCGGGCAGGATGTATCCGCCAAGATGTATGGAATTTGACATTATATCGACTGTTATCGCGCTACCGGCATCTACGATGACTCCGTCGCTTATGGCGTAGCAGCCGGCGACTCTATCCACTCCAAGCCCCTGATATATCGTATCTAGCTCAAAATGTGGCTCTAGGTCGACGAAAAGTTTATTTTTTTTTAGCTTTTTTAAAATTTCATCGTTCACGCAGATGAAATAAACCGGCTCTTTTGGCTCGTATGCGCTAAACTGCTCCACGCTCATACGCGAAATTTTGCCCTCATCTAAAAACGTCGCGTTCGTGTTGCCGATGTCACACAAAATCATAGCATCTCCAGCCGTTTTGTTTAAGCATTTCAAGCGATTTAGAGCAAATTTCAGAGTTATAAAACAGCACTCTTTTTTTGATGGCGGTTTGAAATTTTTGCTCTATTTTGGCGCAAATTTCATCGATCTCGCGGGCCTCTTTTAGAAGTAGCCTGCTTTTTGCCTCTCTTAAAAAGACTATCTCGTAAAAGCCCTTTGTATCGACGCCCAAGCAGGCACTCAGCGTTCGTCTTTTACAAAATTCGCCAAGATCGACGCTTTTTAGATCTTTTAGTAAAATTTTCCTCGCTTCAAAAAGAGGCCAGATTTTTGGGTTCATTATTCGAATTTTACGAATTCGTCGTCGTAGTAAAACGCCCCTTTACCCATAAAGCTTTTGTCCTCTATCTCGTCGTTTAGTTCGTAAATTTTAGCGTTACCAAGATCAAGATCGGTTTTTATGATGTAGCCCGTTTTTTCCACGATATAAAGCTGATCGCCAAGTGCCGCCGCATCCGAGAAAATGGCGAATTTAAAATTGACCTCGTTTTTTTGTTTTAGTCCAAGGTCGGTCTTGACGATATTGCCGTCTTTTTTGAAGATGTAAATTTCATCGTTGTTTACGAGCACGTTTTTGATCTCGCCGTCGTAATAGACCGTTTGCTGCGGATTGATGACGATGAGTTTTTTAGCGGTCGCGGCTATCATACTGTCGCCTATGACGTCTAAAAATATGATGTTATTGAAAAAATTCTCCGAGCTTACGACGACGTCGCGTAAAATTCTGCCCGTGTCCTTTTGCACGATGTAAATTTTACCGTCAAGCGACGGATAAATGATGAGAGAGCTCATGAAATAAGGTGCTACTACACGCGAATCTACCGCGTAAATTTCAGAGGATTTATACTCCATCAGTGTTTTTGCCTGCACAATATCTATTAGATATATGTGGTTTGCAGCGCTGATGGCGGCCAGTAAATTCCCCTCCATCGACGCCGAGACGATCGCAGTCGGGAATTTGCCCTGATAGACGGTCGCATTGCTACCGTCGGTAACGTTTAGATCGCCGTATATGTCAGCAGAGATCAAAAATTCGCCGTTTTTGTTTAAAAGGCTGAAGTCTTGAGGCAGTTTGACGCTGGTATCAAGTCCGTCTTTTGTTATGATGTTGCCGTTATTCAGCGTCGCGGCGTTTGCATTTGCCGATTTGATATAAGATGGCAGATCTTGGGACAATTTTATCTTGCCGCTTATGGTTTCTGGCTCGAAATATTGCCTTTTCGTGCCGCATCCGCCTAAAATAAGAGCTAAACCCAAAGTTAGTAAAAGCGTAAATTTTTTCATTATTTATTTCCCTGATAGTGTTGTAGATTTTTAACCAAAGTCATGAGCTGCGAATCTAGCGGAATCTTTGCAAATTCAGCATTTGCTTCGCTTATTTTGTTTTGTTTCAGGTATTCAAACCCTTGCAAGAGCGCATCGTATGAAGCTAAAATTTGTGTGCTTTGATCGGTAGTTTGAGAGAGGATTATTTGCTTTACGAGCGGATCGACAGGTAAATTCGCAAGCTCTTTTGCGGCTTTGATGTCGCCTTTTTCAAGTGCGGCCTTAAGCTCGTAAAGCGCGTAAACGGACGGCTCGTTTTGCTTTAAAATTTCAGCCGCTTTGGTATCGTTGGCGTCCATTATCAGCTTTGAGTAGGCCTCATTTGCCGCGACAACCTTGCGGTTATCGATGATCTTGTTCGCATATAGCGCTATGAGCGCGACGACGACGATAACAAGCAAAGCTATGAGAAGCTTTTTGTTTTTGTTAAAAAATCTCTCGCCCTTTATGACGCTCTCTAAAAACTGCTCTTGCGCGCCTATTTCTTTTTTGATCTCGTTTAAGTCCTCTTTGATAGCCAATGCCTAGTCCTTCTTAAAATTTTAGTTCGCAAATTGTAGCATAAATAAATTTAAAGCAGCCCAAAATTAAAGCTTGAATATGATATAATGGCTCAAAATTGATCATAAAAGGTTTTTTATGCAGATTGACGATGCGCTTCTTAGTAAGCTCGAAAAACTCTCCTCTTTAAAGATAAATGACGACAAACGCGAAGAGATCAAAAGACAGTTAAGCGAGATCGTATCTTTTGTAGATGTTTTGAACGAGCTTGATTTAAAGGGTAGCGAGGCCGTAGTGAGCTCTATAAAGGGCGGGACTTTATTAAGAGAGGATAGTCCTATCGCGAGCGACGTGATAGATATTATCTTAAAAAACGCTCCTTCCCAAGAAGGGCACTTTTTCTCGGTTCCTAAAATCATAGAGTGACAAATGGATCTGATACAAACGAACAATAACATAGTCCAAGCACCGCCAAGACCGACAAATACAGACATACAAACATTACTAAAAACCGTTGTTTTCAATAAAGCCAGTGACTTGCATCTTGTCGCAAGATCCGAGCCTCAAATCAGGATCGACGGCACATTGCGTCCTCTCGAGCTTGGAATTTTAAGCGGCAAGGACATAGAGACTTTGTGCTACGCACTGATAACGGACGCTCAAAAAAGCGAGCTTGAAAACAATAAAGAGCTTGACTTTGCGATAGAGCTACCAAGTATCGGACGCTTTCGCGGTAACTACTACTACACTATGAATGGCGATCTGGCGGCCGCATTTCGTATCATACCTATCGAAATTCCATCTCTTGACGAGCTGAAATCTCCTCAGATTTTTAAAGACATCATAAAGCGCGAAAAGGGGCTTATTTTAGTCACCGGACCTACCGGTAGCGGTAAATCGACTACCCTTGCAGCTATGCTAAACGAGATAAATTTAAACTATCGAAAGCATATCATAACGATAGAAGACCCGGTGGAATTCGTCCATAGCAACAAAAAAGCGCTGTTTTCACACAGAAATATCGGCACTGATACGCACTCATACGCTAGAGCGCTTAAATTTTCATTGCGTGAAGACCCCGATATCATCCTGGTGGGCGAGATGAGAGATAAAGAGACGATATCTATCGCGATAACAGCGGCTGAGACCGGACACCTCGTTTTTGGAACTTTGCATACGAATTCCGCTATCCAAACGATAAACAGGATAGTCGATAGCTTTGACGGCAGCGAGCAGCTTCAGGTGCGAAACATGCTCAGCGTCTCGCTAACGGCGGTCATCTCGCAAAGCCTGCTTCCAAAGACCAACGGCGGCAGGTGTGCGATACATGAAATTTTGATCAACAACATGGCCGTTGCAAATTTGATCCGCGAAAACAAGGTGCATCAGATCTACTCTCAGATGCAGCTAAATCAGCAGCAAACTGGCATGTGCACGCAGACGCAGTCTTTGATAAAGGCCATAAGAGGCGGCCTTATAACCGAAGAAAATGCGTTGCGTTATTCGACCAGTCAGCAAGAGCTTTTAAATACTATGGGTGCAGGTGCTTGATATGGATTTTGTAACTTGGTTTGACATAATCGTCATCGCTTTGGTTTTGATACTGGGCATAAAAGGGATCTTAAACGGACTGATAAAAGAGGTCTTTGGGCTCATCGGTCTTATCGGCGGCCTCATAGTGGCGAGCAGGTTTTCTGATGTAGCTGAAAATTTCATAAGCTCGAATATCTATAAATTTGAAAACGCCTCGATGCTTCAGTTTGTCGGATTCATCGGGCTTTGGATAGTCTTTTGGATAATTTGCCTTTTGATAGGTAAATTCCTATCCAAGATCATCGCTCTTAGCGGACTTGGATTTTTAGATAGATTCGGCGGATTTTTAGCCGGAAGCGGTAAAATTTTCCTCACATTTTCGGCCGTGATCGCGGTCGTCGCCGGGACATACCTAAACAAAAACATAGAGCCTTATTTTCAGGGCAGCAAGGTCTATCCTGTGCTACTAGCCACTGGAAAATGGATAACAAATATCGATGTAAAAAGCCTTAAAAACGATATCGACGATATGATGGTGCGACCAAGCGAGTCGAACAAGACCGACGCTTTTATAACTATGGATGCGAATACTACAACAAATACTGATACAAACGTCACAAAAGGAGAGATGAGATGATAGAAAATTTAGAATACGACGCGTTGCTCGAGAAATTCAAAAAGGTGCTTCGCGACAATGGCCTAAAATACACTAAACAGCGTGAAATTTTGCTCAAAACGCTCTACAATAACGGCGAGCATTTCACGCCTGAAAAGCTATATCTTTTCATAAAAGAGACATATCCTGAGCTAAATATCGGTATCGCAACCGTTTATCGCACTCTAAATTTGCTCGAAGAATCCGAGATGGTGACCTCTATCAGTTTTGGCTCGCAGGGCAAAAAATTCGAGCTTGCGACAAAGCCGCACCACGACCATATGATCTGTAGGAAATGCGGCCTCATCATAGAATTTGAAGATCCTATGATAGAAAAACGTCAAATAAGCATCGCAAAAGAGCACGGATTTAAGCTCACGGGACACATGATGCAGCTTTATGGTATATGCGAAGAGTGCAGTAAAAACAATATAAAGGGCAAGTGAAGTGATATTTGACAACCAACTAGAAATCCAAAGGCTTGAAACGGCTGAAAATTTAAGAAAAATGGGCGTAAATCCATACCCGCACTTTCTAAGACGCGATATGGACATAGCAAAATTTAGGCTCAAATTCGCTCACATCATAAACACCGAAGACAAAAAAGCCGAAGGGCAATATGTGAGCCTCGCCGGTCGTATCAAACTCATCAGAGACGCCGGCAAAGCGATATTTGCAAATATCGAGGACGAAAACGGGAATTTACAAATTTATTTTAGCAACAAGACGCTTGATCCGGAGTGGTTTAAGGTCGTAAAGAAAAACATCGAGGTCGGCGACATCGTCTATGTGCGTGGCTATGCTTTCGTCACGAGGACGGGCGAGTTTTCGATGCATGTTAGCGAGCTAAATTTAGCCTCCAAGGCGATCTCGCCTTTGCCTGAGAAATTTCACGGGCTCGTGGATATCGAGACTCGCTACCGACAAAGATACCTCGATCTCATCATGAATCCCGAGGTCAGAAGCGACTTCAAAAAGCGCTCCATCATCATCAGCACCATACGCCGCTTTATCGAAGAGAAGGGCTTTTTAGAGGTCGAGACGCCGATGATGCACCCGATCGCCGGCGGTGCGAACGCAAAGCCGTTTGTCACCTTTCACAACGCCCTTGGTGTCAATAGATACCTTCGTATCGCGCCCGAGCTTTATCTAAAACGCCTCATCGTGGGTGGCTTTGAAGCCGTTTATGACATGAATAGAAATTTTAGAAACGAGGGTATGGATCTAACGCACAATCCCGAATTTACAAGCATAGAATTTTACTGGGCGTATCACACATATCACGATCTAATGGGGCTAACAGAGGAGCTATTTAATGTGCTCATCGACAAGCTTGATCTGCCAAAGGTTATAGAATTTGACGGTATGCAGGTTGATTTTAGCAAGCCGTTTGCGAGGCTAAACTACAAAAAAGCGCTCGTCGAGGTGGGCGGACTAGATCCGCAGATCATCGAGGATAAAGATAAAATTTTAGCCAAGCTTAAAGCGGACGGCTTTGAAGCGAATGCAAAGCTCGATCTTGGGCATTTGCAAGCCGAGCTTTTTGATAACTATGTCGAAGAAAAGCTCATAGATCCGACCTTCATCATCGACTATCCGATCTCGATCAGCCCGCTTTCAAGAAGGAGCGACAAAAACCCTGACATTGCCGAGAGATTTGAGCTGTTTATCGCCGGACGCGAGCTGGCAAACGGCTTTAACGAGCTAAACGACCCGGTCGATCAGTATAACCGCTTCGCCGCGCAGATCGAGGCTAAAAATGCAGGTGATGATGAAGCGCACGAGATGGACGAGGACTACGTCAGAGCCCTTGGATACGCGATGCCACCGACTGCGGGCGAGGGTATCGGCATAGACCGCCTCGTGATGCTATTAACAAATAAAAAATCTATCCGCGACGTGGTGCTTTTCCCTGCGATGCGCCCGCTAAAAAGTGAAATAAAGGAGAATGAAAAATGAGTTTGCAAAGCTACGATAAAGAAATTTTCGATCTGGTAAATTTGGAGCTAAAACGCCAGTGCGACCACCTAGAAATGATAGCGAGTGAGAATTTTACCTACCCAGAGGTCATGGAGGTCATGGGCTCGATCCTAACAAACAAATATGCCGAGGGCTATCCGGGCAAACGCTACTACGGCGGCTGCGAATACGTCGATGGCATCGAGCAGCTAGCCATCGATAGGTGCAAGCAGCTTTTTGGCTGCGAATTTGCAAACGTACAGCCAAATTCGGGCTCGCAGGCGAATCAAGGCGTTTATGGTGCGCTACTAAATCCTGGTGATAAAATTTTGGGCATGGATCTAAGCCACGGCGGACACCTCACGCACGGCGCAAAGGTCAGTAGCTCGGGTAAAATTTACGAGAGCTTTTTTTACGGCGTGGAGCTTGACGGACGTATAAACTACGAGCGCGTCCTAGACATCGCAAAGATTGTGAAGCCAAAGATGATTGTCTGCGGTGCTAGCGCATACACGCGCGAGATAGAATTTGATAAATTTAGAGCCATCGCCGATGAGGTCGGAGCTTTGCTCTTTGCGGACGTGGCGCACATCGCGGGCCTTGTAGTGGCGGGCGAACATCAAAATCCTTTCCCGCACTGCGATGTGGTGAGCTCGACTACGCATAAAACGCTTCGCGGACCACGCGGTGGCATAATCATGACAAACAACGAAGAATACGCTAAAAAGATAAACGCTTCGATATTTCCGGGCATCCAAGGCGGACCGCTCGTGCATGTCATCGCTGCAAAGGCGGTGGGCTTTAAGCACAACCTAAGCCCAGAGTGGAAAATTTACGCAAAGCAGGTCAAGGCAAACGCCAAAAAGCTGGGCGAAATTTTGATCTCTCGCGGGTTTGATCTAGTTAGCGGCGGCACTGATAATCACCTCATTTTGATGAGCTTTTTAAATAGAGAATTTAGCGGAAAAGACGCTGACATCGCACTTGGTAACGCCGGCATCACGGTAAATAAAAACACCGTCCCGGGCGAGAAGCGAAGCCCGTTCGTGACAAGCGGTATCCGCGTAGGTAGTCCCGCACTAACGGCTCGTGGCATGAAAGAAGCGGAATTTGAGATCATCGCAAACAAGATAGCCGACGTGCTAAGCGACATCAATAACGCCGAGCTTCAAAAGAAGATAAAAGCCGAACTGGTCGAGCTTGCGCATAAATTTATCATTTATGATAGAGCGACTTTTTGATGCAAAGCATAGATACTGCGCTCATAAAGATAAACACCAGCCACTACTGGATCAAGCGCGATAATATCGTCAGCAAGATCGAGTATAAGGGCAAGACATTTTTCAATAAATTTGAAAGGATCGACGAACCGCTAAATTATAGCGTCATCAAGGAGCATGAGGAGGGCAAGATCACGGTCGCGCACTCACTCATCTTGCCCGGCGACAAGGTCGAAAACATCGTGTTTGACTACAACGGCAGGACACCGGAGAGGTTTTGGCATAGGGCACAGCTTTTGCTTAGAGAAGAGGGGTATATAAATTTTACGGCGTATGAGAGCAAGACGTCCGGGCATTTGCATCTTTATATCCACAAAGGGCATACGACGCTAAACGAGGCCTACCAGCTGGCAAATATGCTAAGTATGAAGCTCTCTCAGCGTCTAGCCAAAGAGTGGAGGATGTTTCCTACGATGGATATGCCTAAGGAATTTAATATCCTAACCCTGCCATATAAGCTTTACCAAAAGGAGCGTGGCGCTAGTTGGTCAAAATATATGTAAGGAGCGAAAATGGAAAACGAAGAGTTAAAAGATATACTTTTAGATAGAGATGACGAGGCTAAAAACGCGAAGATAAAGAAGCTTTTGATGTTTATCGCCGCGCTTGTCATATTGTTTTTAGTGATCATAGTCGCGATGAAAATTTTAAACTCAAGCTACTCGGCTCAGTCTCAAGCGGACAACGACTCAAGGCTTGCCTTGCCGCCTGTGCCTATCGAACAGCCGGCCTCAAACAATCAATTAGCCTCTCAGGACAACAACTCCGTCGCGCAGCCTCCGCTCACACAAGCGGATGATAAAAAGGGTGACGGTCAGCTATTTGAGCAAGTGCCGATAGTGCCTGAGAATAAACAACAAGACGACTTTGAGGATATGATCAAAAAGCTAAAAGACAAAGAGGGCGGCAAAACTACCACTAAAGCGGACGCGAAAGAGCCGCAACCTACTGCGACGGAAACCAAGCCTAAAGAAGAAAAGCCTGCCGCAGTAGCAAAGCCGGATATCAAGCCACAAGCCGGAGCGGAAGCTAAGCCTAAGGCGCAAGCGGCTAGCGATAAAAAGCCAGCAGAGCAAAAAGCTGAGAAGCCGGCCGCTACAAAGCAAGCCAGCAAGCCTGTCACGGCTGCCGCCGCACCTAAAGGCGCCGCCTCAAAGGGTGCTTACGTTCAGGTCTTTGCAACCGGTAAATTTAATCCAAATGCGGACTATATAAAGAAAATCCAGGCTAAAGGATATAGCTACCATACGCTAAAAGTGGGCGAAGTCACTAAAATTTTAGTCGGACCTTTCGACGATAAAAATTTACAAACGACTTTGAACGATATCCGCAAAGACGTAAATAAGGACGCATTTATCTTTAGGGTAAAATGATGCAAACTTTTGCGGTTTTTGGAAACCCAGTCGAGCACTCTATCTCGCCTAGACTACACAATAAAGCGCTGCAAGATCTCGGTCTTGACGCGCTTTATACCAGGGTTTTGCTGGAGGATGGAAGCAAACTCATATCGAAATTTAGAGCTCTCAAGCTAGACGGCGCGAACGTGACCGTCCCTCATAAAGAATACGCCCTAAAGCTTGCCGATGAGGCATCGCAAATCGCTATGAGATCGGGCTCTGCAAACACTCTAGTTTTAAAAAACGATAAAATTTTAGCCTATAATACCGACGCACCGGGCTTTATGCGCGCCATAGTGCCATTTGGCAAGATAAAAACGGCGCTCATCATAGGCGCAGGAGGTACGGCAAAAGCATTATCTCACGCGCTAAAAGATAACGATACCGAGGTGACTGTCATCAACCGCAGCAAAGAGCGATTAGCCGATTTTGATAAAGAATTCGAGTGCTATTGCTGGGATGATTTTAAAGTAAAAGGCTACGATCTCATCGTAAATTCTACCTCAGCGGGGCTAAGAGACGACTCACTTCCTGCTCCGATCGAAATTTTAGAGCCGGTGATAAAGCAGTCGAATTTCGCCTTTGACGTGATCTATAATCAATCCACCGCCTTTTTAAATCTAGCCCAAGCAAACAATCTTACATGCAAAAATGGCGCGGATATGCTGCTTTTTCAGGCGGTATTGGCGCTAAATTTATTTTATGACTCCAGCCTTGACGAGGCCAAAATAGAAAAATCTATGCGTGAAATTTTTAAGTTGTGATGAGAAAATTCCGACTCGAAGCCGAGTCGGAATAAATTTTACTCTTCGCTCGTTTTGATGTAAGCGTAGTCGGACATTTTTGTCCATTCGCGAGCCATTTTCATGAAGGCTCTTTGAGAGTCTATGATCTCTTTAAATAGAGGATCTTTCGCACTTTCCTCGTCTAGCAGCTCGTTTGTCGCTTTTCTAAGTGCGGCCATTACTTCAGGTGGGAAAGACTTCACCTCAATATCGGGGTATTCGCTCTTCATCTTGGCCCAATACTGCGTATTCACGAAAAAGACCTTCGTATTTACCATCTGCGCTACATCGGCCGCTGCGGACTCGAATATCGCTTGCAAATCGGCCGGCAGTTTCTCGTAAGCCTTTTTATTTACGAAAAATTGTACCTCACCGGTCGGCTCTTGCCAGCCTGTGTAGTAGTATTTTGCGACCCTGTGAAAGCCAAGTGCCATATCGTATGCCGGGCTTACCCATTCGACCGCGTCTATCGTGCCCATCTCAAGAGCCATATATAGCTCGCCGGTCGATATAGTGTTGATATTTGCGCCAAGCTTTGCGTAAATTTCACCGCCAAAGCCTGGGATCCTTATTTTCAAGCCCTTAAGGTCATCGACGGTTTTTATCTCTTTTTTGAACCAGCCACCCATTTGAGTACCGGTGTTGCCGGCTCTAAAAATTTTGATATTATACGGATCAAACACCTTCGCCTCAAGCTCTTTGCCGCCGCCAAATTCATACCATGCAGTCTGCTCGGCAGTATTCATCATAAAAGGCGTCGCTGTAAAAAACATCATCTTTGCGTCTTTGCCCTTGTAATAATAGCTAGTCGTGTATCCGATGTCGTATTGACCGCTCTTTGTAAAGTCAAGCAGCGCGAAAGGCGATTTGTGTTTTGACGGGTAGTCTATCCTGATCTCGATACGCCCGTTACTCATCTTTTCGACGCGATCCTTTAGCTCCTTTGGCACTTCGCCAAGCACCGGCATCGTGCTCTCCCATGAGCTAGCTAGTTTTAGCTTATAAACTTTACCGTCCGCGCCCATAGCAAGCGACGCACACGCGAGCAACCCAAGCGATGCCACCAGAAATTTGTTCATTTTCTCTCCTTTAAAATTTGGGCTATTATAGCCAAAATTTAACGTCCTTGCGCCCAAAATATCAAAATTTCAACATATTCGTATCAAAATCCCCTCAAAATGACAACGCTTCAAAATGTGCTATAATCCACGAAATTTTAAGCTCAAAAAAGGAGCAAAGATGGTAAAAAAGACAAAAATAGTAGCCACTCTAGGGCCTGCCAGCGACGATGAAGAGACGATGGAGCGCATGGTAAAGGCCGGAGTGAATGTATTTCGCCTAAATTTCAGCCACGGCACTCACGAATATCATAAATCAAACATCGATAAGATCCGCAACATCGAAAAGAGACTAAATGTGCGTATCGGCATACTCCAAGACATCTGTGGCCCAAAGATCAGGATAGGTGCGCTCGAAGCTCCTTTCGAGCTAAAAACCGGCGATAGGCTCGATGTCTATGCCAAAAATATCACCGGCGCCAAAGTCGCACCGGGCCACTACACCGCCTGCATCAACCAGCCTCAAATTTTGCCGCTTTTAAAAGAGGGCGAGCACATCTATCTTTATGACGGCTCGATACGCGCTAAGATCGTAGAGGCTGAGGAGGAGATGGTAAAGGCGCAGATACAAAACGATGGCGTTTTAAACTCGAACAAAGGCGTAAATTTCCCAAATACGGCCCTGGGTATCGAGATCATCACGCAAAAAGATAAAGAGGATATGAAATTTGGCGCCAAAGAGGGGGTAAATTTCGTCGCTATCAGCTTTGTGCAAAACGCAAACGACGTTATAAAGGCAAAAAATATCCTAAAAGAGCTTGGCTCGCGCGCAAGCGTGCTTTCAAAGATAGAGAAATTTGACGCGGTCGAGAACATCGACGAGATAATCAAGCAAAGTGACGGCGTGATGGTCGCTCGCGGTGACCTTGGCATAGAGGTGCCGTTTTACAGAGTGCCGACTATCCAAAAGCTGATCATCAAAAAGGCCAACGCCGCAAGCAAGCCCGTGATCACGGCGACACAGATGATGCTTAGCATGGCTGAGCACGAGACCGCGACTAGAGCCGAGATAAGCGACGTGGCAAATGCCGTGTTAGACGGTACTGACGCTGTGATGCTAAGTGAGGAGAGTGCCATCGGCAAAAATCCTGTCGCAGTCGTGGAGGCGATGAGTAAGACGATCGTGCAGACGCAAGGCATCTATCCTTACAACAAATTTGACGAATTTGAATTTTTTGACGAGACCGACATGGTCGCATCGAGCGCAGCCAGCCTAGCCGTGCGTATAAAGGCGGATGCGTTTTTGGCTATCACGGGATCGGGAAAATCAGCCATCAAGCTAGCTAGAAACCGCACAAACATCGATATAATCGCTATCGCGCACGATGAGCAGACGGCACACTCGCTGACACTGGCATGGGGCGTCACGCCTGCACTCGTGATCGAAAAAACTAGGCTCAACATCCTGCTTGCAAATGTCGTGAAAGAGGCCTTTGACGCAGGATTTGTCAAGCACGATAAGACCTATCTCATCACGGCGGGATATCCGACCGGAGTCGAGGGCAGCACGAATCTCATTAGGATTTTAAGGCACGATCAGCTTGAATATTATCTAAACGCCGCACTTGCTTAAGATGGCTTTGGTGGGAAATTTGGCTGATTATCGTGGCGAAATTTAGGCTAGATACCTGCTTAGAGATTTTTTGTATTCGCGTGCTTCTTTGCTGTCTTTCAAAAGATATTTTTCAAGTGCTGCACTGATGAGCCTTCGCGGTTCGTTTGGCGGCTCGGTTTGCGAGTGCTTGCGGATCCTATCCGTAAAGCCCGCAGCTTTTTGGATGTTTGCCGTGTGCCTTAGCGAGAAATTTAGGCTTTGCGTCTTTAAATTTAAAATTTCACTCATACATTTTCTTGGCCCTGTGATAAATTTCGCGCTTTTTAGCTCCTCTAAACTTCGCACCAAGATCCCACCGCTACTCTCAAGCGAGCTCTCAAACGATATATCAAAGCCAAAATTATGAAAAAATATCTCGCCTGCTTGCGAGACTCTTTTGAACGTATTTTTGTCGCTCCTGGTAAAATAAGCCTCTATCTCGGCAAAGACAAATTCTTTACCAGACACCACAAAAACGTAGTTTTGAAGTAAATTCAGCATGAAATTTTCTATCTCTTTTTGAGAGGCCAAGCGAGTATCTAAATTTGAAAAGCACTCTTTTAAATTTTCATCGCCTAGCATTTTAAGCCTTAGTGCGGCTCTCAAGTGCTTTTAAAAGCGAGAGCATATCGACATTTTCGAGGCTGACCCCGGTAGGTACGCCTTGGGCGATCTTGCTAAATTTCAGCTCACTCATGCCAAGCTTATCCTCGACGTAAAGCATCAAGGCGTCAGTGTTAAGGCCCGGCGTAAAGGCAAATATGATCTCGGTGGCTTTATTTAGCTCGATCATGCTTTTTAGCCTATTTATAGCGCCATCATCTATCTCGTCAAGCACGAAATAAAGCCCTTCGTAGATCCCGTTTTGCTCGAAGACCAAGATATCTCTAGGGCTTTCGACGATGGCTATCATGCTTTTATCTCGCGCTTCGTCGGCGCAAATGTCGCAAATTTCATTTTCGCTAAGCCCGCCACATCTCTCGCAGCGCTTTATAAACCTGGCCGCATCCTCGATGCACTGAGCCAGTCTGAGCCCCGCGAAGCTGTCTTGCATGCTTACAAAGTAGGCGAATCTGGCGGCTGATTTTTTACCTACGCCAGGAAGCTTGCCAAAAGCATCGACTAGCTCGTTAAATTTCTCTAGACCTTTTTTCATGATTTAGCCAGCTTTTTTTGAGCGTGCAGACTGATCTTAAAGCAGTGATAGCCACCGTCATACTCGTATAAAAGATCAAATTTTTGCATTTGGCAAATCTGCTCGATGATGTATAGTCCAAGTCCCATGCCGCTGCCGACGGTGGTCTTCTCGCCTCTAACGAAGGCTTGCTTGTAGTAATCTATCGGATGTTCGAGCCTTTTGCCTAAATTTTTAATGACGATGAAGTCGCTGTCGCAAACCAAGATCGCTTTTTTATCGTCGGCGTATTTTAGGGCGTTGTCTATCAAATTTTTGATCGCGAGGCTAAATAGCTGAAAATCCACTCGCAAAAGCACATCGTCCTTTATATCGCAGGTCACACGCTCCTCGAAGCGATCTAACATCAGCATGTCTTGGACCTGCTCTAAAATGAGCGAAAAGTGGCACTCCTGGTAGTTTAGCGCGTAGCTTTTAGATAGTAGTTGCTCGACCTTGCTAAATTCGTTTATCAACATCTCGAGTCGCTCGAAAACGTTTATGAGACGCATCTTTTGCGTATCGTTCGCGACCATCTCGGAGACTATGCGACCCTTGCCGATAGGGGTTTTCAGCTCGTGCATGATAGCTCTTAAAAAGAGCTGTCTGGAGCGTATGAGATCGCGGATCTTGCAAACTGCGTTGTCAAATTCCATCGCGACTTGCCCGATCTCGTCTTGCACGTTTTCGCTTGATTTGGTAGTGATGACGACGTCCAGGTTGCCACCGGCAAATTTCCTGATGTCTTTGCTGAGTTTCCTAAGCGGCAAGAGACTTTTTAACACCGAAACGTAAAGCGAGATGAGTAGTGCCGATACGATCAAAAACGCGACCCACAGCGGGTCGTTCACATGCCTAGCTTCGTTGCTTTCAAGCAGCAACTGAAACGAGGGATTTTTTATGAGCAAGTAAAGATCGTCCTTGTAGTTCATCGACTGCACTATCCCAAGGGGCGTGTGCTTGGTGAAGATCGGGCTGCCGCTGTTTGCGACCGAGGTGGCTAAATTTTTATTTCCGACGTATTCAAGACCGAAATTTTTAAAGTAGTGTTCCAAATCTCTTGGGGGATTGGCTCTTTCGTAAAGTGCCAAAAGATAGTTCATCGCGCTTAGTTGTTTGTCGCGTAGCTTTTCTAACGCGCTTTCTCGCTGTATGTTTGCAAACGTTACGAAAAGCAAACACATCAGTGAGAACGCCATCGCAAATATGATAGTGATCTTGGTTGTGATGGAGTATTTCATCCGATGAGTTTATATCCTATACCTCTTACGGAAAATATATGTTTTGGCGCTTTTGAGCTGTCGCCGATTTTTGTGCGCAGACGTCCGATGATGACATCAAGGCTTTTTGAGTCCTTGTCTTTTAGGCTCTTGCAGTTATAGACCAGCTGCTCGCGAGATACCGAAAAGCTGTGCTGTTTGATGAGATATGTCAAAATTTCATACTCTGCAGGAGTGAGCGTCAAGGACTCGTTGTTAAAGTAAATTTCATGACGTTTCTCATCTATCCTAAAGACGCTGTCTACGACCTCTTCTTGCACTTCGTTGGTCTTTTTATAGCGGCGTATAAGGCTCGTGATACGCGCATACATCTCTTTTGGATCGTATGGCTTTGGTAGATAATCATCCGCTCCTAGCTGAAGCCCTACGACCTTGTCGCTGATATCGGAGCGTGCAGAGCTGATGATGATAGGGATGTCGTATTTTTGGCGGATCTCTTTACAAACCTCAAGCCCGTCGATGCCAGGGAGAGTGAGGTCTAGTATCAGTAGATCGAAATTTTTGATACCTGCGCTTAGTCCTAAATAAGGGTCTTCAAAATTTGTTACTTTTATATTAAAGCTATCGAGATATTCAGCCAGAATTTGAGCGAATTCTGGGTCGTCTTCTATCATTAAAACGTTAATCATAATGTATCCTTTATTGTTTGATTAGGCTGTGATTATACGCTAAAATGTTAAATTTTTTTCTAAATTTATAAAAATTTGGATAAAATCGTCAAATTTAAAATAAGCTTAGATAGGAAATGTTGTGGAAGTCGATTATTACGAAATTTTAGAGATATCCAAAAATGCCAGCGGCGATGAGATAAAAAAGGCATATAGAAAGCTGGCGCTAAAATACCACCCCGATAGAAACGCCGGAAATAAAGAGGCGGAAGATAAATTTAAGCTGGTAAATGAAGCGTATCAGGTTTTAAGCGACGATAAAAAGCGTGAAATTTACGACAGATACGGCAAAGAGGGGCTAAGTGGCGTATCGGGATTTGGCGGATTTGGCGCTGATTTTGACATCTCGGATATATTTAGCTCGTTCTTCGGGGATTTTGCAGGTAGGAGCGGCGGCAGGCGTAAAAGCGCGGACAAGTACCCGGTAGATCTTGAGATCCCGATAACGATAGAATTTCACGAGGCGGTCTTTGGCTGCGAGAAAGAGATAAAATACTCGCACAAGACGCCATGCCCCGACTGTCACGGGACCGGTAGCAAGGACGGCAAAAAACAAACCTGCAAACACTGCGGTGGCAGAGGGCAAATTTCACGCGGAAATGGCTTTATGAGTATCGTGCAGGAGTGCCCGTATTGCAACGGCACTGGTGAGGTCGCAGCGGAGAAATGCCCGACTTGCGGCACTAGCGGCTATCAAGAAGAGGAACAAAGCCTAAAAATAAACATCCCTGAAGGCGTGGATAGCGGCATGCGTATGCGAATAGCCGGCAAGGGCAATGTGAGCCCTCGCGGCGATGTAGGCGATCTTTACGTGAGTATAAGTGTCAAAGAGGACGAGTATTTTGTCCGTCACAACGACGATGTATATATCGAGGTCCCGGTGTTTTTCACGCAAGCCGTGCTTGGCGAGAGCATAACGATACCTACGCTTCGCGGCAAAACCGAGCTAAAGCTGCCTATCGGTGCAAAAGACAAACAGCAGTTCATTTTTGAAAACGAGGGCGTGAAAGGCGTGAATTCAAAGCATATCGGCAGGCTCATCGTGCAAATCTCCATACAAAACCCTAAAAAGCTGACCGCAGAGCAAGAGGAACTGCTAAAAAAACTTCAAGATAGCTTCGAGATAAAAAGCGGCTCGAGCGTGGGCGATAACCAAAGCGTTTTTGATAAGATAAAAAACTGGTTTAAAGGCTAAAATTTGCTTTATTTACGTGGTTAAGGCGTTGATTTTTTAAGTTGGCTCTTTTTATCTGTAGCCAAATAGGAGGAGCGGCGACACTTTGCTTCGCTTCGTTCGTAGCTTGGCAAATTTGCTATGAGCCTAGCTTCACTTACATGGATGTTGCTCTCATCTGCATACTCTAGCAAGCAAAGCGGCTAACCCTTGCCGCCAAGACGACTGAAATTTACTGCAAGTACGGCTATTTACAAGACATCACGACCGCGCTTTACCCATATCGTTTAGCTCGTTTTTGATGACGTTTGCTAGCTCGATCTTGCTGATATGCGGTGAAAGCGCCTTTATATAGCTTTTTGCGTGGCTTTGATACGACTTATCGCTAAAAACAAGCATCCTGGCATCTACGCTAAAGCGCTCCCTAAACGTCTCCGCTATGCCTAAAAGCGCGTCCATGTCAAAGTCCGCTACGCTCTCATCGACTAATATCAGCCCAAAAGGCTTTTCGCTCATCTTTGAGACCAGCTCGCCAAATCCTTTTGCTATGCTTAAATTTTTACCAAATTCCCCGAGCGCCGCACCGAAAATTTTATTTTCGATGTCGCTCTTTTTGCAAAGTATGATATCCTCGTTTTTTATGAGGACGCACTCTCTGATAACGAAATTTTTAAAATTTGGTATGAATTTATCCAAAAGCGTCGTCAAAGCCCGCGTATCGATCGGCTTTTTGACGCACTCGTCGAAATTTTCCATCACTTGCCGCATCGAGACGTCGCTAGTGTTTGATACGATGCCGATTGTCTTGGTTTGCGCATTTTGCGTCGTATGTTTTAGTTTTTTAAATTTATTCGCAAAGTGCGTTATATCGTCTTTGCAAAGCGACATATCTGTAAAGATCAGGTCAAAATGCTTATTTTTTAGTGTGTCAGCTAGCTCGTCGTAGCCGCTTTTTAGCGTGAGCTCGACGCTGTAAAGTTCGAAGGCATATGCTAGCATCTCGAGGCTTAGGGCGTTTGCGCTGCATATCAAGATCTGCGGCTTTGTGATGATAAATTTTTGCGAATATCCGGGCGATGCGTTATTTGAGAGCTTTTGTAGGAGGCGGATAGGCGTGAGCGGGTCTTTTATGATGGCTAGGTTTTTAAGCCCGCTTGGTGCGTTTTTGCCTTCGCGCATCAAGATCGTGTCGTATTTTTGTGGCTCGCTTAGGTTTTTGAGGTTTGATATGCTTTCGAATTTTATACCAAGATCGTTTAACATTTTGGCGATAAATGCGTTGTATTCGGCATTTGTATCTAGGACGAAGCCTATTTTTAGCTTTTTATCATACCTTAAAATTTCGACCTTTTCTTTTCTAGCCAGCTTTAAGACAAATCTAAATTCATTGCCCACGCCTTGCGTGCTGTCGATGGCTAGGCGGCTATCCATGAGCCCTAGATACATATTTGCGATATTTATATAAAGCTCAAGCTCGTTTGCATTTTTTTCGTGATCTTCATCCGCGTCTAAAAGCGCGTCTATTTGCTCCTTGCTCATCGCGTCGGCATTGTTTTTCACGCTCACGCAAAGGCTCGTCACGCCTGATTGCACATTATTGGTCTGATCTTTGATCTCTACGATGATGTTTGCGTATGGATTGCACTGATACAAGGTTCCTATGATGAGGTTTGAGACGGCGGTCTTTATCTTGCTCTCGTCGCCTTCGAGCATGCTGTTTAGGCTTGGGTCTATGTAGGTTACGAAGTTTATTTTTTTGTCGGTCATATCTGAGATCTTGGATTCCAGCACGCTTTTAAAGGTGATTTGCGGATCGAAATTCACCACGTTTAGCTCAAGGTCGGAATTTTCTATATCTATGACATTTTTTATATTTTCAAAATTTAGCGATACCGACGCGCTGTTTTCCTCCAAGATATCTATCGCCTTTATCTGATCGCTCGAGGCATAGGTCTTTCGTAAAAAGGCTAAGCTTTGTAAATTTTGCTTGTATTTTGACTTTAAAGCCTTGTTTAGGCGCATCAAATAGCTATTTTTTATTTTATTGAACGTGCCTATGCGCTCATATTTGCCTAAAATTTCTTTATTGAAATTTATGAAATTTTGCAGCGTTTGTGCGTAGTCGCAGCGTTCTTGCTTTAAAATTTCCTCTTGGACGTATCTGATCTTAGAGCCTATACTCTCAAGCTCTTTTAGCTTTTTGGCGAGTAAAATAGCGCAACAAAGCAGTCCAAAGGTTATCAACACGGCAAGCGAAAATTTATAATACGCCTGGGTGCTAAAGACCTCGTTTCTAGCTTGCAGATCCTTAGCGACTACGTCAGAGATATCTAGCAAAAGCATGAATTTTTCTTGCTCAAGGGTATCTAGTATCAGCATATCTTGCTGTGAAATTTCATATCCATCATCGTTAAAGACCTTAGAGCGCAGCTCGTTTAGCTCGTGCGTGTCGGCGCTTTGCTTGGCGCTAAGTAGCTCGCTTATGTGCGCCTTGCTCTCTTGTGGCAGTAGCCCCGCACCAAAGGTATCGGCGCTAATAGGAGCGAGATCTTTTTTGACGTTTTTGCCGCTTATCGTTTCGCCGTTTTGCAGCGCCTGCGAGATGTGATACAATGACGCATTCAGGGCGTTTAGATCAGAGTGGATGAGATCTAGCGTAGTGATGTAAATTTTGCTTTGAGGGTCTGAAATTTTATCCATCAATGCAAGATCGCCGGCTACCACGGCGTTTATACGCTCGAAAAAGTAAAAAAACGAGTTCATATATAGTTGGTGCTCTTGCTTGGAGTTTTGCCTTAGGCTTTGTATCTTTTTTACGAGTTCGTCCGTTTGGTTTGATTTTTGGGCTGAATTTTTTAGCTCCAGCACGACCTTATCGGCAAATGCGCGATCTTTTTCTAAAATTCTCATATTTTCTGCAGACGCATCGCTTGAGTAATCAAGCTCTGCTTTATGCTCTAAAATGACCGCTCTTGTCGTGTTTTTGAGTAAAAAATGTTTGTTTATATCGCTGTTTAGGCGCTTTGATAGGGCGATGTCTCCTAAAAATTCATAGCTCATATACGCGCTGATGGCGGCTACGGCGAGGATCGGGAGTAAAAGCGTATAATTTCGCAGCTTCATTTATGCCTTTCCTTGATATTTGTTCGCGAGCTTGTTTAGCTCGTATACGCGCTCGTTTATGCCGGCGATGAACGCGGCGAAGTCTATCGAGTCGCTATTTTCTAAGGAGTCGTAGATCTTGACGAGGGCGCTCACTCGTAGATTCGTCGCGGGCTCTTTTAGTGTCGTTACGATCTTTTTTATGCTTAGTTTATCTCTTGCGACGATGGCGTTTTGAAGTGCGATCAAGTAGCTTTGCACGCCTTTTGCGAGCAGCGCTAGATACGATGCGAAGTCCACGCTGTTTAAATTTAAAAATTCCCTCGTTTGCTCGAACCATTTATCATCGAGCACGGCTTGCTCTTTTGCGCCGGATCTTTGCATGCCGTTGCCCCAAAGTAGAGGCATACGCAAGATCGGCTGCTCTTTAGCGGTGTCGTTTGCGAGGGCTTTTGGGATCTCCTCGTTTAGCGTCAGCTCCAGCTCGTAAATTTTATCTTTATTTGTCATCAAAATTTCATTTGGGACGGCTTTTACGCTCAGTATTTGACCGTCTTTGGCTTTTAGGCTTAAATTTATGCCCTCTGGTGCTCTATTTAGCAGGCTTTGCATAAAGCTTGAATTTTCATCTTTTTGGTAGTTCATCGCTATCTCGTCAAGGTCGTTATGAACCGATAGAAAGTCGTTCGCGTCGTTATATTTTAAAATTTCAAGCGCTCTTTTGCTCATACCTGAAATTTTATAAAATTTATCATAAACGATCATTTACGTCTCCTCTCATGATAGCGAGCTTTTGCGCTACGCTTTTGTTTGTGACCTTTGCGATCTCGTCCAGGTCGGCCTCGTGGATTTTATCAAAACTTCCATAAAAGCCGATTAATTTAGCTATGCTGCCGGGCGATATGCCAAGGCGCGATAGCTTCGAGCTTTGTAGCTCCTCTTTTTGGCGCGTTTTCCTATGAAAGCTGATGACGAAGCGGTGGCTCTCGTCGCGCAGTTTTTGGAAAAATTGCAGCTTTTTGTCGTTCGGACTTAGGCTAAATGTGCCGTTTGGCGTGTAAATTTTATCTTTTGCCTCGCCCTTTGCGCGGTGAGCTTTGGCGTCTATCTTTTCTTTTGCGATGGCGATCACATCGACATTTGCTCCGTGGCTGGCTAAAATTTCGCGGGCTAAATTCAAAAGTGCCTCGCCTCCGTCGATGAGCCAAAGATCGGGCGGGCTAAGCTTGTCAAAGCGCAAAGCGCGAGCTATCAGGCTCTCTTTCATCTGTTCGTAGTCGTTTTTCGCCTTTACGTGCATGTGCCTGTAGCCGCTTTTATCCCACTCTCCTTGCGAGTAACGTATCATCGCAGCGACGTTTGCTTCGCCAAAAAGATGCGAGTTGTCAAAAGCTTCGATGACATAAGGCGTATGCGTCAAAGAAAAATACTCTTTGATCTCTTCAAGCAGCCTATTATCGTGCGTTTTTAGATATTTGCTTATGCTCACTTCCGCGTTTTTGGCTGCTATCTCGCAGATTTTGCGCTTGTCGCCTATTTTTGGAGAGACGATACTAAATTTCCTCTTGTGTCTTTCATTTAGTATCTGCTCTACTAGCCCCGCGTCTTCAAAGCTTTTTAGGGTGTAAATTTTGCCCGTGGTGACTGGCTGACCCGCAGGGAAGCTCTCTAATATGATGTGCCTATACGCTTCGCTCACATCCTCGTCGGTGCTGCCCTTTGCCCCTGCGATAGTCGTTTTTACGCCGTTTATCTTACCATTTTGCACGCTAAAACGCACCGCGCAAAGCATATTTTTGTCACTGACTACGGCGTAAGCCTCGAAGTCCTCGAGCTTTGCTAGATCCACTTCGACCTTTGTCTGCATGTTTTTTAGCGTCTCTATCTTATCGCGCGTAGCGGCGGCTTGCTCGAAATTTTCAGCCTTGGCGTAGCTATGCATCAGCTCTTCAAGACGGGCTATGAGTAGGTTTGGGTTTTGAAGGGCGGCGAGGGCGTCTTGCACGATCTTGTCGTAGTCTTCTTTTGAAATTTTGCCCTCGCAAGGAGCGCAGCAGCGCCCCAGCTGGTGGAACAAACAGGCCTTTTTGCCCTTGACGCAAGAGCTTTTTTGAACGAGGTTGAAATTTAGATAAAGTGCCTCCAGTAGCTCGCCAGCTCCGCTGAAATACGGCCCAAAATAGCGGATATTCGAGCCTTTGACGACCTTTCTGGTGATCTCGAATCGAGGGAATTCGTCGTTTAAATTTATGAAAATATACGGATAGGTCTTGTCGTCTCGCAGCAAGATGTTGTATTTTGGCTTTAGCTGCTTGATAAAGGAGTTTTCAAGTATCAGCGCGTCGGCCTCGCTTGGGGTCACGATGTATTCAAGATGCACGGCCTCGCTTATCATCTTGGCTATGCGGGGGCTGACCTTGTCGGACGCGGCCAGTTCGGGTGTAAATTTAAAATAGCTCTTGACGCGATTTTTTAAAATTTTAGCCTTGCCGACGTAAAGCAGGCGGTTTTGGCTGTCGAAATACTGATAAACGCCGCTTAAACTAGGTAGCGACCTGATCTCGTCAATCAGCACTGAATTTCGCATTTCTAGCGACTATTATCGCTCTTATCTCTTCAAATTTTTCGTGCAAAATTTCATCTCGTGCAAAATTTTCAAACTCTCCTCTGGCTTTCGGACGTAAAATTTTACTGGGTTGCGTCGTTTGGGGCTTAAATTTCAGGCTATTGCTCACGAAAAATTTCACCTCGCTCACAGGGGCGAATATGCTCGCGGCATTTACTCTCACGAAAGCTCTTAATAAGCCTTTTATCATAAATATATTACTATCGCGCTTAAGCTCTTGAAGTGCTAGCGGGTGCTTTAGCGCGAAAAACAGCACGTTCGTGCGGACGTAGCAAAAGGCTATCAAATTTTGATGCGCTCTACTCATCAAAGACACGAGCTCGCGGCATTCGTTTGCATTTTTCAACTTTTTAAACAAAGGATTTTCATAAATATGTTCGATCAAAAATTTGGCGTCTTTCATAGGGCGATTTTAGCATTTTTTGTATTAATTTTCTCGATGGTCGTTTTTACGGGCTGCGGATACAAGGACGATCCGTTTTATGATGAAGGCACGAAGCCGCAAAAAGAGAAAAAGGTCGAGAAGATCAACAATCTTTAGGGGTCTAAATTTAAGCTTGGCTTAATAGCGTATTCAGCCTTGTTTAAGTAAAATACATGAATTTTTTAAATTTAAAGGAGAGTAAATGAGGATATTGGGGCTTTTGGGCTTATTTTTTGCGCTTGCGTTCGGCGCGGACGAGGTGGGCGAGAGCGTGAATTTAGCTACGACGTGGGTCGGGATCTTATCGCTTATAGTATTTGTCGTGGGATATTTTTTTATCGCGACGGAAGAGAATTTTCACATAAATAAGGCAAAGCCCGCGATATTTATCGGCACTTTCATGTTTTTGCTGATCGGCCTTTATATGCTTTTAAACGGCATGGACGTGCATCCGCTTCAGCACGAGGTCGATCATTTGATCCTCGAGATCGCTCAGATCATATTTTTCTTGATGGTCGCGATGACTTACATCGAGGCTCTCATCGAAAGGGACGTATTTAACGCGCTAAAATACAATCTCGTCTCAAAAGGCTACACCTACAAAAGGCTCTTCTGGCTGACCGGAATTTTAGCCTTTTTCATAAGCCCGGTCGCTGACAACCTGACTACCGCGCTAATACTTTCTACCGTGCTCATCACGATCGATAGACACAGCACGAATTTCCTCGTCGCAGGTGCGATAAACATCGTCGTAGCCGCAAACGCAGGCGGTGCGTGGAGCCCATTTGGCGATATCACGACGTTGATGGTCTGGGCGGCTGGCAAAGCTCCGTTTTTGGACTTTTTCGCGCTTTTCCCTGCTTCGTTCATCGGCTGGTTCGTTACAGCCTATCTGCTCTCTCGTATAGTACCGGACGGTGCGCCTCATTTTGATGCGACCAAAGAGCCGAAGGTAGTCATCAAAAAAGGCGGTAAGGTCGTCATAGCGCTGGGTGCATTTACTATTTTTTCAGCCGTCATGATGCATCAGCTCTTTCATCTGCCTGCGATGTGGGGCATGATGTTTGGCTTCTCGCTACTTAGCCTTTATACTTATATCTACAAAAAAATGAACAAAAACGAAGAGCCGATGCACGTTTTTACCTATATGTCAAAGATCGAGAACGACACGCTGTTTTTCTTTTTCGGAATTTTAGCCGCCGTCGGTGCGCTGCATTTTGTCGGATTTTTAAACTATGCCGTTTCGCTTTATGATAAATTTGGTGCGACAGCCGTGAATATAGGCGTTGGCTTCCTCTCAGCCATCGTCGATAACGTCCCTGTGATGTCGGCGGTGCTAAAGTCAAATCCCGTAATGGGTGCGGACACGGCAGAGAGCATGAGCCAGTGGCTGCTAGTGACCTTGACCGCGGGCATCGGAGGCTCGATGATCAGCTTTGGCTCGGCAGCTGGTGTGGGCGTCATGGGCAAACTAAAAGGAATTTACACCTTTGGCGCGCATATGAAGCACGCATGGACGGTAGTGACCGGCTATATCGTATCGCTCGTGGTTTGGTACGTGCAGTTTGAAATTTTACATATTTATTTTTAAGGGTTTTTGATGAACAACACTATTATCGTTTTGGACTTTGGCTCGCAGTACACTCAGCTCATCGCTCGCAGACTGCGCGAACAAGGCGTTTATACCGAAATTTTGCCATTTAGCGTAAAGCTTGACGAGATCAAGGCGAAAAAGCCAAAAGGCATTATCCTTAGCGGCGGGCCAGCGAGCGTTTATGCCAGCGACGCGTATTTTTGTGATGAAGGGATTTTTGAGCTTGGTTTGCCGGTGCTTGGTATCTGCTACGGCATGCAGCTCATGGCTCACGTCTTTGGCGCTCAGGTCGCACCCGCGAGCCAGAAAGAATACGGAAAGGGCGAGCTAAATTTACTAAAATCTCATCCGCTTTTTACCGATACGCCGAGCAAGCAGATCGTATGGATGAGCCACGCTGATTACGTCAAAAACCTGCCAAACGGCTTTGAAGCGTTGGCGATAAGCGAAAATTCGCCTTACTGCGTTTTTGGCGATGACAAGCGTAAATTTTATGCGTTGCAGTTTCACCCCGAGGTGCAGCACAGCGAGTTTGGCACGCAAATTTTGAAAAATTTCGCCAAATTTATCTGCGGATGTGAAAGCACGTGGAATATGGGAAGCTTTGCCAAAACGCAAATCGCTAAAATAAAAGAAACTGTCGGCAACAAAAAGGTGCTCTGCGCGGTCAGTGGCGGTGTGGATAGCTCGGTCGTGGCGGCACTTCTGGCGGCTGCGATACCGCAAAATTTGATACTTGTTTTTGTAGATAATGGGCTTTTGCGAACAGGTGAGCGCGAGCAGGTCGAGGCGACATTTAGGACGAAGCTTGGCGTGGAGCTAGTTAGCATTGACGCGAGTAAAATTTTCCTTGAACGCCTTGCGGGTGTAACGGAGCCCGAGAAAAAGCGCAAAATCATCGGCGAGACGTTTATCGAAATTTTTGAAAAAGAAGCCAAAAAGCACGATAACGTGAAATTTCTCGCGCAAGGCACGCTTTATACCGACATCATCGAAAGCTCGGTCGTAGGTGCAGGAAAGACGATAAAAAGCCACCACAACGTGGGCGGACTACCGGAGTGGATGAGCTTTGAGCTCATTGAGCCGCTACGTGAAATTTTTAAAGACGAGGTGCGCCAGCTAGGGCTTGAGCTGGGGCTTTCAAAGGAGCTTGTTTTCCGCCATCCTTTCCCAGGGCCAGGGCTTGCCATACGCATAATGGGCGAAGTGAATACCCCAAGCCTTGAACTGCTGCGAAAAGCCGACGTGATCTTGCGTGACGAGCTAAAAAGTAGCGGCTGGTATAACAAAACGTGGCAGGCGTTTTGCGTGCTATTAAATGTAAATTCTGTCGGTGTCATGGGCGATAACCGCACGTATGAAAACGCCGTTTGTGTGCGCGTCGTGGATGCGAGCGATGGTATGACGGCAAGCTTCTCGAGACTGCCATACGAACTACTGGAAAACATCTCTCGCCGCATCATCAACGAAGTAGCGGGCATCAACCGCGTGGTGTATGACATTTCTAGCAAGCCACCTGCGACGATCGAGTGGGAATAAATGTGTAAGTATCGATAAGATATTTAGATAATAATTATAGTAAATTAGAGGATTATGTATGGCAAATAAAAATAAAAATGTTATTTTGGAAGAAATACTGAAGCAATATAAGGATAACTTGAGTAAAACCGATGACAGTAAAATTTTTGAATATTTTGCGGCAGAACAATTGTTGAAAGATGAAAATTTGGATGAAGAGGAACTAGAAACAGGATTGATTGGAGATTCAAATGATAATGGAATAGATGGGTTTTATATTTTTTTAGACGGAGAACTAATTAACCAAGCTGAAGAAATTAAGGGGAAAAGAAATGGTTTATTGAGAGTATATTTTCACCAATATAAAAACCAGTATAAAATAGAAGAAGATGTTGTCCTAAAATTTAATAATGCATTTAAAGACATGCTTGACTTTGATAATACTGAGCTAAAGGGGTGGAATAACTCGCTTAAGGATAAAATTGGCTTATTAAGGGATATTATATTAAAAACCGCATCCTATGGAATAAATATTGAGTTTATAATAAACCATATTTCTAAGGCTAACTCAAAAGATATTGAGGACAACGCGTCATATTGGAGTAAAGTTGAAAATTTAAAGAAAACCATTGGAGAATCCAACATAAGCAGATTAGACATCAAATATAATTTTATTGGCGGTGAAGAATTAAAAAACTTAAGCTATAAAAAACCAGAATACTCAATAGACCTAGTTTTAAAAGATTCCCCGCTTACGCTAGAATTTGGTGATAATAATATTGGATATATAGCCTTAGTTAGTTTAAAAAATTATTATGATTTTATTGTGGATAATGGCAATATAAGAAAATATCTTTTTGATAGTAATGTAAGGGATTATCAAAATAGCACTACGGTTAATAGTGAAATTGAGGAATCAATAAAAGAAGATACAGGTATTGATTTTTGGTGGCTCAATAATGGAATTACAATAATTGCAGGGAAAGATAGTAGCCAAATTGGTAAAAGACTATCGCTAAAAAATATTCAGATTGTTAATGGGTTACAAACTTCATATTCAATCTATAATTCACTTAAAGAAAGCGATATATATAATACATGTGATGACAGAAGTTTATTTGTTAAAATAATTATATGTGATCAAAAGCCTATTATAGATAAAATTATAAGAACAACCAATTCACAAAACACAATTCCTTCGAGTGTTTTAAGGGCAACTGATAATATTCAAAGAGATATGGAGCAATATTTTGAATCTAAGGGGTATTACTATGATAGAAGAAAGAATTACTATAAAAATTTGGGGAAGCCCATAGACAAAATTGTATCAATTAACCTGTTATCTCAATGTATAATTTCTCTTATATTGCCTGAAAAAAATCCATCAAGAGCAAGATCTAACCCAACTGTACTAATAAAAAAGGACGAGGATTATCGTAATATTTTTAGTGATTCAATTAGTTTCCAGGTATATCTAAATTCTGTCCTAATTTATAAAAAGGTAGAAAAGGAACTAAAGACGATTATATTAGATAAAAACTTTAAAGATAATCCTAAAATGGAAGAAATAATTAAGTTATTTAAATTTCATATAGCTAGAGTTTTGGTAAGTAAATTAACATCAAATATTAACCCTATCTCTAAAGATCTTGAAGATGAACGATTAATAGAAAGAATAGATACAAATATGGTTCGAGATTCTGTAAATATTTTAATAAATATAATAGAAGAGTATGAGAAGTATAATAAAACTAGCTCTCAAACAATTGTAAATATATCTAAGCAAACAGAGTTTAGTAAATTTATTACTACTGGGTTAGATGGTAGGATACATAAAGTAACATAACCTTTATAATATGGGTTTTTAATAACAAGATAAGTTTGCAGAACAGAACTATCGCCAAAAAAGCAAGACAGAAGCATCAGCTTTGAAACTGGACTCATAAAATTTGGCTCTGACGTGTATAAATTTTCATTTCTTGGCAGTGAGTCAGACAGCTCAAACACGTGGATGTGGGGCTTTAATAACATAAATGGCTTTGATGAGAGCCTTTTAGAAGTCGCCAAAAATGCAAAAAATAAGGGCGAAATTTGGGGCGTAAGCGAGCTTGTGACAGAGCAGTTTGAGCTAACTGACACTATCAACGGAAATACCCTGGCGACAGTTGCGTGCGGGCTAAGCGAGCAAAATTTATTTTATTACAGATGTCCGTATGATGGTGGAGCGGCGTTTGTAGCGGTACTAGACGCACCCGAAGATGTCTTTGCTCACATGACAAATGTGCACAAGGTGGCTGAAATTTTAATGAGATGCATCGAAAGATTTGAGCTGGATCATAAAATTCTCATCGAGAGCTTTTTGGCAGCAAACGGCACGGCCTATGAGTGGGACGGAGATGTTTTGGTTGCACGTTTTGAGCAGGGTTTGAGAGTAGAATTTGAGCGAATCGGCGAAATTTACCGCATAAAAGTACTAAAGATTTCATAAATAAAGCTTAATGTGCAGTGAGTAAAAGTATTTTTCATAAAAATACTAGCAATCTTGCTTCACTAAAATAATCTATTATTAAAATAAATCGCTTCCAAAGCACTAAAAACGACGATGAAATCGTCGTAAACCCATATAATTTACGTATATTTTCACATAAATAAAAGATAATCTCTATCAATAAAATCTAAAAATTTTTTCGCTAAAATGCCTTGTAAATTTTATGAAAGGGTGAAAAATGAGTAAAATTTACAACCTGAAAAATGACACGAAGATTGTCGCAAAAAGTGTCGTCAGCAAGCGACTTTTTGAATGTGAGAACGCTCACGTCGATGTTTTCGCAATGGATGCGGGCGAGGAGCTTGATCACGAGATGCTCTTTTGCGACAGCCTTTCGTGGGTCGTCGAGGGTGAGGCGAGCTTGCTTTACGGCGAACGAAATTTCACGCTCACGGACGAGGCGGCGTGCCTCATTGAGAAAAAGGTCTGGCGAAAGCTGGTGTTTAACAAACCGACGAAATACGTCTCAATCGATTTTAAGGAGGATTTGATGATAGAGCATTTAGAAAAGGCGAGCGTTTTTAGCTTGGTGGATGCGGTGGCATACGAGGAGGGCAAGATCGTGAGCAAGACGCTTGTCAAAAATGAAAATGGCTCAATGTCGCTCATCTCGTTTTCAAAAGACCAGCAGCTCAGCACTCACGCAGCTCCCGGCGATGCGCTACTCGTGGCACTTGATGGTGAGATGAAGCTAACGATCGGCGATGAGCACTTTGACATCAAAAAGGGCGATACTATCGTGCTGCCGGGCAAGATCCCGCATGCGTTAAAGATCGCTGATAAATTTAAAATGCTACTTATCGTAACTGTGAGGGGGTAAAGAAAATGAGAGTGAAAAAATTTAGCGTGCATTTTTTTAAAACCCCTAAAATAGGCTCTTAAAAGGCTCTCACTCTCAGTTGTAATGCAAGAATTCAGCTGAGGTAAAAATCCCTATTATCCCAAAACGACCCATTTGTCCCGAATTTAAGGAAATTTTTTAATGCCGCAAGCGCAGATAAAGTCCGAATAAACGCACTTTAAAGGGTGTTTAAAGCGTTCCAAAATTCATCCCAAAAAAAATCCTATTGCTTGCTAAATTTTGATGATTTTGGCTTAAGGTTCTCAGAAAATTTAGTTGTAAAAAGCAAAAAAATGACGATTAATCATCAAAATTTAGCAAAAAATGATGATTAATCAAACTTAATGATGACTAATACCACCAAAAATCGATTTTATGGCTTCTAACTTAATCATCATCTAAAAATATAAGCAAAAAACTATCTAAAACTTAAAAAAATGCGTCTCTTTGATTAATCATCATTTTAAGGTTGATTTTAGATAATACATTTAATGACTTTACCTATTATATAACAACATTCGCAAGTGTTCTCATCCAGCTCAAAGCTTTCGTAGTTCTCATTGATACTTTTTATATACAGGTTGCCTCTTGGCGTTTTTTGTAAAATTTTAACCATAAGATTGTCATTATACATGATCACATATAGTCCATCACCCCTGAATTCTTTTGTTTTTTCAAAAATAACCCAATCATCAGGATGCAGCATAGGCTCCATAGAACATCCATCAACTTGAGCCATACGCAACTTTTCATTTTTCATTATGGTTTTAAAAAAGGCAGCAGGTACGAAAAATTTATCGTCATCCACAATATCAACCTCAGCTATATCTATACTAGTCCCTGCCCCTACTTTTTGGCTAAGTTTTTTGATCCAGTAGCCATCAGTTATATCGTAGTATTCGTTTTTACGAATACCATCCACCAAATAATCTATGCTGGTATTATACTCATCAGCTATTTTATATATAACATCCATAGGAATTTTGTCTCTTTCGAACCAGCCAGCTATTGTGGATGGTGTTTTATTGATTTTTGCAGATAATTGATTCCTATTTTTTACTCCAACAACTTCATAAATTCTATCCATTATTTCGCTTATTGCCATACAAAACTCCTAGATTTTTTACAAAAATTCGTATTTTAAGAATATTTTTATTGACTTATTCGTAAAAAACGAATATAATTCCTGCAAATGTTTGCAAGGTATTATATTTAAATAGCCTTAAATCTTGCAAATGTTTGCAAAAAATAGTTTTTTAAATTTCATTGTTAAGTTGGTAAAAAACCCAGAGATTTAAAAAAAGGAAGGAGTAGAAATGATAAAGCGATATTTCGTTGAAAACTGTATCAGTATCCGTCAGTGGGCTAAGAAGCACAACTTGCCTCAAAGAATGACCTATGCAGTCATAAATGGCGATGTATTTGGTAAATACAATACCGCAAATGGCAGTGCAAAGAGAGTATTTGAAGCACTTTTGGCAGAGGGTATCATAAAAGAGCTACCTGAGGGGCTAAGACAGGACAATAATGAGGAAAAGGCTAGCTGATGATATACGTTGAAACGAATGTTGCGGCTGAAATCTACAATATAAATCCGAGAGCTTTGGCAAATTCTATTAATAGAGGTTCGGATAAATACCCCTTCCTCCGCTTGCAAGACGCAGGCGCTAGAAGTCGTGGCGGTGTGAAGCTGTTGTTTGAAGTAGAGATCGCTGATATTAGCTCTCTTGTAAGAGCCAAAAAGCTAAGTAGCGATGTTGAAATTTATGTGCCTGATAGTGGTGCAGAAAGTAAAAACGGACTAAAAATGATGAAATTTAGCGAGATAAAGAAGGTCAAGGTAGATAACAATGACGGCAATAACCAAGACGAGGGCGACATATATCTTGAAGCTAGCGAGGAAGAGATTGTCGAAGCAAGAAGAAAACGAGACATCGTAAAGAGATATGAAATGAGTGATCTGTCCTCTAAAAAGTTTTGTGAAAGCGAAGGCATAAATGAAGCAAACCTTTTTAGATGGCAAAGAGCCTATAAGGAGCAAAATTTACGCGGTCTGCTTGATAGGCGCGGTAAAAAGAAGGGCTCGCATAAGCTTGAAGAGTGGATGAAGGATTTTATACTCACTAAATTTAGAGCTTACGGGGCTGGCGATCTAAATATCACTCAGCTTTGGAAAGAGCTTCACTTTGAATATGGCAAGCGAACGGGTAAATTTAGCGCGCCTGACTTTCTTCAAGGCAAGGTAACGCCACTATTCGATACTGGCGTGATCAGTAGGTTTTTAAAAGAATATAAAGCCAAGAACATACTAGACACCATCGTTTCAACCAAAGGTATAGATAAAACCATAAGCTACCTTGACCCGGCTCACGGCACACAAGGCATATTCGTGACCAGACGAAATCAGTGCTGGCAGATAGATAGCTCAAAGCTTGATGTAATCGTGCGAGATGGCAAAGGCGGAGTGCAGGTAAGACCAAATATCCTTTCCATCATAGACGTATTCAGCGGTAGATGTGTGGCGACTTTGGCTGAGACGTCAAATGCATTAGGCATAACTCGCTTGCTTTGGAGAGCTATTGAGCTTTTAGGCAAGCCTGAGTGTATAAAAGGTGATAACGGCAAAGACTACATAAGCAAAGAATTTCAAGACCTGCTCGAAGGGCTTGGCATAGACTATGACGCTGCAAGGGCATATCACGGCAAAGACAAAGCTTTTGTCGAAAGGCACTTTGGCACGATCCAGCGAAGCAAGATGGCTCATACTCCGGGCTATATAGGCGGAAGTGTTGCAAAGCGCGAAAACATAGAGCAGCAAACCCCTAAAAAAGAAAGGCACGCAAAAGATGAATATGGCTGGATAAAAAAGACCAATCAAAAACATCTACTAACGTATGATGATATGAGGAAGCGATTTGAAACGGCTGTGCTTGAGTGGGATATAACTGCCGTAAAACGCAAAAAGAATTCTCCTATACAAAGGTGGAATAGCGACGATACACCGCTAAAAACTATTGAATATGAGAGATTTTTACTCTTTGCCGGTAGTAAAGGCATCCACAAAATCGGCAAAAAAGGCATAACGATCGATAAGATAACCTATGTATCGCGCATGCTGCCTGATGTCAGGACAGAGGTAAGAGTGAGCGTGAATATAGACAACGTGAGCGAGGCATTCATATATACGCTTGATGGAGAGTTCATCTGTAAAGCCACAGACAGTAGCTTGATGCAGCTTAGAGCGGATGAGTTCAAGACCGCTAATAGGCTATTTAATGATAGGCTAAAAGCGGTAAGAAAGGGAGTAAATCAAGCAAAACTGAGCGAATTCACAAAACTAAATGTGGATTATGATCTGGCTCAAATGCAAGCGGCTCATCAAGAAGCGCTCAAAAAAGAAAACAGGATTATTGAAAGCTCAAATATCGATAGTATCAAAGAAGCCATAGCACAGCAGGAGACAGTTAGCGAGATAACAAGCGCTAAATTTGACTACTCTAAATTTGAGATGACTGGTGAAGTCAAGAAAAACAGCAAAAAGAGCGTGCTTGACATGGCGATAGATAAGGCTAGCGGAGAATAAAGCCTTTTAAATACGTTCTAACAGCACTTTAAACGTATTTAAAAGATTTTCAATTTCAAAGAAAGGAGCTAATTATGGAATTAGCAAGCAAAATAAGCGAATTTATAAAAGCCAACGAAAAAGACGGCATGAGTCAGAATAGATTTGCTGCGGCTTTGGGGATCAACCCCGCGTATATTTCAGGATATTTAAAGGAAGGCTCTAACTACAAGTATGCAGACAAGGTAGAAGAGCCAGCAAAAAATTACATTGACAATTTTATCAAAAAAGTGGATGTAATTCAAGACGAGCTGCCTTTTATAAGGACAAAAGATGCCAAAAGCATACACGCAGTAATCAACTGGGCTGTCAGAGATAGAGATATGGCGATGATCTCAGGAGTAGCCGGAAGCGGTAAAACAAGAGCTATCAAAGAATACGTAAAAACTCATCCTGATAGCATCTTGATAGAGGCCACGATCAATACTTCGGCAAAGAGCCTATTTAAAATTTTGGCTCATGAGCTTGGAATAGACGAGAAAGGAAGTATCGATGATCTAGTGCGTCAAAGCGGCGAAGTCCTAAAGAAAGTCAGCAAGACCATAATCATCGATGAAGCCGAACATCTACCATACCGCGCACTTGAAAGCTTGCGCAGAGTACATGACTTCTCTCGTGCCACTCTTGTGCTCGTAGGAACGAATAAACTGCTTTTAAATTTAACAAGCTCCAAAAGTGGCAACGAGCTAGAACAGCTAAGCTCGCGTGTCGGCAACAAATGGATACTTTCAGGGCTTTGCTATACCTCGGATGAGGACAAAAAGGTGATAGAGGATCTAGAATCGGTTTGCAAGGTGTTTGGAGTAAGCGATAAAAGCGACATCAACCTGATAGAAAGGATAGCAAGAGGAAATTTCAGAAAAACAGAAAAGCTACTACGTCGCTCAAAAATGCTAAGCGAATATGCAAACTCGCCTATTGATGGAAACATCATCAAAGAAGCAACGAAGATGCTTTTGATCTAAAGGAGAGGACATGAGGATAGAACAAACACAAGCAAGAAAACTAAACGAGATCGTAAATTTCGTAAGCAGTATGACGAGAAAAGGATTTGAGATAGCCTTTTCTCAAAGCGGTGCGCCGTTTGGTGTGAAAAGATCTAGCCTGATAAGAGGCGTCAGAGCCAACTATTCGAGTGCCTATTTCAAGGCGGTAGGCGAGTTCATAATCCGTCTCGATAACGGTCTTGTAGTCGATATGGTGGCCAGATAGATATTTGATTTTTCGGGAGCTTTACGAAGCTTCCTATAAAGTCAAATTTTAGGAAAGGAAAGATATGAGAAGTGCGAGACTTGTATTCGTCTCAACGCCTTATGCGAGCATTGAGTGCAAGGACAGAGATAGAAACTACTATGCGCGTCAGTTTGCGCTTGAGGCTTGCAGCGTCGTCAGACAAAACGGCTATGAGCCAATTAGCCCGGTGCTTGCTTTCATGGACGTGTATAGCGAGCTTGAGCGCGAAGATGTTATGAAAGCTTGCCTCGAGCTACTAAGCGTTTGCAGCTATTACTATTTTCATAACTGCAAATTCAGCGACAAAAGCCGTGGTATGCAAGAGGAAAGAGACTACGCCCGCGAGCTTGGTATCACGGAGCTTAAATTTAGCCTGTTTGAGTGAAAAATGGTGCGGATCGTAAAGAGAGCAAAGCAAAATTTAGCCGTAGCCACTCTTTACGGATACGTTTGTAAAGCGAGATTCGCAAAGAAATTTAAAATTTTAGAGAGGAGGATAGATGTCGATAGGGACAAGGATAGCATTTGTAGCCGACCATAGCTTTTGCGAGATAAAAAGCCTAAAAGAAAGAAGAGCAAAACTAGCAGAAAGTATCGGTGTGGATGAGCGTGATATAGAAGCTACGGGTAGAGAGCTAGCGTTAAGGTATGTAATTTCTGTGCTTGTCAAAAAAATAGATGAGCTGCACGAAGCGATTAGCCAAACGGCAGATGATGAAAACTAAAAAGGAGAAAGGATGACACTGCAAGAAAGCGTAAAGCAACAAATCAAGATCATGCAAGCTTTTATCGACGGTAAGGATGTGCAGTTTAGAGAAAAAGGCGACACTCGCGATGATTGGAGTGATCATACTGATGACGGATGGAATTTTGATTTTTTCGAATACCGAATAAAGCCTGATTTTAAGCCAAAAACTTGCAGATTCAAAACAGGCGATATGGTATTCAAACGAAGTTTCGAGGGCAAAAGCATAGCCAAAAAAGGCGGCACATTGATAACTGAAGAGATGATATATAACTACGAAAAAGGCAAGAGCTTTTATCAGCCGGGCAATGATCTCAACGAGGATTATTTTCTAGAGGACGAGTTGCTTTGGTACTGGGAGTATATCGATATAAGCGGTGTTTGGTGCCACACGACCATGAGAGAGACCAAACAAGACTTCATAGACTTTTTAAGAGGCAGGGCTCATCCGGAGTCCATGATAAAAAGGATAGTCCCGCTTTATATGCTGGGTTTTAGGATTCCAAACAATAAAAATTTAAACGAGGAGTAAAACATGCAAATAAATAGCTTTGGCGATATTGATAACGCCTTAAAAAGAGTCTGCGAGCTAAGCGTAGGCATAGAGAAAATCAACGGCGAAGTGACGCTTGAATGTAACCGCATAAAAGAATCACGTAAGAGCGAAGTAGAGAGACTTGAAAACGAAAAGAATTTCATCGAGCAGCAGATTACCATCTTTTGCGAGGACAATAAGGCTGAATTTGCTGAGAAACGCAGTAAAGAATTCACATTTGGAACAATAGGCTACCGAATAAGCAAAAGCGTATCTATCCCGCGCGTAGCTGCAAAGCTTGAAAGCCTGCTAAACGCTATCAAAGCCTTTGGGCTAGGCAAAGAGTGCATAAGCTACGAAGAAAAGCCAAACAAAGAAGCTCTTGCCGAGCTTGATGATGCTGATTTGGCAAGGCTTGGGCTAAAACGCGTAGTGAAAGATAATTTTAGAATTCAGCCAAAACTTGAGAGCTTGCAGGTGCAAAATTAAGGAGTCAAAGATGAGTTTATTGGATAAGAAAGTGAGTAAATATAGCTTCGAGCCATACAAAAATTTAAGAGACAAAAACGGTAGGCTCTTGCCAAGATTCGTACGTAGAGTCATGATGAAGAAAGCCGCAAAGGGTACAAGATGATGCACTTTTTGATATGGGGCATCATGCTAAACGTATATGGTTTTGTGCTCATATTGGTGGTAAATAATGCACTAGGTGCCAAAAAAAGAGAGTCAAGAAAGCTGGTTTTTGACATCGTGATGCTATTCGTGCCTTATCTGGTATTTGTATTTTTCATCATCTATATGTTGATTTTACTTGGCTTTGGATTTGATAGAGACGAAATGCTTGAATGGATCGAAAAAAGAAAAGAGCAGCGAAATTAAAGGGCAAAAGCCCTTTAACAAGCCTTTAAAGCAAATTTAAAAGCTTGTTAAAGAGTTTAAATTTTAAGGACGAGAAATGAAAATTTGGAATTTTTATATGGACTACTTTAAAGCGGGTGGTACTACATATAAATTTAAAGAAAAGTATTATGCGAGCAATAATGTAAAAATTCTGCTTAATCATATTTCTAAGAAACATAAACTTAAAAGAGGCTGCTGGTATCGCATAAATAGTAAAACATACGGCTATGAGAATTTGGATAGACCAGGACTCATCTGTGGACTAGAAATCACTATGAATGCCGAGTTTATAGGCTAAGGCAGCCGTATGACGACTAAACAACGCATCCATCTTGACAACATGGTAGCCAAAAGAAAAGCCGAAGCGATAGTAAGGCTACAAAATGCTCTTAGCTATGACATGAGCTTTTATAAATTTAAAAACGGCAAGCTCAATGTTTCAAAACTTGCACGTTGTGCGGGACTAAGTCGCGGGTTCGTGGAGCGTGAATTGTGGAAAAAGGGATTATGATGGATAATATATTCGAGTTTTTAAAAACTTCAAGCCTAAGCAAAGATAGCTTCAACGAAAAAGTCGAATTTTTAATAGATGATTTTCTTGTAAAAGAGCTCATTACACTCATATACGCAGACGGTGGTACGGGCAAAAGCTATATAGCCTTTGCACTAACTAAAAAGCTCTGCGAGATAGGTCAAAAGGTCTTTTTCATCGACTACGATAATCCTGTAAGCGTGCTAAAACAACGCGGCATCGATAAGCTTTTGATAGAGAAATTTAGCAGTCTAAGCTATATCCAAAGATCGCAAATCGCACTAAATGGATACGAGCTGGTGCTACGTCTAGAAGAAAGTGCGGTCGGCAAGGCATATAAAAACTGCGTATTCGTGCTCGATAGCCTGAGAGACTTCACGGATGTGTATAACGATAACAAGATAAATAGGCTATTTGAAGCGCTTAAAAATTTACGCGAGGCGGGAGCTACTATCATCTGATAAAACGTCCAGGCAAGGAAAACGAGCTAAATTTCTTACTTGAAGTGCAAAAAGAAAGAGCCGGGATAAAAGACATCGGATTTAGTATAGATACGTTAAATTTAGAGCTAAGTAGCCTAGATGTAGATGTAGCTAGGATGAATGAATACGAAATAAATTTCACCTCTAGCGCACTTAAGATTTTAGCTCAAGGCGATATGAATAAAACAGAGCTTCTAAATGCTATGGGCTATGAAAAAGACGACAAGACGGCAAGAGATTGTCTTGATAAATTTGAGGGCAATCTATGGACTAGCACAAAAACAGGCAAGGCAATAGTTTATAGCTCAAAGAAAGAAGCTACAACTATTACAACTGATACAACTATCGTAGAAGATAGTCTATTTTTGGCGGTTTAAATGGTTGTAATAGTTGTAAAGGTTGTAGGGAGCAAAAATGAATAAAACAACTGAACTAAAAAACTACTACATCAAAATGATCCACACTCTAAAACATAACTATTTCATCGATGATGAGTGCAGAAAAATCTATCTAAAATCTGTGTATAACAAAGAAAGCCTGAGCGATCTAACCATTAATGAGCTACGAGAAGTGCTTACGGTATGTGGTTACAAGCCATACAAAAAATACACTCCAAGCTATAAAAAAGCTAGATCAAAGACCGACAACCAAGGGCAAGTGGCTAGTATCGCATCAGGTATCAACGAAACCGTACCGATAAAAGACGGACTACACGCCACAAAAAGACAGCTCGAGACGATCACCGGGATCTGGGAGCAGATAGCAAGAAATAAATCGCCTATGGCGCTAAGAGAGTTTATTTTTAGGATCGTGAAAATTCGCCCGCTACACCTAAAATCTCTCTCGAGAGATGACGCAAGAGATGTAGTGCAAGCCTTGATACAGATGAAAGAGAAGCATGCAAACAGCGACAATAAATAACTTCGATCTGTTCGTTGAATTTTATAATAAGGTCAAGGAAAGCTCCGATATAAGCGAGATTATCAAAGAATATGGCGGAGCCAATATCTACATACCAAGCTACAAGGCAACATTCAGAAATCAAGACATACTAAGACAATACGATGAAGGCATAAGAGCAGGCAAGAATAGCTCCGTAGTCATCAGAGAACTAGCCCAAGCTCATAATCTAAGCTACAACACCATAAGCAGCATCACAAAAGAAGTTAGAGAGCCAAGTTTATTCGATTCGGAAAATTGACATTAGGCTTTTAAAAAAATATAATTTCATTAAAATTTTTAAAAAGGGGGAAATATGGCAAGTTTAGAAGAAATCAAAAGTCAAATTTCGGATTTTTCAAACGTAAAAGACGTTTGGACGAGAAAAGAAATAAAGTGTCTTCCTGATATTATTTGGGAAGGTGAAAATATACAAAGCGCAACTTCAGGCACGTATAATCACGGCTTTGGAATATTGGTGGCAACAAATAAAAGGCTTATCTTTATCGATAAGGGCATTTTCAGCCTAAAGGTTGAGAATTTTCTATATGACAAAATAAGTTCGATAGAATATAAAATAGGCATATTGAGTGGCGAAATAATCATATATACATCAGGTAATAAAGCAAAAATAGAGTCCGTTGTACCAAAAGAGAACGCAAAATATATGGCCGAATTTATACGGGCATATATGGATCACTCAAAAAATAGCGAAAAGCAACAAACGGCTCCTAGCAATACGATAAACAACGAGAACCAGGAAGATTGGATGCAAAAGCTTGAAAAGTTAGCATCCTTGAAAGAAAAGGGCGCCTTAACAGAAGAAGAATTTATAGAGCAGAAACAAAAGCTTTTAAAAAATGTATAAAATTTTAATTGTGCTTCTGGCTCTCTTAAATTTTTGTCTTGCCGACTATGAAGCCAAGGTCATAAAAATAATAGACGGTGACACTATGCAGGTTCTATCCGCAAACAAGGAAAAAATCAAAATAAGACTATACGGCATAGATGCTCCTGAAAAGAAACAGGCTTACGGTAAAGTATCAAGGAATGCTCTTGCCGATAAGATAGCAGGCAAGATAGTTAAAGTATCTCCAAACGGAAAAGATAGATACGAAAGAGAGCTTGCTAAAATTTATCTTGACAATGAGGATATAAATCGATATATGGTAAGGAATGGCTTTGCTTGGGCTTTCGTAAAATACTCGAAAGAATACGCTAGTGATGAAATTTATGCAAGAAATAATAAGTTGGGCTTGTGGCGGAGCAACAATCCGACTCCACCGTGGATATTTAGAAAAAGATAATTTTTACTATCTGATCGGGTCATCAGAAAATAAGCTCTTCTTTATATACTCTCCTTTATAGTTTTTCCCACCCCCGTCTGATAAAAGCTGATTCACCTCTGAAATATCTAGCCATTTTGGCATAGGAAAAGGAAGCTCTTTAAAATCATAATATTCGCCACCTGCATTCTTAAAAACGACTTCCCTGTGGCTCCTTGCCTTACCATTTACGGCATAGTAATCAAAACCGCCATCTTTATTTTTTGCGGTATCGTCTACAACATATATCCCACCATCATTGCTATTGCCGGTTTGAAAGCATTTGACGAATAAATAGCCCTTATATTCCGATGTATTGCAAGTGACAGGGGTATAATTTTTATAGTATGTTACATATATATAGGTCATCAGATCTTTATAATGACCGGCTTCAGCCTTAACATTACTATCACCTCCACATCCTAAAAACAAAAGTGCAATTATAAGCCATAGCTTTTTTATCATTTTGTATCCTTGCTGTGATTTTTGGCAAAATTATATTATATTCTTTATAAATTCAATTATAGTGCCCCTTATAGCCTTCTTTGTTTTACTAGGTAGAGTGCCTTTTTTACTAACTGGTAGAAAAGGACGTGCTGGGATTTTGATACCTCGTCCAAAAGCGTTATTTGTGCCAAATTGATGCGTTAGTCCATATGCAAAGCCGTTTTTCTTGATATTGTTAGATACGCTTACTTGATCGCTATTTGCTTTAGTTATCCATCTGTCGGCCAAGTATCCCTCGCCTCGCAAGATCTTACTGCCTTTGCCTTGTTTGGTCTTTTGTTTTAGTGTACTGGGTTTTAAGGTGGCCCACTTCTGCCCAAACGGGCTAGTCTCGTTTTCAAAAGCGTCTTCGATCTCGTTTTGTAGGATGTTGCCAAGAGTTTGCATGAGTGGCTTAGTATTCGTGCCTATATCTTGAAGCTTTTTGAGCTTTACCTCTATCGCCTCGAGTCCTTTAACCTCTATCATTTGACTTTACCTTTTTGTAATGATATAATGCATCGAAAGTGGTGAGCGAAGATGTGAACTCAAGAAATTGAGAGAGTAACCACAGAGGGCGAAAGCCGTCGATGTTGCAGGTTCAAATCCTGCCCGTTCACTACTTTAACTTTTTGATTTCTCCACCTTTTATGGCGCCTAAAATATCCTCTTTTATGTTTTTATCCAGCGTAATGACATAGTTTTTGACCTTAAATTTCTTATGCGTTTTTGATACTTCGATAGGTATCAAATTTAATCTTGTCTCATCTGCTTCGTCATCAAAGATAAAAACTATATTGTTTTTGCCCTCTCTTAAATCCACGTAGGCCTTATCCTCATCTTGCAACACTTCGACGATCCGCTTCATTTCTTCAACTCTAAAAGCGTGCTGATAGGCTTGCTTTCTCTTTGGGCTTGCATGTGTGAGCTCTTTTTTAGTTAGGACTATGCCGCCGCTTTCTATGCTTTTATTTAAAATTTTACTTGCCAGATCAGCTAAAATTTTACTCAAAAAGCCTACTTGAAATATATTTATGGGCACTTTTTGGTTATCTTTTACGATTATCTCGTCTATGGCCTGCTCTAGCCCCTTTTGCCACACATAAATATCTCGCTCGTGTTCAAACTCTTTAAGCAGCTCTTGTAAAGCCTTTTTTGCTTTCGGGCTAGTTAGGCTCTGTAATGCAGCGTCCTTTTTGTCTTTGAAAATTTCATCTATCTTTTCGACTTTGCCGGGGTTGTACGCAAAGTCTTTCTCAGCCGCTTTTGGCAAAAACGAGCCGTCTGCTAACGGAGTGATGCCGCGCGCTTCGCATTCTGCTTTTGTAAGCACCTGCACTTTGCAGCGGCAGTTATAGCCGTTTGGTGGATAGTTCGTGTTCCAAAAAGGATCTGTTTTCGGCAAAGTCTTTCCGTGAAGCCTACGGTGTGAGGCTCTAGTCCTACCGTCTAGCACCGCCGTGTATCTAAAATACTCTCCAAGACTTTGCATCTGACTTTCATATCTCGCCTTAGCGTAGGCTGTTCGCATATTGGTGTTATAGATAGTTTTTAGCCTGCGGTTTCCCACATAAATTTCTTTTTCCTCACCGGTATTTGGATCTTTGACTTTGACATTTCCCAGCCAGCCTTTCTTGGCTAGCATAGGTTTAACGCTTTGCTTCCATTCTTCAAAGCCTACACCCTCTTTAAAGGCCTTTGTAAGAGAGCCTTGCATATCTCTTAAGAGATCTAAATTTGTCATCTTTGCGATCGTAAAAGTCTTTTTATGCGCGTCATGCATGATCTCGTCATAATCAAAATGTTTCTCGGGTTTTTTGCCAGCCATGTATTCATATACGGCAGTAGGCTCCTCAAAAAATGAAAAGCCCAGATCACTACTCTTCATAATATCCCGCCATTTGTGCGTTTGCTATTGCGCGAAACATCATCTCTTCAAGCCTATCAAACGGCAGATCGTAAAGCTCGTAAAGCTTTTCAAATGCCTCTTCGTAAGTCTCGCTCTCGTTTATGAATTTATTCAAAGCCAGCTCGATCTGCCCATCATCGATTTCAAGCTCATCTGTAGCCTTGTCAAATTTATCTATCGGCAACCCCGTTTTAACAGCCTTTAAAGGGATTTTAAGGGGCGTTTTATTGGCCGTGATTTTTGCCGTTTGTTGACCTTGCTCTTGCGTTTTTTCCTCATCGAGTTCGATATTGTAGGTGTCTTTGATATATTTTTGAGTAGGCACGAAGCCCATATCAAATAGCACCTTATCACGGTTAGCTCTTTCGGTATTTGGCGCATCCTCATCGAACAACTTTGCGCTAAGCTCGCCGTTAAAGCCGTTGATCTCTTTAAAAAAGTCGATCGCCTTATTCATTACGAAAACTAAAATTTTCGCATCGTTTGCGGCGAGATCTTCTCTGATCTCGTTGTGCGTCTGTGCGGCCGCGTAGCTTCCTTCTCTCACATCGCTTGTTAAATTTGCACCTAAGATAGCCTTGCTTATTTGAGTATCGAAGTAGTTTGGAAGCTTTGAAAAATCGACATTTGATGTAGGCTGAATGAGTTCAAGCTCCTCGTCTTTGTCGATGACCGCGCTATCGCCGCTAAGCATAGCATCGACTTCCTTTGCGAGCTCGTCCGGATCGTAAGAAGTTTTTGCAATAGCCCAAGGAGAGCCGAACCGCTCCAAAAACCTATACCAAAATTTAAGGCTCGCATTTTTCATCTTGACCGGAAAATAGAGCTTTTTAAGCAGCCCGTCGCCGTATTGCTTTTTAAAATTTGCTCTATTTAGCGCGTAGATGACTTTAAAAGGCGGGATCTCTTGCTCGCTACCGCTACCGTTGAATACAAATTCGCCCGCATCGTTAAATTTAAATTTCCTAAAATCGCGCTGCACTAGTCGTGGATAAATAAATCCGTCTTTTTCTTTGTAGTTTATCTCGAACACATTTAGCCCGTAAAGATATGTTTCAAGGACTTGGCTCACGATGTCAGGATTGAATATGTTTTTAAATTCTCTTTTGAGGTTTTCATCTTCCGTGATGATTTGTATCTCTTTTTTCTCGGTCACGGCCTTGCGGCTCACATCACACTGCGTAACGGTAAGATCGCTTAAGATCATATCTATGTCGCTATCGTTAACCTGGCTGACGCTTGTATTCATGATTAGATCTATCAGCGTGCTGTTGGCTGAGATTATGGACGCTCTTTTGCCGCTTTGTTTGATTTCGTTTTTGTTTTTAAAAATATTTAGAAATTTCATCTATGCCGCCTTTGAATTTTCTTGGTTAGTTTGGTTAAGTTATACGCTCCAGCAAGCGAATCGGGAGCGTCGTCGTGCTTGGCCTCCGGATACTCTATTAGCTGCTCGATCAGCAGAGTTTGGCTTTTGTGAAACACTATCTCGCCATCATCAATCGGCACTTCGAGCTCTTCTATCCTCAGTCCCTTGTTTGCTACGTTATTCACGCCTTTTAATGGTAGTTTTGCACCCGCTTCGAACGCCTTTTCTCTGATCCACTGACGAAAGAATTCTTGTCCGCCGTTGGTCTCGATCGCACAGATCCTGCAGCGATAAATTTGGTTTAGCTCGATGATTTTCTTGATCGCCTTTTTGGTTTTCATAACTTCGACTATGCTCTCGGAGATGTAGATTTTTTGCTCGCTTTTGCTCACTCCAAGCACGGTGATTGCCGTAAAGTCTGATTTTTTCTTTTCGCCCGCCGGGTCGATATACATGACAAAGTAATCTATCCTTGGAAGTTCTTTATAAAAATGCAGCGATTCTTTCGTGAAAATTTGAGCCTCACTGCGAGGATCGTTTTGCTGCTCCTTGTTGAAACTCTTTAAATTTTCAGCCCTTTTTTGCATGAGTTTTAGGATCGGCAAGGCTTCTTGCCAAAGCACCTGCGAGCCCTCATCCATCAAATTCTTTCTTCGCATATAAAACTCATCGCTTGCTGCTACGGATACATTGCGATATAGATTCGCCCACTCTTCCCACAGATCCATTCTCTTTGGGAAACTGATAATGGACTGATATTTTTTGGCGTTCCAAAATTTAAGTTTGAGTTTTCTTGCTAGCACGCTATCAGCGTGAAGTATAGTACCGATATAAAGCACGTCTAAGCTACCATCTACGCTGCCTAAATTTAATACCGCTTCATCAAGCCACGCTTCAAGCTTGTCGCGTTGATCTTTGCTTCTTACGTTGGTGTCATTTTCCAAATCATCAAGCACAGCAAGATCGGGGCGATATGTGCCAAATTTAACACCACGCAACCTTTTGCCAGAGCCAAAGGCTTTTATTTTCACGCCATTTTTCGAGACAAATTCGCCTATTTTCCAGTTTTTAGAAGCACCGCAAACTTGTGGGAAATCAGCCTTTAAATTTGCGTTATCTTCAAGTTCTGCTTTAATAGCCTCCAAGCAACCCTCTACTAGCTCCACTGCGTCTGAAATTTCAACGATGAAATGCTTTTTGCCAAAGCAGATACACCAAAGCGGAAAAAGCTGGGAGCAATAGGTGGTCTTTGCATGACCACGCGGGGCAGCTCTTGCATATTTTTTGCCAACAGGGCTTGACGTGATCTCTTCAAATGTGTGCGCCAGATCCTCATGCAGCTCGCATTTGCCAGTGATCGTGAAGTAGTGCGGAAAATAGGTCTTTGCGAAGTATTCAAAATCAAATTCGGCTCTTTTTATACGTGCTGATTTTTGTTTTGGGTCAAGGATGGAGTTTAGATGTATCTGCTCTTTTAGCTCATCTTTTAGCTCGCCAAGCCACTCGCAAAAATCCTTTCTCGTAAGCTTTGAAAGCTCAGGCTCGCTGACACCTTGCCTCTCGTAAAAGTCTTTTTTGTCCTCTAAGAAGCTGTCTAATTCGTCTTTTGAAAATAGCATATCAACCCCTACACATCAAGTTCTTCAATAGCTTTAACGAATTTTTCACTTTCGATGAGCTCGATGAGCTTTTTGATACACTCTTTGTTTTCATCATCTTTAAATTTTTCTACGACCAGCATGATGACTTTTTTGGCTATGCTTAGGCGATAAGCCGCCGGATCTTCATAGCTTGCCACTTTGCTCATCTTTACGAAGCTGTCGCCGATCTTTGAAAGGGCTCTTGCTTTTTCGCTTGCGCTTAGCTCACTTTCTCTGATGTCTTTGACTGCTAGGCGCATCTCTTCGATGAAATTTTGATATATATTTTGCTTCTCTTCACCGCTACCGCTTAGATACGCTGTCGTTTTTGCCTCATCCCACTTGCCGTCATTTGTCTTGTAGTTTTTTATGGTTTTTACGCTTTTATTTAAAATTTCAGCTATCCGCTCGACACAAAAGCCTTTCAAATAAAGCTCTTTGGCAAGCTCTTTGATTTTTATCGTAGTGTTGTTTTCGCCCATATACTTCCTTTAAGTCGCTAGTTCATCTAAATTTAACGGTTTGTTTTTGTGCTTAAAAGCCCTGATGATCATCTTTGGCGGGCTTTTATCCTCGATTTGCGTCGGGATCTTCTTCGCTGCCATTTTTAAGAGCAGCGCATCGATCTTTTCGACCTGTTCTTTCAGGCTTTCTTTCGGGAAGTTGTTTCGCTTTTTTAGCTCGATGATGGTTAAATTTACGGCTATATCTTTTAAAAGCGGGGTCGGATTGTCAGGCAATAAAATAAACGAAGCGATGTATGAAAGCGCGTCACTTTGGCTATCATCTATAACGTCTTGATTTATTTGTCCGCTTCCCTCAAAGTCGCTTAGCTCAAGTAGCTCTTTGTTTGAAATTTCTTTGAGCAGATCATCATTATTTATCATCTTGTCTAGCTCCATAATATTTTAAGCCTTTTAATAGCCGTTAAAGGGGTATTAAAACATTTAAAACATTTTTCTAGTATGTTTACTCGTCTTTTAAATTTAAAGGGCTTCACAGCCCTTTAAATCAATTTATGCCATTTCAAGCTCAATGATCGCATCAAGTCTGTTGCAGATAGGTATAGGTCTGCTTTCGCTAACTATCGCCCAGCCCGCACCCATTGGTAGAACTTCAGGTGTAGGAGCATAGAACTTTGTCGGAGCTCTTCCTACGGCTGAAGTATGGTTCGCTCTGGTATAGACGATCTCGAACATCTCACTACTTTGAGGAACCACTACCGCTTGCTTGCCACTCATATAGCTTGTTGGCTTTCCTTTAGAGTTCTTGTATGTTGCGTCATAAGGTACAAATGCCTTGCCAAAAATCTCAAGGGCTAAGACGCCATTCTTATCAACTACTTTGGCTGTTTGGTTTTTTAACATCTCGGCTGCTTCAGCCTTTTTAAGAAGCTCAGCGTAAAGCTCTCTTGTGACTAGAGCTATGTAGGGTTTTGTTTGTCCCAAGACATTAGCTTGTTCTTTATCGATGTTATTAAGAAGATCTAGTAAGCTCATAGCTGACGTAATGGTTATTTTTTTACGAGCTGCGCTTAAGCTAAACAATACATTACCTTTGCCATCCATAACTTTTCCAAATATAGCGCCTATTGCCATATACTCGATCGTATTTATGATATTACTCTTTTGTCTAGCCAATTTCTTTCCTATCATAGCTGCAAGAGATTTTACTTGGTCATCTTCAGTATTGAGAGTCTTTAGCAAATTCATCTCGCTTGCAGGCAATATGCTATACTGCGGAAATCTCGGAAGTGGAACAGAGATGATAGTCTCGTCATCATTTTTGGTCACCAAATGTTCTCCATTTTCGCTAACGCTTTCAAGTATTACCCCTTCACCTTTTGTGATGATAATATCATGCGAATTTGAAAGTGTTGGTGTCCATTTTGTGAAGAAAGTATCCGTTATGAGACTTTGATCTGCTTTTGCATGATTGACGATCTCGGTCATCTTTTCAATAGTAAATTTATTTAGAAGCTCGTCCATTTTATACCTCTCTTATGATTATTTTTTGTTTGAATAGTGCAGTTTTTAGTTCAGTTGCAACGCCGGAGAGCTTTACTTCTCCTAAAACTAGCACGTCAGCTTCGCTTGTAGCAGATACGTTGTCGGCTAGCACACCAAACACAGCTGCAGCATTTGCGATAGTTGCGGTTTGATTGTCGTTTGTTACAGGCGCAAAGCTCTCGCCGCCGTTTATGCTAAACAGCACGACCCCGCATTCAAGCGCCTTTGTCGTCTCTACCTTAGCATTTACTCCAAGCACCTTGTTTACCACTATGTCCCCGTAGGTTTTTGGTTTGATTTGTTCATTTGTTGGCATTATTCTTCTCCTAAAGCATATTTAACAATGTCTATTTCGTTGCTTTTACTTTTATTCTCAAACATATCGTTTGGTAAATTTAGCTTTTGCTGCGGGACGACCGCACCTTTTAAAAACTCCTCAAAGCCTGCAAGGTTCGCCTTTGCGTAGCCTAGAGCCCACTCTTTTTGAGAAGTAGGGATTTTATTGGCTACGATCGCAGCTTCTACTTTAGCCTCCGCTATTTGAGTCCTCAAGGATTCAAGCTCGGTTTGCGAAGCGTTTAGTTGATTTTTGAGTTCAGCGATCTGCGCTTCATATTGAACGCTGTTATCAGCATCTCGCCCTTCGGGCTGTGTGTTTGGATTTTTATCCGCCATATTTTGCTCCTTTATTAGTTGGTTGAAATTTTTGTTGATTTTAACTTCGCCGAGCTCATCGAGAAACGGCGTATTGGTCAGTGCAACACTTTCTAACCTCACACCGATATTGGCACCAGTCTTTTGATCGACCGCACTAAAATTAAATACCGGGCTAAGATAGCGATACTCTTCGTTTTTGATGTATTCAAGCGCTCTATCGGTCCACTTTACCTTGCCCCAAAGCTCGCTATCATCTTTTGCGCTCCAAACCTCGGTAATCCAGCCAGCCGCCGGAGCCTCCCCGCCCCAAAGACTTTGATGCTCGTAATCGACTACTAGATCTATCTTGCGGCTATCAAAATTTTCTTTCATCCTTTGAATGTCGAGCTTGTCAACCCTGAAAGCGCCGGAGTGATGACCGTTCCACTCGCCGGTCACGGCAAGTAAAATTTCATGTTCCTTTTTGTCTTTTACCTCTTTTAGCGCGTAAAGCCTACCTTGAAACAGCATTCTTATTCTCCTGTCAAAAATTCATCTTTTTGCAAAAACTCGGTCTCGATCTCGCGTGTGAGTACATAGACATATCCATAATCGGTTATGTTGTTTATCCTTACTTTTAGGGTTTTTGGCTTGATTTGAAACTCATTTGCAAGATTTGAATTTCTAAGCAATTCATCTATCTTTTCACATAAGCCAAGAGCTTTAAATTTATTTTCTTGACGGTAATTTTGAGCTTTGCTTGAAGTGCAGGCTAATATATGAATATTATATGTAGCGCTTCTTGCTACTATGTTGTCATATTTCTCGCTTGCAAATTCAACGAATACGAAACTTTCGCCACCTTTTATGAGCAGCTCCATCTCGTCTTTGTTTTCAAACTCACCAAGATATGGCCTTGTGTTCTCGCAAATCTCTTTTATGGTGGCGAGCAGGTCTTTTTCAAACTCTACAAACATCATTATCCTTTTCATCTTTGCTGGCAATTATGGAGTTTTTAAACCCAAAAATCTAATAACGTTTTTTGATAAAAAATCGTGTCAAAAAATAATGATGGATTTTGAGGAATAGTTGGCGTAATATGCCGTCAAAAATCAGATAGGAGCAACGATGAGCCTACTTTCAAGCATCAAAGAAAACGAAGGCTTTGATAGCCACGTATATGAAGACACAAGAGGCTATCCGACGGTCGGGTATGGCTTTAAAGTATCTTCACTCACGCGTGATGAGCTAGCTCTCAATGGCGGCAAGGTAGAGCCTATGAGCCGCGAGGTGGCGGATCAAATCTTAAATTTAAAAATTAAAAAGCTTAAAGATGAAGTATTCAGCGCCTTTTCTTGGCTTACTGATAAACCAAAAAACGTACAAGACGTGGTAATAGAAATGTGTTATCAAATAGGAGTGCCAGGCGTAAAGAAATTCGTCACTACGCTTCATCACATCAGAGTCGGCGAATATCGTCAGGCTTATCAAAGTGGTATGAACTCGCTTTGGGCAAAGCAAACTCCTAATCGTGCAAAAAAGGTTTTAAATGGACTTTTTAACGAGTAAATTCTTGTCTATTTTTGGCTTTGGGCTGGCTGCATTTGCGGGCATTCTTTGCCTAAATCTATTTTTGGAAAATTCAAAGCTTGAGAGCGTGAATTCTCTTCTAAATAGTGAGTTGGAGGCTTGCAACGAAAAGCAAGAGCGTCTCACGAAAGACTACGTCACAAGCTCAAATAATCTAAACGCTTGCAATGCCCGTATCGCTTTACAAAACGAAGCCATCAAATCAGCACAGGTAAAGACCGAGGTCAAAGAGTCGCCTGCAGCCGCTAAGATCAAGAAAATTTATATCGAGAATAAAAGCTGCGAGGCGGAGTTAAAAGCTTATAAGGAGCTATTTGAATGAAAATTTTACTGCTTATGTGCCTAACGTTGCTTTTATTCAGCGGCTGTGCTAGTAATCAGCCAAAAGAGCCGCATATCATATATAAAGATGTGCTCGTACCGGTCAGATGTAACGCTGATATGCCTGTAAGGCCGCTGAATAAAGGAAATTTCGAAAGCCATAAAGCTTTGATGATCTATTACCTGCAGTGTGAGGATCTACTTAGGCAATGTATAGGGGAGAGTAAATGAATAGAGATTATACGGCAGAGGGTAGCACTATCATAAACGGACAAGATGGGACTGATGACATAATCAGGGAACTTGGTCACGCGATAAATGGTGCGGGTGGCTGGGGACTGAATGAATTTTTGGTATTTTTGGTGCTTATATTTGTTGCACTCATCTTGATCATATTTTATTTTTCGCAAAGATCCTCAGCCAAGATGACTGATCTTGTTATACGCGCAAACGAGAAAAATAATGAGGTCGTAAATAATAATACCTTTGCGATGAGAAATTTAGCTGAAAAGATGAGAGACAATCATAACGCCAACAATAAAAAGTTAAACGAGATACATGACGACGTCAAAGAGATAAAGGATAGGCTCAAATGATAGAGCTTGGCATTATAAGTGAAATATCCGGCGACAGGGCGCGTGTAACTATCGGCTCCATGGTGACTGATTTTTTGCCCGTCATGCAGCTAGCAAACTCTTTTGTCAGAAGCTGGACTCCGATCAGAGTCGGCGAGCAGTGTGCCGTGCTTCCTATTCGTGGTAGCCTAAATGCCGGCATAGTGCTTCGAGGCATTTATCAAAGCGCTCACTTGGCACCAAGCACCGATGAAAACAAGCAAATTTGCGTCTTCGAGGATGGCGTAAAGATAAGCTACGATGTAAGTAACTCTACACTTGAGATTTCAAGCCCGAAGCAAATAAATATAACCTGCGAGAATGTGAACGTAAAAGCTAAAAACGTAAAGGTAGAGGCAACCGACACCCAAATAAAAAGCCCAAGCATAAAGCTTCTTGGCAATACCTTAATACAAGGCAGCATAAACACAGCAGGAACCGGTGGGGGCAGCGGAAGCTTCGAGATAAACGGGAATGTGAAAATAACGGGCTCGATCAGCGCAGGTGGCGACGCTAAATTTGGTGGTAGCGTAAGCGACAGCAGAGGCGATCTCACAAATCACACAAATAACGGATATGCAAGGGACTAAGATGAAATATCTAGCAACTATCGAAGAGAGTATCAAAGATATACTCCTCACTCCACTGGGATCTCGCGTCATGCTGCCCGATTATGGCAGCCGTATATTTGAGCTTATAGATAGAAAAGTAGATGATGAATTTCGTGCGGATCTTGCCTGCTACGTCATCGAAGCTATCGAAAAGTGGGAAACTCGCATAAAGATAGATGAAGTGAAGCTAATAAGCCTAAAAGATCATAGGCTAAATTTTAAAGTAGTTTTAACCAGTGGCGATGAGATAGGGATTGAAATATGAAGTTAGAAAATTTGCCATATCCAAACGTCATCGAAGAGCTAAATTTTAACGAGCTTTTAAAGGGCATTAAAGAGCTTTTTAAAAGCTATTTGAATGACGATGAAGTTTCTTTGCTTGAAAGCGATCGTTTCTCTGCGCTTCTTGAAACGCTTGCATATCGTGAGCTGCTTTTAAGGGCAAGGATAAATGAAAGCGTGAAAAGTATGCTTTTACCTTATGCCTCAGGCAGTGATCTTGACAATGTCGTTGCGATCTATGGTATCGAAAGACTTCAAGGAGAAAAGCCAACAGCGGGCATCGAGCTTTGCCTGTCTACCCTAAAAGATAGCGATACCATCGTGCCTGCAAAGAGCGTATTCAGAAGTGAAAAAGGGGGTATCGCCATCCTCAAAGATAGCGTAGTCATCAAACGCGGCGAGCTAAAAGCCACCGGTAAAATAGTTCTTGATGAGTTTATTAAGGAAAGCACGGTCAAATGCGAACTCATTCAAACTCCGCTACCTTTTGTACTCAAAGCCAAACAAACATCAAATTTTAGCGGCGGAGCTGACAAAGAAAGCGATGATAGGCTTAGGCAAAGAGCTGTGCTTTCGCTGGAGAGATTTTCAACGGCTGGAAGCGCAAAAGCATATATTTATCAAGCATTATCTGCAAACGCAAAGGTTGAGGAAGTAAGCGTGCTAAACGGCGGTCCCGGCATCGTGAATGTCTATCTAAAAACCTCCGATATGAGCGAAGCAACAAGAGCTAGCGTAGAGGATCATCTAGGCGGTGAAAAGGTCAGACCGCTCACTGATACAGTGAATGTCAAAAACGCGACTATCAAAGATATCCAGATCACAGCCCAGCTTGAGTTAACAGATATGTTTTTGCAAGATGAGATCGATAAGGTTATCAAATCAAGCAGGAGCAGTTTAAGTTTAGGCGAGGATCTAAATTTAAGCTATATCTACTCCACGCTTCATAAAAATGGGGTTTACAGGGTAAATTTAAAAACTCCCGCTGCCGACATAAAAGTAAATGATGATAGCTTCATAAGGCTAAATTTCAATCTAAGCTACAAAAAGGCCGAGCTATGAGCCTGCTACCAAATCATAAAAGCAAACTTGATAAGCTGCTTGATGAGCTATTCGGGCTTAGATTCGATGGTCTTGACATCAGTGCAATAAATACGCTCGCGGGTTCTTGCCCGGCTTCTTTGCTACCTATCCTAGCCGCAAGCTTTGATGTGGATATAGACGGGCTAAATGAAACGAATGCTAGGTGGCTTATAAAAAACGCCTTTAAAATTCACTTTTATAGCGGTTCGTTTTACGCTGTAAAAAAGGCGGTGCAAAGCGTAGATAGCGGAGCGGTGATCATCGAGGGTAACCTAAATCAAAAATATGACGGATCCATCGAGTATAACAAAAGTAGGTTTTACGGCTCTAACACACACTGGGCGGAGTATAGCATCATTGCTAGCATCCCCCTTTCAAAGCAAAAAGCAAAACAAATAAGCGACGCCGCCAAGAGTGCAGCTCCTGCAAGGTGTGTGCTTGTAAGCATAGATCATAGAGCAAGCGGCGTGATCTACGACGGGCAAATAAAATATAACGATCAATTCAACTATGGAGCATACAATGGCTAACCTAAAAGAAGAAAACAAGTGGGAAGAAGGCATCTATCAGCTTGAAGTCACCGACCCGGTGGTTGGCGGGATAGACGGTATCTCAAACAAGCAAGCAAAACAGCTGGCAAATAGGACGAAATTCCTAAAAGAGAATATAAATACTCTAAATGATGGAAAGCTTGGTAAAGAAGAAACAGCGGTCAATAGCAAAAAGCTAGACGACAAAACAGCTGATGCCTTTGCTCAGCTTGCAAAAGAAAATACCTTTACTAAGCCTTTAGTTATCGGTAGTGAGGGGGTATTTCACGCAAATAACAATAATAGCCACTTTTTAATCGAGGCTAAAAACAAAGGTCAAGCTATAGGTCTTGGCACCCCAAAACCTGATGGCGCACCAGTGTGGCATTACTTCACACACGAAGGCTTTAGGACGGATGCTAGCGTTAATGCCGGGGTCTTAAAAATCAAAGGTGTGAATACAGATGAAATCTATCTCAAGAAAGATGAAGCAAGCGACGGCACTCCGATAGGTGCATACCTGGCGTGGAGCTCTGAAAGCAAAATCCCGGCAGGCTATTTGCTTTGCGATGGACGCGAAATTTCAAAGAGCGAATACAAAGAACTATATGAGATCATTGGTGATACATACGGCACACCAAGCGATACAAGCAAATTCAAGCTACCGAAATTCAACGACGGACGCTTCATGCGTGGTACTGGCGGAAATGCTGCAGCTCTTGGTGCTTTGCAAGGCGACGAAATAAAGGAACATAGCCACTACGTATGGTATGGGAACAATGAAACAGAGCTAGTAGCAGCGGGCAGTAACTCCTTTGGAAAAAATCCAAGAAACGACGGCAACACTAGGTTTCGTTTTTCCACTACGAATGCCGGCGGTATCGAAACAAGACCTCAAAACAGCGCAGTAGTTTTCATCATCAAAGCCAAAAATGTCAGAGAGGCCAAACAATCTGACATCGACAAAACACCATACGCTACTGAGACAAAAGCTGGTCTCATCAAAATCAAAAACTCTATCACTGGGCAGCAAGAGGACGTAGCCGTGAGCGAGAAAGCGGTCGCAGGTATTTCAAGCATCGGCATCAATCAAACTTGGCAGGATATGACTAGCCAGAGGCAAATTGGTATCACATATACAAACACTACGGATAGACCTATGATGGTGTCTATCACCACGAACGACAATTTGGCGGAGCTATTCACAAACAACATAAAAGCTGCAGTAGGAAATGACGGCTCGAATGCTCTCACTAGTCTTTGTGCCATCATCCCAAGCAAAGCAACATATGCTCTTAAAGGCTCGACCACGCTATATCACTGGGCCGAACTACGATAAAGGAACAACAAATGAAATACTTCAAAGACCAACAAAATCAAATCTACGCACTAGATGAGAAAGACGTAGCAGAATTTAAAAAATCAGAATGGATCGAAATTTTAAAAAAAGAAGTGGATGAGATACTCAATCCCGCACCAAGCAAAGAACAGCTAAAGCAAAAAGAGCTAGCCGAACTAGAGGAGCAAATCAAAGAGACTGAGGGCTACATCCGCCACGCCATACTCATCGGAAACGATAGCGTGCTATCCGAACTTCGCGAGGAATACAAAGAACTCCTCGCCCAAAAAGAAAATCTGACAAAAGGAGACGAGCAATGAGAAAAAGAGTCAAACGCTGCGAGATCTGCAGCTCAAAGCTAGACACAAAAGGCGAGTGCACCTGGGATGGTTGTCCGAAAAGCCCAAAGTATGAAACCGACTCAAAAGAGCTAGAAAACACAGAAAAAACCGAAAAAGGTAAAAAATGAGAATATCTAAAAAACAAATTTGCCAAATCCTAACAAACGTAATCATCGAGCTTCCGTTTGAAATTTTGGCATTTCTAGTAGTTCCGATCGCAGTAGCCTTTTGCAAAAAAGAGGACGAACACTTGCCACATTGGGCGAGCTGGTTTGATGACCCAGACTATGGCATCAACGGCGATGAGGGCTGGAAAAACGAACACTTTCCGGGAAAAGAAAGGACATACTATGCTCGCTTGCGCTGGCTGCTTAGAAATCGTATCGGTGTTTTTTCGGTCAAATTTCTAGGTGTGAGAGTGAGAGACATCGAGCCGTCAAGCGTGATCACGCAAGGCAATCCAAAAATCACTTCAAATGGCGGCATCGTATCTGATTGGTGTCTAGTGATCTGCAAGCTCAAAAACGGCAAAGAGCGTTTCGGATACTACCGAACTATCAGATACGGCGGAATTCTCAAGAATTTCTATTGTCGCATATATCTTGGCTGGAAGCTGATGGACGTGGCAGGTATGAATGAGATGAACGCACATACATATCTTGAAGCGGATGACAAGCCAGCGTTAAAGAGTGTGTGGGCGGTAAACCCGATAAAAAGAGTGAAACATTAAAATTTAAAAGGAGAAAACATGGCAGCAAAATACGGCGTAAACATAACGATTTCAGCAGAAGCAGCAAGACCTATACAGGTCGAGACTACGACTCCGATCGCGATAGCTGGGTATGAAGAGCTACTTGAAAACGGTATGCACTTTTTCATGACTACGGACAAAGCGATCGATGCGATAGAGCAAAAATACGAGGCAAAGAAAAAGGCGAATCAAACATTCAAAAAAGGCAGCGTTTATAAAGCTCTGAAAGCTATCAGCGATCAAGCCGTGCAAACGCAGATCATACTCTCGGTATTCACAAAAGATGATGACGCGGATACCAATGACGAGATCACAGAATGCAAAGCAGCTATCGAAACACTCAAAAACGCAAAGTCGAAATTCGGCTATCGTCCGAACATAATCATTGCCCCCGAGTATTCTCACGAGGACGCCATAAAAGGAGCGATCGAAAAGATGAGCGAAAGGCTCAAAGCAACCGGTATAATCGATCTAAAAGCAGATGATGCAGCCTCGGCTATCACAAAAATGGCGGACTTTGGATCACGCAGGCTGATCGCAAGCTATCCAAATGTCAAAGTTTGGGATGATGAGACGAATGCTTATGTATTCGAGGGACAAAGCGCAAGGCTAGCTGGCATGATAGCTCACACTGATGGCAGCAGTGAGTTTGGATACGCCGACAGCTACTCAAACCGCGTTATGATAGGAATATCAGGCACGCAGATAGACGTAGATTTCGAGCTGGGTGAAACATGCACGGCTGATGAGCTACGCGGGGCGTATATCTCAACGATCATCAGAGAAAGTGGCTTTAGGGCATGGGGTGGTGAAACTAGCGATCAAGATACAATCTGGCAAGATCTTGCTAGGGTTAGGATATTTGATCGTATCAGCGAAGCTTGCCAAAAAGGCGTTTTATTTGCGATAGATCGCAGAGCCGATCAGCTCTATCACGCCAAACGTTCGGTTGATGAGCTACTTCGCTCATTAGTTGGTGCAAAGGTGCTTATCGGATACGAGATCAGCTGGAGCGAGAAAAACACACTTGCAAACATCACGGCAGGTAAATTTTATCTTGACGTCCGTATGCAAAACAACCCTATCGTCAAACAGCTTACGCTTGATTTCATTTATACTGACAAGTATGGTGAAAATTTACTAAACGATCTAAACAAATAAGGAGTGAAACATGGTAAAAAGACAAATACCTCAAGTAGTGCAAGAAGCAAACGTCTACATCAACGGGCAAGGCTATCTAGGCGTCGTCAAGTCTTTAACGATACCAAAGATCGAGCAAGAGATGGTAGAGATGAAAGGAGCGCTCAGCGGAAATTTTGCAAGCGGCTCAATAAAGGCCGTTGAGATGGAATTTAAGCTAAATATCCTCGATAAAAACATGTTCTTAGGATACGGCTTAAACACTTGGAAAAACAGAATTCCATTTTTATTCAAGGCAAGCATATTTCAAGCCGGCCGTGAGCCGATGCCGTTTTCAATGGCGGTCACAGGAGACATCGTCGAGATAGATCCGGGTAGCTTTGAAAGCGGCAAAGAGATGGAGGTAAATGTGAAGCTTGCGGTGCATTTTTTAGATCTAAATATCGATAAGATCCCGATGATAGTGTTTGACGTGGAAAACATGATCTGCCTTATCGGTGGAGTGGATTACCTGGCAAAAGTCAGGTCAAATTTAAGCGAATAAAAAAGGATAAAAGATGAGTAAAGATGTAAATAACGAAATCTCAGAGAACAACGAAAAATATAAGGTCGTCACGCTTAGCGATGGCACGCAGATAAAGATCAGATACCCAAAAGGAAAGGATCTACGATTTGCGATGAGCGGCGGCAATATGAATGATGCAGACATCATATTTAGACTTGCAAGCAATCTTACTTGCCTAAGTCCTGATGAGCTTGATGAAATGGGGGCAAAGGATTGTTCGGCGATCCTCAAAGAGGTAGGCGGTTTTTTAGCCTAGCCCCCTCTTATGAAGGGGTGGCACTTATAGCTCACGTGCTTCATTTCTCCTATACGGAAATCATGGAGCTTTATGTGAACGAATATCGCAGATTCTTAGAGATAGCTGAGAAAATTTTAAAGGCTGGTGCGAGTGCGTAAGCGCTCTCGTATCACCTTATCAAAAAATCCTAAAACGATGTTTAGGGCAAAAAAGGTTAGCGGATAGGTGGCGATCATAAGCACTAAAGCTACAAATATACGAGACATAAGATCTAGCTCGCTAAACGTAGACGCGCAAAAGCCTAACGCGAACGCGATACTAAAGATTATGTATTCGTAGAGTTTTACTCTATATTTCATATATGTATTTATAGCTTTCATGTGCTTATTTTAGCAAATTTTTTATCAAAAAGGTATTCTATGCAAAACGAAGTTCTTGGTATATCGATCGGAGTGGCGATAAAAGGCATCGCCGAGATCATAAAATTAAAAGGAACCTTTGAAAATTTAAAGAAGAGCATCAAAGACTCTAACGGTAATTTAAAGACCTTTTCAAGAGATCTAGCAAAAATAAGACTGGCTGATAGAAAGATACTTAAATTTAAAGCCGATAGAGAGAGCCTAAAACGTGAGCTTTTAAGCGTTACAGAGCTTTTGCTTCGTGGTGGAGCGATCGTAGCGCCCATAAAGCTTGCGATGGATTATGAAAGCTCGATGGCCGACGTAAAAAAGGTAGTCGATTTTACGTCAAAGGCAGAATTTAATAAATTTAGTAATGATCTTTTGGGGCTAAGCAGATCTATACCGCTATCGGCTCAAGAGTTAGCTACTATCACGGCGTCAGGAGGACAGCTCGGTATTGCGAAAAACGATCTTATGGACTTTACGAAGATCGTAGCGAAAATGGGTGTTGCCTTTGATATGAGCTCAGCCGATGCAGGCGATAGCATAGCATCAATGATGAACGTATACAGCTTAGGCATGAAAGATGTCGAAAAACTAGGTGATACGATAAACCATCTAAGTGATAACTCGGCAGCAAAAGCAAGAGACATAGTTGAGGCAATGAAGCGAATCGGTGGTTCAGCAAAGGTATTCGGGCTTAGTGCGGATGAGGCAAGCGCATTAGCTAGTAGCTTTATAGCTCTTGGTAAGCCGCCTCAGGTCGCAGGAACGGCCATAAATGCGCTTTTAAACAAGCTTCAAACCGCCCCAAAACAAGGCAAAGCCTTTCAAGAAGCTTTAGGCAAGATAGGTATGGATGCAAACTACGTCAAGACTATGATACAAAACAACCCGCAAAAGGCGCTAGAAACATTTTTATCTTCACTTGAAGGCGTGAACAAGAATGAAAAGATGAGTATCTTGACCGATCTTTTCGGGGCTGAATTCAGTGACGATATGGCTCTACTCGTTTCAAGTCTCGATGAATATAGAAAAGCGCTCAAGCTTTCGAGGGATGAAGCCAAGAACGGCTCGCTCGATAGAGAATTCAAAAACAGAAGTGAAACGACCGCAAACTCGCTTCAGCTTTTACAAAACGCTGTCAGTGAGCTTGGTATCAATATCGGCTCTGTATTTTTGCCCGCCATCTCAAAGATCGCAGCTGCTTTGGCATCATTTGTGAATGGCATAGTGAACATCACCAGCAAAGTACCCGGACTGACTTCTGTCTTAGGATTTTTAAGCGCTGGATTTTTGCTTTTAAAGCCAGTGATCTTAGCTGTCAAATTTGCTTCAAGCTACTTAAAAGAAAGCTGGATGATTGGCATGAAAACACTTGCTATGATGAACATAAAAATCAAGCAAGCGACAGTCTTTCTAAGAAATTTAAATATCGTAAAACGCCTATCAGCCGTTATTTCAAACACGTATGCAGCGGCAAATAGAGCACTAGCCATAACATTTAATTTTTTAAAGGCTAGTATATTTACGACTGCTGGAGCGATGAAGATCCTACGCCTTGCCCTCATATCGACCGGTATCGGTGCTTTGGTAGTTGGCATTGGTATGGCGGCTGCATGGCTCATTGAAAACTGGGACAAAGTCAAAGCGTGGTTTAGTTCTTTTAGTGATTGGCTTGGCAAGATATTCGATCCGGTCGTAGAGTGGTTTAAGAATATATTTGGCGGCTTCTTTGACTGGATTAGTGAAAAATTTGCATGGATAAGTGATACGATAGGAACGGTAGGCGATGCTTTGGGCAGTGCATGGAAAGGCACAAAAGAATTTTTTGGCTTTGGAGATGAAGAAGAATCAAAACAAGAGAGCAAACAAAGCGATGAGAGCTTTTTTAGCTCGATGTTTGGTGAAAAAGACGCGCCACAGATAAAACAAACCGCAAAAGCATTAGCTACCACGAGCGGCAACATAACCATAAATTTAAATGGCGGCTTTAATATCGCCACAAGCGAGGGCAGATTTGATCTAAGCGAGTTTGAAAGAGCACTCACTCAAAGCGTCAAACGAGCGATACAGCGAGATCAATTTAATCAAGCAAATACCGAAATAAGAGAGTAAAAAATGGTCTTAAATTTGGGCGGCTTTAAATTTAGTTGGAAGCAGGTAGGCAGCATCAGTATCGAAACCGAGTTTGGTATCAGCTCGAATGAGCGTATAGCAAATTATGAGGCTATATTTAGAGCAAATTTGGGCAATCAAACTATCAATATCGAAGGACAGACTCTACCATGCCGAGGAGACAAACAAACTGCTCTAAAAAGACTTTACGAATTAGCAAATTTAGCCAGTAGTTATCCACTCACGAATGGGGCGGGCAAGTATTTCGGACGGTTTGTCATCACAAAAATCAGCGAGAAACAAGCCGTATTCACAGCAGATGGACTATTTTTCACTCAGACTTTTACGATGGAATTAAAGAGGGATTATGATTTATAAGGCAAAAGACAACGAGAGGCTGGACACTGTAGTATTCAAGTATTACGGACATTTGAGATTTTTCGAGCAGGTGCTGGCCGTAAATCCAAAGCTAAAACCGATACTCAAAGCCGGCAATGATGTGATACTGCCTGAATTCAAGGAAGTAAAATCCAAGGAACAAGCAAAGCTATGGTAAGAAAGCCAAATTTTAAGCTCATAGCTAAAGGCACTGACATCACCCAGACGATCAGAGCAAATCTCATCGAAATAGGCTTTGATGATAAAGAAGGTAGCAAAAGCGATGAGATCAGCATAAAGGTAAACGGAATATTTGCAAAGCCAGTATTTGGCGATAAACTGGAACTTTATCTTGGATACGGTGAGGATCTATACCTTTGCGGATCTTTTAGCGTGCAGACTGCAACCCGTGACCACAAAGCAAATACGACCGAAGTCAGAGCAACGGCAGTCAATTTCGCAAGCCCAGTGAAAGAAAAGAAACGCAGGAGCTGGGAGAATACCACTATATTTGCGATTGCTCGTAAAATAGCCGAGCAGAATAACCTCTCAAGTAAAACGAGCGGAGATGATCAACCTATAGCTTCAAGATTGCAAAACAATGTGAGCGATCTTGAATTTCTTTACGGACTTTGCTTTGAGACAGGCTATAAGGCACTCGTCAAAAACAACACTATCGTCATCACTCCTATGGACGCCAAAGGAGATGAGAGCCAGACCTCAAATACCCCGAGAAATGAAAACCTGCCTAAATTTGAACTCAGTCTCAACGAGCTTTTCTCTCTTGAAATCACCGAGGCAAACAGAAACAGCTATACGGCGGTGATACTTGAATGGCAAGATGTGAGCGAGGGAAAGACAAAGAGTATCAAGGTAGGAAGTGGCGAGCAGGTCTATAAAATGCAGATCCCGCAGCCAAAAACAGATAGCGAAGCTTTTAAACAAGGTGAATCAAAGCTAAACGAACTGCAACGTGGTGGAATAAATGGCAGATGCTCATTGCCAGGAGCAAACATAGTAGCAGGCGGAAAACTGAAATTTAAAGGCATCACTGGGCTAGAAAATAATGAATTTACTATTAAAAGCGTGGAGCATAGGCTGACAAGCAAAGATTATACATGTGAGGTGGAGTTTGAAGGGTAAAAGGTGTTTAAAGGCTTATTAAAAGCCTTTAAAATTTATTTTTTGAGAGTTTGAACGACAACGCCGATTATTTCGCCTTTTGTCGGGTATTCTTTTACGCTCATTTGTGCATCGTTCATCACGACCACCTTGTCTCCAGCTTTTGGCTCTTTCTTTTCTACTATTATGTGCTCGTTAGTGTCAGCTATACTTAGGATTATTGAATTTTTAGGACACTCTATCTTTAGAATTCGCCTTTTTATTTCGTCGTAACTACTCGATCGTTCATAATTTACTAGCCAGCTATCCACCCAAGACGGCAGTGGCAATTTTTCATCGTTCCAGTTAGACACCGTGCTATACGCAAGCCCGGTGATCTTACAAAACTCTTGCCTACTGAGCGACAACCTCTTTAGGGTATCGTCAAATTCTTTTTTAGTCATCTGTTATATCTCCTTTGAAATTTTTCGAGATTATACCATATTTATTAAAAAAGTAAAAATAATTGAAATATTTTATTAAATTAGTAAAAAACTCTTGACATCTTTATTAAATTAGTATATAATTGCAGTATAAATTTACTATATTAGTAAATAAAGGGCGCGACGAGACGACACCCACCAAGATGAAAATCTCGCCGCGAAGTTGCTCCCTTTCGGGAGCCTTTATTTTATCATAATAAAGGATATAAGATGCAAAAGAACTACTACAACAAGGGTGAGGCCAATATCATACTAGCCGGCATAAGAAGCTGGGCGTATTCAAACAGAGATACGGTATCAAATACAACTCTTGACAGGATCGAGAAATTCATCAACACCGAACTTTCGGCAGAGGATAGAGAGAAAGTAAGACTAAGTGACTTTGATAAATGGTCTTTCCAGTACTGGATAAATAAGAAGATGGGCGATACGAAAGGATACGCCAGACTTCTTGAAATCGACGTGGATATAAGTAAGCTAGATGATGTGATCCGCGGCGAAGAAAAGGAAGAGATATGAAAGATCTAAACCTTTTGAGAGATGATGAGCTAAAGCAGCTCATCTGTGATGCAACTGCGGTGTTAGAAAGCAGAAAAGATGGCAAGAAATTCGTCCTCGAGACATACGGCGAGTTTGATCCTAGAAAGCATGGGCACGCATATTTGGCGAAGCTAAATTTTAAAGACGGCAAGATCGAGCGTGAATTCATTGATTGCAACGGCAAGCAATGGGATAGCAAACACAAACTATATTCTACCTCTTGGACTTTTGTTGCCAAAGAGGGTGATAAATTTGAGGGCCGCTTGAGTGATGGTTCTTGGAAAAACGATAGCAAAGACTACTATATCGTAGCCAAAAACGATGCAGGTGAGCTTAAGCTAAAGGGTGTCAAATCACTATCGGCGCTAAAAGAATTATGAGGGGGTAAACATGACCCTCTCAAAAATAGCAAATCTCTATCTCGAGGATCTATCACAGGTTGACCTTGAAAAATACAAGAGAAAAAGAGGTAGCTTCTCACATACCGAGAAGCTACCAAAAAACATAGAGGAGATCAAAAAGAGCGACCTTGAAAGGTGGGTCGCTCAAATGCAAAAAAGGTTAGCTCCTAGAACGATCAAGTATATCATAGCGCATTGGAGGCAAGCATGTGAGTTTTGTATTGAGCGAAATTTGATCTGTACAAATCCATTTCTCAAGGCAAAGCATCCAATGATCACACGCACAAATATAGAGCCGTTTTCAGAAGACGAGGTGAAAACCATGCTTACAAAAGCGAACGGCTGGTTTGAGTGCTATCTTGCGTTCGCATTTTTCACTGGTGCTAGAACATGTGAGATACTAGCACTTCAATGGAACGATATAGATATGAAAAACATGACTATATCGATCTCAAAAAGCCTGCGAGATGGCATAGTGAGAAACAGAACAAAAACCGGCATCAGTAGAGTAGTGCCGATATTTTCTTGCCTAGTGCCATACATAGAAAAACTTGCGAAAGATAGAGAGTGTGACTGGGTATTTTCGCACAACCATGATCACCTATTTGGCTCTGACAATATTTCGCTCAATGGTAGATGGAAAAGGTTTTTAGAAAGTTGCGGTATAGAGTATCGTAGCGCTAGACATACAAGGCATACTTTTGCGACACACATGGTAGAAAAAGCAATTCGAGGTGAGTTTTCTATGAAATGTGTAGCTCAAATTTTGGGACATTCAAGTTTAAAAATGACGCTAGACGTATATGCTAGGTTTCTTGAGGACGAGCATTTGAAAATTGATAGAAGCCTAGATATATTTAAATAGCGCTTAAAGTCTCTTTAATGGATTTTATACATTTTTAAAGGGCTAAATTTTGCATTTAAAATGATAGTGGGGCAGAGTTCGATTTCATCTCCACTCTCGTTTTAAATGCAAGATGCTCTCATTTTAAATGCGCGCCGATAGTAACAAAGGATAAGATGTAAATTTGCTAAGCGACTGCCAGTTGACGGTCGCTTTGACTCATTTATCGGCGTTTTGAGCGAAATTTAATCTTATGAGCAACGCTATCGCCGATTTTTGCGCTTTACTTTTTTATAGCTCGAGACGCTTTATACTATACACTTTTAACAAGACTTTGCCGCTAGCTCCCACCGCAGATGCTGCTAGTAGTTCCAGGAGAATATCGGTATAAAATTTATGGTATAATTTTTTTATACCAAATTTTGACAAAGGTAAATTTATGAAAAATCCCTTTCCTTTCGAGACTTTGGCTGATGGTTCGACATTTTACGGACGCGAAAAAGAGCTCGCGCAGATATATAAATTTGCTAAAAATTCCGCAAATTTACTGATCTACTCAAAAAGGCGCATGGGCAAAACCACGCTAATAAAAGAGTTTATGAGGCGACAAAAGAGTGAATTTACCTGCATCTACAGCGATATTTTTGATATCACGTGCGGCGAGGACTTCGTGAGAGAGCTTCTAAAAAATACCGCCAAATCGCAGGAACATACCTTTAAAACTACGTTTAATACGCTACTTTCAAAGCTAAAGCGCATAAGCTTTGAGATCACGCTCGATCCAAATACATACGAGTTGTCCGCAAATCCTATGATAAAAAATGCGAATTTTGACGAGGCGATGGACGATTTGTTTGCTATACTGACTGAAATTTCAAAGGATAAAAAGGTCGTTTTCATAATCGATGAATTTCAGCAGATCGCCGAGTTTAAGGAGCTCAAGATCGACGCCAGGCTACGTAAATTTATGCAGCAAAGCAAAAATATCTCGTTTGTATTCCTCGGCTCAAAAAGGCATGTTCTAACCTCGCTTTTTAGCCATAAGATGCCTCTTTTTGAGATGGCGACCCACCTCGAGCTAGGCGGCATAGAGCCAAACGCAGCCTACGAATACGCAAAGGAATTTCTAAGCGTTTCGCGAGTTCAGATGAAAAATTTATTCGATCTTTGCAGGTCCGACACAAAGCTCGTTCAAAATATCTTGTATTTCGTCTACGAAAATGAAAAAACGCTTGATACAAACAGCGTCAAATCAGCCCTAAACACGCTCTTGCAAAGCAAAGACGGCGCATATAGGCTGCTTTTTGACACATTTACGAGCAATCAAAAAAAGGTGCTGGAGATGATCGTTTCGCAGCAAAAAGAGTATTTTAAAGCCAGTGTTTTATCTAGCCACAACATCAGCAAAACCTCCGTGCAAGCGGCACTCAAACAGCTTTTTACAAGAGAGATCATAGATAAAGAAGATGGAGCATATTTCGTGCCGGAGACGACGTTTGGCTTTTGGCTGGAAAAGATTTTTAGAGACAAATGATGCTGGAAGCACAAAATGAAACGCTTGCTTTTAGGCCAGTATTTGATGAAAATTCTAAAATTTTGATCCTGGGCTCATTTCCTTCGGTCGTTTCGCGAAAGCTAGGATTTTATTATGCAAATCCGCAAAATCGCTTCTGGCGGGTGCTGGCGCAAATTTTCGACTCGCCTTTGCCAAGCAGCAAAGATGAAAAGATAAATTTTCTTTTAAGCCACCAGATAGCCATCTATGACGCTGCACTTTCGTGCGAGATAAAGGGCTCTAGCGATGCAGCAATGAGAGAGGTGACGCCTGTAAATTTAAGTGCGATCTTTGCGGTCGCAGACATCTCGCAGGTCTTTGCAAACGGTGCTAAGGCCTATGAAATTTCAAAAAAATTTTTAGAAGCGGACATAGAAAAAGCCACTAAAAACAAGATCATCCAGCTGCCATCCACCAGCCCTGCAAACGCTAAATTCAGCCTACAAGGGCTAGTGAGTCGGTGGCAGGACATAAAAAACTTTATGGTATAATCACGCCAAAAAATAAGAAAAAGCATGCGGAAAAAACATAATTCACGATTATTTTTACTTCTATTTTTAGCCGCTCTCTCGGCTTTTGGCCCCTTTGTGACCGACCTTTATCTACCGGCCTTGCCAGCGATCACGACATGGTTTGATACGAGCGTATCGGCTACTCAACTCACGCTTAGCACATCGATGGCCGGGCTTGCCATAGGACAGCTCATAATAGGCCCTATCAGCGATAAATTCGGCCGTAAAAGGCCGCTTACCATCTCGCTTATAATCTACACGATCAGTACCATTTGCATATTTTTTGCGCAAAGCATCGAAATTTTCATCTTTATGCGCGTTATCCAGGGGCTTGCAAGCGCCGGAAGCCTCGTCATCTCGCGTGCGGTGGTGAGCGATCTATACAGCGTTCATGAGATGACGAAATTTTTTGGACTGATGATGGTGATAAACGGCATCGCGCCGATCATTTCGCCTATCGGAGGCAGCTTTTTGCTGGAATTTACCGATTGGCGAGGGATATTCGTGGTCCTAAGTATCATCGGCGTTTTGCTGTTTGTCGCGAATTTCAACTTCAAAGAGAGCCTGGACGAGCCTCGCCGTATAAAAGCGCCTTTGCTCGAGACCTACGGCGTTTATAAGCAAATTTTGATAAACAAAACGTTCATGCTTTTTGTCGCTATACAAACTTGCGCGCTTGGTACGATGTTTGCCTATATAGCGTGCTCGTCGTTCATTTTTCAAGATTTTTATGGTCTTAGCTCGATGAGTTATAGCGTGTGCTTCGCCTCAAACGGCCTGGCCCTTGTCATCGGCTCGCGCATGGCTAGTTTTTTAAAGGACAAAATGGCCCTAAGGATCGGCGTTTATGGCATATTTGCCTCAAGTATCGTGGTGGGGCTTATTTTGACGGCTAAATTTCACGTTTATGCCGTTATAGTAGCGTTTTTCATCATGCTTTTGTTTATCGGCTTCATCCTGCCTACCGCATCGTCGCTAGCCATGAATAGCGCCAGAAGATACGCCGGCTCGGCCTCTGCGGTGCTTGGATTTTGTCCGTTTTTCCTAGGCGGTATCGTCTCTCCGCTAGTGGGGCTTGGCGATATTTTCTACTCCAGCTCTCTTACGATGCTTGTTTGCACGTTGCTTGCATTGACGGCGTTTTTTAAGGTGATGAGGGGCGGACACCTGCAAAATGGCTGAAATTTATCTCGTCTCAAACACTCCCTTAAACGATGAGAGCGTGATAAACCTGCCTATAAGCGAGATAAAATTTTTAAAATTTAGTCTAAATTTAGATGAATTTGACGCGCTCGTGGCGACCTCTAAAAACTCCTTCAAAGCCTTAGAATTTAATAATATAAAAATAAAGTCGGATATGCAAATTTACGCTATCGGCGAGCCGTGCGCCAAGGCCGCCAAGAGATGTGGCTTTAGTAAAATTTATACTGCTAAAAATTCTCACGGAGGCAAATTCGCCGCTGAAATTTCGCCTCTTTTAAAAGGCAAAAAGACGCTTTATCTAAGAGCCAAAAGCATCGTTTCAAATTTAGGCGAAATTTTAAAGCAAAACGGCATTTTAGTAAGCCAGATCGTGGCCTATGAGAGCGTTTGCGCCAGGCTTGACAAAGAAAAAATGCCGCCTGAAAATAGTGTTTTGATCTTTTCCTCTCCGTCAAACGTTAAAAATTTCATCCTCAATTTTGGCTGGCTTGATAGCTACAAAGCCGTAGCCATCGGTGAAACGACGGCAAAAGAGCTAGCGAAATTTACAGATCCCCTCGTGAGTGCGAGGCAAGAAATAAATGCCTGTGTAGAGCTTGCCAAAACGTTACTTTAAGCAAAAAATCTATATAATTTTAAAGCCTGAGTGAAGCGAATCAGCATTTTACGGGGTCCAACACTTTTATGTTAGCGAAGACGTACAGGTGCTATGCGATGTGATTTCGTTTGAGTGCGAAAGTGCGAGAGATTGCAACCTTGAGGCGCTTGTCTATTTGCAAGATTGGCTTTGTTTACGGGCCACTCTTTTATGCGACGCTCACTTGGGTTTTTAAATTTACGGAGACAATATGAACATCCTCATCGTAGGAAATGGCGGCCGTGAGTATGCCATCGCCCTGAAGCTAAAAAGCGAAAAAAATCCTCCCAAACTCTACTTTGCGCCAGGCAACGGCGCCACCTCTGAACTTGGCGAAAATTTAAAGATAAAAAATCACAACGAGCTGGCGGATTTCGCCAAACGAAACGATATAAATTTGACTATCGTAGGTCCGGAAGCCCCGCTAAGCGAGGGGATCGTAGATGTCTTTAAGGCGCACGGGCTTTTGATATTTGGGCCGAGTAAGGCCGCCGCGAGACTTGAAGCGAGTAAGGCTTTCATGAAGGATTTTTTAGCAAGAAACGGCATAAAAACGGCAAAATATCTAAACACGGACGATAAAAACGAAGCGTTTAAATTTATAGACTTTTTAAGCGTGCCGGTGGTCGTAAAGGCCGACGGGCTATGCGCCGGTAAGGGCGTCATAATCGCAAGAACTCATGACGAAGCAAAGACCGCCGTTAGCGATATGCTAAGTGGAGATAGCTTTGGCGAGGCCGGCAAACGCGTAGTGGTCGAGGAATTTTTGGACGGATTTGAGCTCAGCTTTTTTGCTATCTGCGATGGGGAAAATTTTCTTAGCCTTCCTGTGGCGCAAGATCACAAGCGACTTTTAGATAACGACGAAGGGCCAAATACCGGCGGCATGGGGGCTTACGCACCAAGTCCGCTAGCGACTCCTCATCTCATAAAACGCGTAGAAAACGAGATCGTAGCACCGACGCTAAGAGGCATGAAAGCCGAGGGCAACCCCTTTTGCGGAGTGCTTTTTGTAGGGCTCATGATCGTAAATGACGAGCCTGTGGTGCTTGAGTTTAATGTTCGTTTCGGAGATCCCGAGTGTGAGGTCTTGATGCCTTTAATAGATGCAAATTTAAGTGAAATTTTACTAAACGCCGCCAGCGGGAATTTAGACAAGATAGACTTTAGACTAAAAGATGAATTTGCCGTAGGGGTCGTGGTGGCAAGTAAAAATTATCCATATAAAAGCACCCCTAAAGCAAGGATAAATATACAAAATATCCCGCAAAATTCTCACGTAGCCTACGCCGGAGTGAGCGAGGAGGCGGGCGAGATCTACGCTGATGGCGGGAGAGTGCTCGTTTGCGTCGGATGCGCAAAGAGCATAAAACAAGCTCGCGACAAGGCGTATGAGCTTTGTGAAAACGTGAAATTTGACGGCATGCAATACCGCAAAGATATCGCTTGGCAGGTGCTTAAATGAATACGGACGTGGTAGAGAAACTAGAGCGCGAAAACATTTCGCTGGCGAGCTTTTCAAAGAGGATTTACGCTTATTGCGTAGATGAGGTTTTGATAAGCATCTTGTTTATGGCGATCTACTGGGACGCATTTAACACGGCAAACACCTACGAGCAGGTCATGACACTGGTTTCCAGCCTCATTTGGCAGCTTATAGTGCTAAAAATTTTATATCAGACATTTTTTACGTGGTATTATGGAGCTAGCCTTGGTAAAATGGCTTTCAAGATAGTCTGCATCGACGCTCAAATTTTAGACAAGCCAAGCTTTATGGCGAGCCTATCTAGGGCCATGATGAGAGTCGTCGGCGAAGTATGCTTTTATCTGGGCTTTGCGTGGGCTTTTGGCAATGAGGCGCGCCAAACATGGCATGATAAGATAGCAAGAACGGTCGTCGTAGATGTTCTTTAGAATTTTCATTTTTATCTCGCTTTGCCTTTTACAGGCATTTGCCGCTACCGAGGATGTGCAGCTTTTAGCCGATGACGTCAAACAAGAAAACGGCATCGTGACCGCGAACAAAAACGTCGTCGTTTATTCGCAAAACTATCTAGTCACGGCAGACTGCGCGGTATACGATCAAAATAGCTCCATAATCGAGCTTTTCGGTAACGTAAATATGATGAAAGGCAAAAGCGAAATTTCACGCTCCAACTACGCCAAGCTAAATTTAAAAAACAACGATAGCGCCTTTGAAGCGCTTTTTATGATGAACAAAGACATGGAAGTCTGGATGAGGAGCGACGAGAGTAGCTCTGATAGCGAGTATTACCGAACAAAAGGCGCGATCGTCTCAAGCTGCAACGTCCAAGACCCCGACTGGAGCATAACCTCGAGCTCTGCGATACTAAACAAACAAAGTAAATTTTTACACATGTTCAACCCCGTCTTTCACATAGGCTCCGTGCCGGTGTTTTATCTGCCGTATTTTGGATTTTCGACCGATACTACGCGTAGGACCGGGCTTTTGCCACCGGAGTTTGGATATAGCAAAAAAGAGGGATTTTACTACAAGCAGCCGATATATTTCGCTCCTTATAATCAATGGGACTTGGAGCTTGACCCGCAGATCCGCACCTCTAGAGGCACTGGAATTTACGGAGCGTTCAGATTTGCCGATTCGCCTGATTCTAGAGGCGCGATAAGCTTTGGAGCCTTTACGGACAAGCAAAGCTACCGCAACAAACAGCAAAGCCAAAACTCAAATAACGCAAATTTAAAAAATAGAACTCACAAAGGCATCGGGTTTAACTACGAGCGCGATAAGCTAGTGAAGTATCTTACAGAGGCTGACCTGCAAGAGGGGCTTTGGATAGATGCGACAAAGCTAAATGATATAGAGTATCTAAATTTAAAGGGTCAAGGCGACGATTATGACTCGCTGGTGACCTCTAAATTTAACTACTTCATCGCAAACGATAAGCATTATTTGGGCGCATACGCAAAATACTACATCGATACCGAAAAGATAGGTAGCCCGAACGAAAATAAAGACACATTACAAGAGCTTCCGACGCTTCAGTATCATAAATTTACCGATAATATCGTTTTGCCAAATATTTTGTATTCGCTTGATCTTCAGTCTCACAGATATGACCGTAGGATAGGCGTGACGGCGACTCAGTATGAATTCACGCTGCCGATATCTTTGCATATCCCGCTGTTTGACGATCTCGCGACGTTTTCGTTTTATGAAAATTTATACGCATCTCATATAAATTATGCGGACAAGATAACAAGTCCGATCGATCATGACGAAGATAAGACGGCAGATTACGTGAATAATTATCATAAATTTACGCTTCACACTGACCTTGCAAAGGCCTATGAGGGCTTTTTCCATACTATAAATTTTGGTACCGAGTATCTTATACCAGGATACAACAAAGGCCGCTTGGACGATCAATTTATATATGGTGATGATTATGATTACACTAAAGATAACGGTAAAGATTATGTGCCAGGAAAGTATGAAAATTTCCTCACTCAAGAGAAAAACAAAGAGGAGGTCTCGGCATACGCGACGCAATATTTTTACACCTCCGAGGGCAGGAAATTTTTGCGTCACAGCATTTCGCAGGGATATTACACCGACGATGATAAATACTCGAATTTAAAAAATGCGATCTATTTTTATCCGTTTAGCAATCTAAGCATTTACAATAGGCTCGAATACTCACACACGGATAAGGAATTTAAAAAGCTTCAAAGCGGCCTCACCTATACGCACGAGCGCTTTACGGCGAGCATCTTGCATACTATGAAAAAGAATTCAAACGCAGATAAAGACAGCTATCTCACGACATCGGCCAGTCTCAAGCTACCTGCGCAGTATAGGCTCGTCACCGGACTTCAATACGATCTCGAGCGAGACTATACCAAGAGCTGGCGCGTGGGAGTACTGCATCAAAGAAAATGCTGGAACTACGGGCTGATCTTTCAAAAAGACATAGAGCCGACGACTACTACGAGCGGCTCTGCGATGACTAGGAAAAACGGCGTTTATTTCACGGTGAATTTCTATCCGATGGGCGGAGTGCATTATGACTTTTCGGTCGAAAAAGATCAAAACAGCGGAAGCAACTGATGGCTGAAAACAATGTCGTAAATTTCAAAGATCAGCTAGAAGCCGCGGCGAAACTAGTCGAAATTTTGCCTAAAAAGGAGCTAGTAGATGCTAAAACCATCGTCGTTTGCATGTCGCTTGACTCGGTCATCTTAACCGATGCGGTTTGTAGGAGCCTCGCGCTAAGCTACGAGATGCTTTTTAGCGAGCCGATAGCCGCGCCAAATAACCCGGAATGCGACATCGCGATCGTTAGCGAGACCGAGGATATCGTGCTAAACGACGAGCTCATACGCGCCTTTAATATCAGCTACGACTTCGTCTACGGCGAGGCACATAGAAAGTATGAGGAGAAAATTTTAAAAAACGTTTATAAATATAGAAAAGGAAATTTAATAGGCGAGCTAAAAGATAAAAATATCTTGCTCATCGACGAGGGCTGCGAGACGGGACTGACCGCTCTGGTTTGCATAAAGACACTGATGGACGTAAAGGTAAAATCTATCGCTTACGCCACGCCTGTGATAGCGACTGATGTCGCAGCCAGCCTTAGCGATATGGTAGATGAAATTTACACCGTCAATAAAATCGTGAATTTCATCGATGTGGATTCGTATTATGATAAAAAGATAGAGGCTACGGGCGAGCGGATAATGTCTATTTTGGAAGAGAGCCCTTATTACTTACCACTGCAAAAACAACAAGGAGAAAAAAATAATGCAATATAGTATAGAAGTCAACAATCAGGTCGAAATTTTTGATCTAAACAAAGTCGCCAAACAAGCGGCCGGAGCGGTGATGCTTCGTGTGAAAAACACCGTGGTTTTAGCGACTGTCGCACGCGATGACGTGCAGGTCGAGGAGGACTTTTTGCCTCTTACGGTGCAATACATCGAAAAAGCGTATGCCGCAGGCAGGATCCCGGGTGGCTACGTCAAACGCGAGACTAAGCCTGGCGACTTTGAGACCTTGACGGCGCGCATCATCGATCGCTCTCTTCGTCCACTTTTTCCAAAAGGCTACGCCTATCCGACTCAGATCGTAGTCATGGTGCTATCGGCCGATCCTGAAGTTGATTTGCAAGTGGTAGGCTTGAATGCCGCAAGCGTAGCGCTTTATCTTAGCGATATCCCGGTAAATCGCCCGGTCTGCGGCGTGCGAGTAGGCTACATAGACGATAAATTCGTGATAAATCCTAGCAACAGCGAGCTAAAATCAAGCGCGCTCGATCTTTACGTAGCCGGCACCAAAGACGAGCTTTTGATGATAGAGATGAGGAGCATAGCTCAACAAAGCTCACAGATCATACCTATAATCGCGATCGATCCGATGATGGATCCTAGCTTAAACGACAGCATAACTCAAAAGCAAGATATGAACGAATTTAGCGAGGATAGGATAGTAGAGGCGATAGACTTTGCAGGCAAAGCGATACTACGCGCCAGCAATGCCTACGAGGAGGCCTTTAAAGAGCATAAAAAAGAAGACGCGATTTTGGAGCTAAAGCCCGAGATAGAAAACGAAAATATCGCTATTTACATTGACAAATTTTATAAAAACGATGTGAAAAACGCTATAAACCAAATGGCAAAGAGCGAGCGCGCAAGCGAGCTTGGCAAGATCGCAAAGCAAATAGCAAGCGATGAAGTCGCACAAAAAGAGGGCTGGGAAGAGGGCGTGATAAGCAACGTTCTTGGCAAATATAAAAAGAAGATCGTAAGAGAGCAGATCATAAATGAAGGCGTCAGAGCCGACGGACGCGCGCTTGATGAGGTCAGACCTATCAGCATAGAGACAAATGTGCTTCCAAATGCGCACGGCTCATGCTTATTTACGCGCGGTCAGACGCAAGCTCTGGTAGTAGCTACTCTTGGCACTGACGGCGATGCGCAGATGTATGATATATTGACCGAAAAAACGGCCCTCATAGAGAAATTTATGTTTAATTATAACTTCCCTGGATTTAGCGTCGGTGAAGCAAGCCCGCTAAAAGCACCCGGCAGGCGCGAGCTAGGACATGGAAATCTCGCAAAACGTGCGCTTGCTCCTAGCATAGACATAAATTCTCCATACACCATACGCCTTGTTTCTGAAATTTTAGAAAGTAACGGCTCTAGCTCGATGGCTAGTGTTTGTGGCGGTGCTCTCGCACTTCGCGCAGCCGGTGTGGATACTCAAAAGCTAGTCGCCGGTGTTGCTATGGGGCTTGTTTTTGAAGGTGATAAGCACGCTGTTTTGACCGATATAATGGGACTTGAGGATCATGACGGAGATATGGACTTTAAGGTAGCGGGCTCAAGTGAGGGCATAACTGCACTTCAGATGGATATAAAGCTTGGCGGTATCAGCCTTGAGGTGCTCAAAGAAGCGCTTTATCAAGCAAAGCGCGGCCGCGAGCATATATTAAATTTAATGCATCAAGCCGATAGTAAAATAGAAGTAAATGAGGATGTGTTGCCGAAACTAGAGCTCTTTAGCGTCGATCCTAGTAAGATAGTCGATATCATCGGCCAAGCTGGCAAAACAATAAAAGAGATCATCGAGAAATTCGAGGTCTCGATAGACCTTGATAGAGAAAAGGGCGAGGTCAAGATCGCAGGCGGCGCAAAGAAAAATGTCGATGCGGCGAAAGACTACATAATCTCTATCACGTCAAAAGAAAATTCCAGAGGCTTTGGTAAAAAGCCGCATGGACACGACAGACGCGATAAAGATAGACAAAAGCCGACATTCAACATAGGAGACGAGTTTGACGGAGTAGTAAAAAGCGTCGTGGATTTTGGAGCGTTCATAGAGCTAAAAGACGGCGTAGACGGACTACTTCATATCTCAAAGATCAAAACGCCACTAAACGTAGGTGATAGACTGAAAGTATGTGTGAGTGAACAAAAAGGTAACAAAATTTCACTCTCTTTGGTCGAATAAATTTTAAAAGGACGGGCATGAAATATAAGAAGATATTGTTTCCAATCGGTGCCGGAGATGACATAGAGCCGCGCATATACGGTGCATTGAAGGTCGCGAAATGGTTTAATACCCATATTGAAGTCTTGACTTGCCAGCTTGATCCAAGTGTCGTTTATAACATGAAAATGACGCTTCGCGGAGGTGTGCTTTTTGAGGAATTTTTAAAGTCCGCCAAGGCAGAGCTCGCCGTCGAACACGAGCTCAATGAGAAAAAATTTAATAAAATTTGTAGTGAACTTAACATAAAAATAAGCGATGAAGTGATAGATGGAGAGTGCACCGCAAAATTCGTCGTGTATCAAGGAAAACGTAGCGCCATCGTCGAGCAAGAGTCTAAATTTTGCGATATGGTCGTAGCTGCCGTGCCGATAGACGGCAAGATAACCGGGACATTCGAGTCTGCGGTCATCAAAAGCGGTAAAAACGTGATCGCTATACCTAGGAATTTACACGAATTTAGCGCAAATAATATCTTGGTCAGCTGGACTGCGACACCGCAGAGCTCAAGAGCGCTTACGAGCTCGCTTGATCTACTAAAGCGCGCCAAGAAGGTGCACTGCATAACATCTAAGGCTAGCTTGGGCGATAATGCCGAGATAAACCTCAAAAAGCTTGAGGAATATTTCAAGCTTCACGGTATAAGCGCGACTTTTGAGGTCATAGATACGACGGCTATCCCAGGAGAGGCGCTTTTAAGAGTTGCAAAAGATACGAATTCAGATCTCATAGTAGCAGGTAGGCACGGTGAAAACGGACTCATGGAGATGGTGCTTGGCGGAACGTCGAGATTTTTCTTAGAGCATACTACGATCCCGGTATTTATGTAAAATTTATGGCAGGGTGATCCTGCCAAATATCTACTTTAAGCTTCTTTGTTCTTATTTTGATTGGCTATTAGCTTTTAAAAGTAAGCATATAAGTAAATCAAAAAATGAACACTTTTAAATGCTTCATAGACTGTTTTTATAAAATAACGCCATCACCAACAAAATTTAATGGTTAGCCACCCTCTTTGCTCCGCCTTGAAGTGCCTTGACTGCTTTACAACCACGCCTTAAATATACTCCCAGTCTTTGCCAAGAGGTTCAGCCTCTAGCTCGCCTCTTTTAAATGCCTCAAAGTCTGCCTTTTTATATCCTCTAAAGCGTCTATTTGTATTCGCTCGCTCTTTAGTATCTGTAACCAGCTGCTTACTAAATGCTATTATTTTGCTGATGATATTCTGCATAGCCTTAGCTCCTTGTAGTGTTCTTGCGTATTTTAGCATATTTGTTGGTTAGTAAGACATTTATTCAAATCATTAATGAACCGTAAAGTACCTCTAGCCTATCGATAAACGGCAGTAGCTCTTTAGCCACCCTTAGCCTTATCTTATAGTATCCGCCACTAGTCTTTAAAAGTGAGTGCATAAATTCTTAATCCCAAATCGAAATAATGATTATATTTGTGTATCGTTTTGTGTATCAAAAACGGATACATCAAACAAAACATAAACAAAACTTAGGATATTTGATATCTGTAAAAGTGGCTTTAAAGCCCTTCGTGTCGAAGTAGTAAAAGAAAGTGGTGCGACCAGCGAGATTTGAACTCGCACACCTAACGGCACTACCCCCTCAAGATAGCGTGTCTACCAATTCCACCATGGTCGCGAATATGAAATTTAGCCCGAATTCGGGCTAAATTTAACCAAGCATCGGGTTTGCGTAAAGAACGATCAGTGTGATAACAAGTGCGTAGATAACTTGTGCTTCGATCATCGCAAGTGCGATAAACATCGTAGTCATAAGCTTGCTGCCTACGCCAGGGTTTCTGGCTGTTCCGCTGATAGTAGCCGCTGCGGTGTTGCCCATACCGATAGCGCCGCCAAGAGCTGCAAGACCTAGGCCTATACCAGCTGCGATAACAGAATACGATCTGATCATCTCGCCGTCAGCACCAAAAGCGAATGCAGCAAGAGATACGATCAATAAAACGATTTTTTTCATCGTTGCTCCTTTGTGATTTAAGCTCGTTCGGATCCGTCCCCTACTAAAACTTTTAAGCCCGTATCATACAAAAATAAAGCTTTGTTTTTCTTAAAATTTAGGCCGCTTTGTGAGTAAGTTATGAAATAACGATTATAAATTTGTTTCAAATAAAAACATCAAAATTTTAAAAGCCATTGAAAATTCGCGAGCTTAGAAAAATAAAAGTTTTTTTATGGTATCGTCGAAACTATTTAATTCGGATTTAAATTAGGGCTTAAATGATAAATGAAAAATTCTCCAAAATAGGCTTCGTCCTTGCTATGGCCGGCTCTGCCGTCGGCCTTGGCAATGCGTGGAAATTCCCGACTATGGTCGGCAACAACGGCGGCTCGGCGTTCATAGTTTTATATTTGGTTTTGACATTTTGCGTCGCGTTCGTCGCATTTTTGGCTGAGCTTAGCATAGGAAAGCTCGGCGAGAGTGATGTCGTGAGCTCGATTTATAAGCTCGCTCCAAAGCACAAAAGAGCATGGTCGCTGTCAGGATTTTTCATGATAGGTGCAGTGCTCATAGCCTCTTTTTATATGGTCGTGATCGGCTGGATACTAAAATACATCTACCTAAGCTTTGGTAAGCTTCCTGTGACGAACGAACAAGCCGGAGCCGAATTTGACAGTCTGCTTACAAACGACGCATTCAGCGCTATTTTATGTTTTAGTATCGTATTTTTGATCGTATTTTTCGCGGTTTCAAAAGGCATAAAAAGCGGTATAGAAAGGCTTAACGTTTGGATGATGCCAAGTTTGTTTATATTGCTGTTTGGTATGCTTTGCTATTCGCTTACGATGAATGATGGCTTCATGAAGGCTGCGAAATTTTTATTCGTGCCAAATTTTGACGCTATAAGCGCAGATACATTCCTACAAGCGCTCGGTCTCGCCTTTTTCTCGCTTTCTATGGGCGTTGGCGTGATCCCGACCTACGCTGCAAATTTACCCGAGCGCACGAATCTCATAAAATCGACCCTTTCTATCATTTTTATAAATATATTGATAGGTATAATGATGGGTCTAGTCGTTTTTACCTTTATATTTGCCTACGGGGGCGACACGACGCAAGGCGGTCCGGGACTGATATTTGTTTCGCTCGCGACACTCTTTGCGAAGCTTGGCTTGATAGGAAACGTCATGGCCGTGGCGTTTTTCGTATCGCTGCTTTTTGCCGGAGTGACGAGTGCGGTCTCCATGATAGAGCCGTTTGCTTATTATCTTGTCAGGAAATTTGACTTCACACGCAAAAAAGCGCTCGTTTATATAGGGATCTTAGTCTATGTGCTAGGCATAGCCTGCGTGCTTTCGTATTATAAGCCTACAGCTCAAAATTTCAGTGTATTTGGCAAGCCGATGTTCGATGCACTGGATTATCTCACGTCAAACATAATGATGCCGATCGGCGCGATAATATTTAGCGCCTTTGTAGGCTGGGTGCTGAAAAAAGATGGTTTGTTCTTTCTCTTTGGCGATTTTATGGGTAAATTTTGGTTTGAAATTTGGTATTTTGCGCTGCGATTTTTAGCGCCTATCGCTATTTTCATAATAATGATCTATCAAATTTTAGGCAAATAAATGAGCGAAAAATTTAGCAAAATAGGCTTCATCCTCTCTATCGTAGGAGCGGCTATCGGACTTGGCAACGCGTGGAAATTCCCTTACATGGTCGGCGCAAACGGTGGCTCGGCGTTCGTGCTCGTGTATCTATTTTTCGCGCTCATCGTCGGGCTTAGCATATTTTTTGCCGAGATGGCGATGGGTAAAATTTCAGGCAGTGACACCGTAAACGCATTTCGCTCGCTCGCTCCGTCGCGCCAAAATGCATGGGGATACGCCGGCATCATCATGATAACAGGAATTTTCGTAGCTTCGTTTTATACGCTCATCATCGGCTGGGTCATAAAATACGCCGTCTTGAGCCTAGGCTCGCTTCCAAAAGATATAAACTCCTCCGCCGCACTTTTTGAAAATTTCACTTCACAAAACGCAAGTGAGCAAATTTTATATTTCACTTTGGCGTTTTTAGCATATTTTTTCGTGCTGACAAAGGGCGTGAAAAGCGGCATAGAGCGCATAAATTTATGGCTCATACCGGCACTTTTCGTGCTTTTGCTGCTGATGCTCGGATATTCGATGAGTATGGACGGCTTTGACGAGGCGGTCAGGTTTTTGCTGGTGCCTGATTTTTCCAAGATAAACTCGGAGACCGTATTTATGGCTCTTGGGCTTGCGTTTTTTACGATGTGTATAGGCATAGGCTGCGTACTTACGTATTCATCGAGTCTAAATGACGATACGAATTTATTCACATCATCGCTTTACGTCGTGTTTTTAAACATCATCATCAGCGTCATCATCGGTCTTATCGTATTTACCTTCGTATTTGAATTTGGCGCTAAGCCGTCTCAAGGCGTGGGACTTGCTTTCATCTCGCTGCCGACATTGTTTGCAAAGCTTGGCGTGCTTGGCAACGTTCTTTGCTTAACGTTTTTCGTGGCACTTATATTTGCGGGTCTTACATCGGCCATATCGATGGTAGAGCCTGCTATCTTTTATCTAAACCGAAATTTCGGTCTTAGCAGACTAAGATCGATCGTGATAGCAGGTGCGGCAGTATATGTACTTGGCGTTCTTTGCGCGTTATCTGGCGTTACAGATTTTAAAGACGAGCTGACGTTTTTTGGTAAAGGGTTTTTTGACTGGCTCGATTATATCAGCTCAAACATCATGCTGCCACTTGGAGGTATCGTGATAGCGCTTTTTGTGGGGTATTTTATGAAATTTCAGTCGCTAAGGGCGCTTTTCGTGCCTTATATGGGCGAGACGATATTTAAAATTTGGTATTTTTTACTTCGCTACATAGCGCCCATTTGTGTGCTTTTAGTTTTAGTTAAGGGGATAATGTAATGGCAAAAGAACAGTTTTCTAAGATAGGTTATGTTTTGGCGGTCGCGGGTTCTGCCGTCGGCCTTGGCAATGCGTGGAAATTCCCGTATATGGTCGGCGAAAACGGCGGCTCGGCATTCGTGCTATTATATCTTGTCATTTGCTTTTTAGTGGGTGTGCCTATCTTTATGGCTGAGCTTAGCATAGGCAAGCTAAGCGAAAGCGACAGCGTAAACGCCTTTAGGAAACTTGCCGATAAGCATAAAAATTTATGGCAATACGTGGGAATTTTAGCCATGGTCACGGCTGCGATCATATCTTGCTATTACATAGTCATCATCGGCTGGGTGATAAAGTATTTTTTCTTATCTTTTAGCTCTTTGCCAAGCGATATCGAAAGCTCTAAGGCGATATTTAACGAGCTTATCACAAAGGATGCTGGGGAGCAGACGATCTGCTTCATCGCGGCGTTTGCGTTATGCTTTTACGTTTTATCAAAGGGTGTGAAAAGCGGTATAGAAAAGCTTAATGTCTGGATGATGCCAAGCCTGTTTATAATGCTTTTGATAATGCTTGGTTACTCGGCTACTATGGACGGGTTTGTCGCGTCGGCTAAATTTTTACTCGTGCCTGATTTTAGTAAAATTTCGATAAATTCCTTGCTTTTGGCGCTTGGACTTGCGTTTTGGACGCTCTCCCTTGGCATGGCGGCCATCATAACGTATTCGGCTAGTCTCAGTGACGATACGAATCTAAGCACCTCCACGATAAGCGTCGTGCTCATAAACATCACGTTAGCCATAATGATGGGGCTAGTAATCTTCACGTTTATATTTGAATTCGACGCCACGCCGGCTCAAGGACCGGGGCTTGTATTCATCTCGCTACCGACATTGTTTGCAAAGCTTGGCTTTGCGGGAAATGTCCTAGCCGTCGCATTTTTCGTAGCGCTCATATTTGCCGGTATAACATCGGCTATTTCGATAGTCGAGCCGTTCGTATTTTTTCTTATCAGAGAGTATTCTATCAGCCGCAAAAAGGCGCTCACTATAGTCGGTGCGGGCGTTTTTGTCGTGGGGCTCATGTGCGTCTTTGCAAATATAGAAAATATAGGCGATAAAATTTTATTTTTCGGCAAGAATTTCTTTGACTTCCTGGACTTCACATCCTCTAATGTCCTGCTTCCGATAAGCGGAATTTTAGAGGCGATATTCGTTGGTTATTTTATGAAACGCAAAGCGCTTTATACGCTTTTTAGCCCTTATATGAGCGACTGGGTGTTTAACGTCTGGTACTTCTTACTTCGTTTCGTGGCGCCTATTTGCGTATTTTGCGTTATGATGAATTCGTTGTTTTTTACTTAAAGGTTGATTATGCAAAGACTTGAGAGATTTTTCGATAAGGCTGCCGATATAATCGGCTATTTGTGTATGTTTATCATGGCACTGATGATAATAGACGTCTCTTTCAACGTCGTTTCAAGGTATTTTTTTCAATACGGCAACGTCGGGCTTCAAGAGCTTGAGTGGCATTTTTTCGCGATCGTTTTCTTGCTAGGTATGAACTACGCGTTAAAAGAGGACGCACATGTTCGCGTCGATATCTTTTACGCAAAATTCAGTCCGCGCACGAAGGCGCTCGTAAATATGATAGGAACGGTTATTTTCATAATACCGTTTGCCATTTTGGTCTCGACTTTATCAATCGATTTTGTGATGGAGGCATACACTTCAAACGAGGGCAGCGCCGATCCGGGAGGGCTTCCTTATCGCTGGGTAATAAAAAGTTTCATCCCTATATCTTTTTACCTTTTGATATTTTTTTCGATAGGCTTTTTTATTAAAAATTTCAATCTCTACCAAAGTGCGAAAAGGGGCTAAAATGGCTGGTATAGTGATGTTTTTAGCCGCGCTTTTGATGCTTGGTATAGGATTTCCCGTCGCATTTACCTTTGCTGCAGTAGCGATGATATTTGGACTGATTGGCGGTATGATAGAGAGCTTTGGTGACGGAGACGGCCTGATCGGCGGATTTATAGTTTTTAAGGATATGTTCGCCTTCATGCCTTATAGGATATTTGACTCCATCATGCAAAATAAAATTTTGATCGCCGTGCCGCTTTTTGTCTTTATGGGTGTAGTTTTGCAAAAATCAAAACTAGCCGAGAGGCTACTTGAGAGCATGGGGCTATTGTTTGGTGAAATTCGTGGCGGCATAGCTATCAGCACCGTCTTAGTCGGTGCGTTGCTTGCGGCATCCACCGGTGTCGTAGGAGCTAGCGTGGTCGCTATGGGCGTGATAAGTCTGCCCGTGATGCTAAAATACAAATACAACCAGTCTCTTGGCTGCGGCACGATATGCGCAGCGGGTACTTTGGGGCAGATCATCCCGCCATCTATCGTGCTCATAATCCTGGGCGATATATTTTCAGTCCCGGTAGGCGAGCTTTTCCACGAGGCTTTCGTACCCGGACTCGTGCTGGTCGGTGCTTACGTAGCTTATATTTTGATAGTGTCTTACGTGAAGCCCGAATTTGCCCCTATCGTAGAGTCTAGCGTAGATGAGAGCAAGATGAGGCAAATTTTAAGAGCGCTTGCTGCTATCTTGCCGCCGCTTTTACTCGTTGTCTGCGTGCTTGGCTCGATATTTGCCGGTATCGCTACGCCGACTGAGAGCTCGGCCTTTGGCTGCGTTGGAGCCGTGTTACTTTCGCTTTTTTATAGGACGTTTTCATTTTCGATGTTAAGAGAAGCGCTCGAGGAGAGCGTTAAAACTACGGCGCTCGTATTTACTATTTTAGTCGGCGCTACGGCATTTTCGCTCGTTTTTACTTACACCGGGGGCGATGAGATAGTAGAAGAGTTTATGACGAATTTACCGGGTGATAAATGGGGATTTGTCATATTTAGCATGGTCGTGATCTTTGTGTTGGGATTTTTTATAGATTTTGTAGAAATTTCATATATTGTCTTGCCTATTTTAGCGCCTATCGCGATCAGTCTAGGTATAAATCCGATATATTTTGCCATACTAATAGCCATGAATCTACAGACCTCATTCCTGACGCCGCCGTTTGGATTTAGCCTATTTTTCTTACGTTCGGTCGCTCCGCCACAGATAAAGACCAGCTCGATATATAAGGGCGTAGTGCCTTTTATAATCGTTCAGCTGATAGTTTTGGCATTTTTTTGTTACTTTTTGATGAGATAAAGAGTGTCTATGTCGGCTCGAAAGCAAAATTTCGTGATAGCTCAAAGACCGAGCCGGGCGTCATTTTAGAGGAGCAAGCCCAATGTCGATGCAAAAATACTCCAAAAGAGAGCGAGACTGATAAGGGCTAAATTTAGCCCTTATTTGCTAAATTTGGCGTAATACTCTTGCAGATAATCCGAGTAGTAGCTGTTTTGATCGCGCTTATCAAAGCTAGCCGTGCCCCTACTTGCCGTCTCATATGTTTGCTCGTCAAACACCGACATCGCGATAAATAGCCTAAGCGCGCCCATATCGTCGTTATCGTCTAAAATCACATCTTTATATTCATTTGCCAGATCGCATGCTATTTGTCTCTCATTAAGCCTAACGGCAGCTTCGATCAGTAGCGGCATTTGCGAGATGGTGCGAGGCTCTGAGCCGATCACTTTGGTAGCTTGCGGCAAAAGTGCCTTTGCCTCCTCGATCCTGCCTAAATTTATCATGCTAAAAAGCACCGGCGCGTATGTCAGATGTGGCACTTCGCCGCATGTCAGCTCACCGCGCAGTATCGGCTGGGCTGCGTTTAGCGCATCTTCGTAATTGCCGACAAAGTAGTGATAAAGCGTCAGATCGCTCGCCTCGCAAGCCTCACAATCGCCCATATCATCGTGCGCTAGCCCTTGCCATAGCTCAAAATTTACTCTCGCTTCGCGCACATCGCCCATCGTGATGTTTTGTAGCATGAGCGCCTTGTGATAGGCAGCTAGGCTTATATCAAAATATTCATACAGCCGCTTCATCATCTCATTTGTCTCCTCGATCCTCTCTTTTGACGTGCTTGCACTTTGACCAAGACCAGCGACGATCCACTTAAATTTCCACAAGCAATCATCTAAAATTTCAGCATCAGCGTCGCTTGCTTTATTGTTATTAAATTTATCGATAATGTGCTCCGTCAGCCACTTTAAAGTCCATGCGCGAAATTCGCTATTAAATTTCTCGCAGTCATCATTTAGCACAAATTCACTGATCTGCGCGAGCAGTTCGTCATCTTTTGCACTAAGAGCCTCTTTGATCTGCTTGGATAAAAAATCCTCTTTTTTAGTCAGTTTATCGATTTTATCTAGCTCTTTATAAATTTGCTCGATCGTCATTTTCTGCCTTTTAGCCTAAATTCAGTGATAAAATTATATCTACTTTAATCTAAAACAAGGTAAAATTGTAATAATTTTAATCCAAAAAAAGGTAGCAAAATGGCCAAAAAATTTATAGACGTTATGGATACTACTTTTAGGGACGGTTTTCAGTCAGTTTATGGCGCCAGGGTGCTTATGGACGACTTTTTTCCCGCGGTCGAAGCGGCCAAAGAGGCGGGCATAAAGCATTTTGAATTTGGCGGCGGCGCACGCTTTCAAAGCCTTTATTTTTACCTTAATGAGGACGCATTTACGATGATGGATAAATTCCGTGTCATCGTGGGCGAAGGTGTAAATTTACAGACATTAGCGCGCGGAGTAAATACCGTCACGCTCGACACCGGTAGCCGCGAGCTCATCGACCTGCACGCAAAGATGTTTAAAAAACACGGCACGACTACGATCAGAAATTTTGACGCGCTAAACGACGTGGAAAATTTAAAATATTCAGGCGAGCGCATCGTTCATCACGGTCTTAAGCACGAGGTCGTAGTCACCATGATGGATCTGCCGCCAAACTGCGTAGGTGCGCATGATGTAGCGTTTTACGAGAGGATTTTAAGGCAAATTTTAGATGCTGACATACCTTATCACAGCGTCTGTTTCAAGGACGCCAGTGGCACGAGCAGCCCGCAAAAGGTCTATGAAACTATCAAAATGGCTCGCAAACTTCTCCCACAAGATACTCATATCCGCCTTCACACTCATGAGACCGCCGGTGTCAGCGTAGCATGTTATCTCGCCGCACTTGAGGCCGGAGCTGACGGCATCGATCTGGCCGCAAGTCCAGTCAGCGGAGGCACCAGCCAGCCTGACATCTTAACGATGCTACACGCCGTAAAGGGTAAAAATTTCGACCTTGGCGGGCTTGATGTGGAAAAAATTTTAAAATATGAAAGCGTGTTGAGAGATTGTTTGAGCGATTATTTCACCCCGCCTGAAGCCACACAGGTAAGCCCTCTCATCCCGTTCTCACCGATGCCAGGCGGTGCGCTCACTGCAAATACCCAAATGATGCGCGACAACAATATCCTTGATAAATTCCCGGCCGTGATAGAAGCTATGCGCGAGGTCGTCGAAAAGGGCGGTTACGGTACGAGCGTGACGCCTGTCAGTCAGTTTTATTTTCAGCAAGCTTTCAATAACGTGATGTTTGGCAAATGGAAAAAGATAGCCGACGGATACGGCAAAATGGTGCTTGGCTACTTCGGTCATACTCCTTGTGAGCCTGATAGCAAGGTCGTAAAGCTAGCCAGCGAACAGCTAAAGCTAAAGCCAACCAAAGAAAACGCCATCGATATCGCAGACCGCGACGAGAGCAAGTCGCTTAAAGCTACGCGTAAAATTTTAAAGAGCGAAGGTATAGCCGTTACAGACGAGAACGTATTTATCGCTGCTGCTTGCAAGGAAAGGGGCATAGCATTTTTAAAGGGCCAGGCAAAGGTCAATGTAAGAAAGATAAGTCAAATGCCAAAAGAGCAGCCATGCACGCAAAAATCCACTCAAAGCGGTAGGTATAGCGTAGTCGTAAATGGTAGCCGCTATAATGTCGAAGTAAGCGAGGGCTTTAACGATAGCGTGCAGGTAAAAAGCATAACCGAAGTCGCCGCAGAGCCCGCTAAAAATTCGTCTAAAAGCTCACCCGCCAGTCATAATGGCGACGCCATACTTAGCTCGGTGCCTGGAGTAGTGCATAAAATTTTGATCAAAGCAGGCGATAAGGTCAAGAAAGGGCAAGCTATCGTCGTGCTAGAAGCTATGAAAATGGAGATAGAAGTCTCCGCTCCAAAAGACGGCACGATAAGCTCGATCGAAGTAAAGCAGGGGCAAAATGTAGAAAGCTCTCAGGTTATAGCCAGGATGTAGGCCTAAAATAGGCCGTTGCCATTATGGTGCGGTCTATTTTGTTTTTGCTTCTTAGTGAAGCGACTATACTCATATCCGTGCCAGCCTCTATTTTATCCTTAAAAAAATAAATTAAATCCCAAACGAAAATTTAGCCTCCATAAAGCTACGTAAATTCCGGCGCAAGCTCAATAAAGAGGGTGTTAAGGAATATTGCACTAATATTTTGAAATACAAGCGGCATGGTAAATTTAAAATTTACTTTGTCGCTGGTGCGATTAGACTATTTTGATCAAAATTTAAAGGAAAATCATGGTAAATGAACTAGAAAATTTAGGTTTAAGTGACATCAAAAAGATCAATCACAACCTTAGCTACGACGAGCTTTTCGAGCTTGAAAAGGCTCGCGGCGAAGGGTGCGTGTCAAGTAACGGCACATTTATGGTGGATACTGGCATCTTCACGGGTCGCAGCCCGAAAGATAAATACTTTGTAAGGCAAGACCCGAGCCAAAAATATATCGCCTGGGGTAAGATAAATCAACCTATCTCAAAAGAGCTTTTTGACAAGCTTCTAGCAAAAGCCAAAAAGCAGCTTAGCGGCAAGGAAATTTTCATCCAAGACGCCTTTTGTGGGGCGAGCGAAAAAAGTAAAAAGTCCGTGCGTTTCGTGACCGAAGTCGCGTGGCAGGCGCATTTTGTAAAAAATATGTTTATCCGCCCGAGTGAGGCGGAACTAGCTAAATTTAGCCCCGATTTCGTCGTTTATAACGCCTGCAAATGCAAAAACGAAGACTACAAAAATGACGGGCTGCACTCGGACGTTTTTGTCATATTTAACGTCGAGGAAAACGTCGCTGTCATCGGCGGTACGTGGTATGGCGGCGAGATGAAAAAGGGAATTTTCTCGATGATGAACTACTGGCTGCCGCTTGAAGGCAAGCTAAGCATGCACTGCTCGGCAAACATCGGCAAGGCAGGCGATACCGCGCTATTTTTCGGTCTTAGCGGCACGGGCAAGACGACGCTCTCGACCGATCCAAATCGTAAGCTAATAGGCGACGACGAGCACGGCTGGGACGATGATGGCGTGTTTAACTTCGAGGGCGGCTGCTACGCGAAGTGTATAAATCTCGATCCAAACAGCGAGCCTGAAATTTACGCGGCCATTAGGCGCGACGCACTGCTTGAAAACGTCGTCGCGGACGAAAACGGAGTGGTTGATTACAAAGACGGTAGCAAGACCGAAAACACCCGCGTGAGCTACCCGATCTATCATATCGACAACTACGAGCCAAGCTCAAGCGGCGGACATCCTAAAAATATCATCTTTCTAACAGCCGACGCATTCGGCATTTTGCCACCGGTGGCAAAGCTTAGCAAAGAGCAGGCGATGTATTATTTCCTAAGCGGTTACACCGCCAAAGTCGCCGGCACCGAGCGGGGTATCACCGAGCCTGTGGCGACGTTTAGCGCGTGCTTTGGCGAGCCTTTCATGCCGCTACACCCGACCGTTTATGCAAAGCTTCTTGGTGAGAAGATCGATAAACACGGCGTAAATGTCTATCTGGTAAATACCGGCTGGAGCGGCGGAGCGTATGGCACGGGCAAGCGCATGAGCATCAAGGCGACGCGCGCGTGCATAAACGCGATACTTGACGGCAGCATCACGAAGTGCGAATTTGAAAATTTTGAAAAATTCGACCTTGCGATACCAAAGGAGCTCGCGGGTGTGGAAACCAAGCTACTAAATCCGATAAATACGTGGGAAAATGCTGGCGAATACGTCGCCACGCGCGATAAACTAGCCAAAATGTTTGTAGAAAATTTCAAACGCTACGAGGACGTGAAAGAGGGCGTGGAATTTGCCAAAGCCGGTCCAAAAGCTTAAATTTGGACTGCTTGTAGGAGCGATTTTGCTTGCGGGCTGCGAGGACTCCCGTGAGCAAAACGCACCGCTAAAATCCGCTAAACAGCCGACTATCTCGCTGATAGCCTACGATAATGCGTTAGAGTATCTAAACGCATATCGAAACGGCTCACAGCTTAAAAGCCTGAAATTTAACGACGACCTCGCACTGGGCGCTAAAAACCACGCCAGATACTGCACCGCAAACGAATACATGGGACACGACGAGACGAGAGGCGGTAAAAATTTCACCGGCGCAAACCCTGCAGAGCGAGCGAAATTCGCCGGGTATCAAGCCGCAAGCGTGTTTGAAAACATAGCTTACAAAGAGGATTTTACCTCCGCGATCGACGGGCTTTTTACGGCGATATATCATAGATTTGCATTTTTGAGTCCTAGCGTCGATGAGGTCGGGTATTTCATGGCAAAGGATGAGAAATTTTCCTCTTTCGTCTTTTTGATGGGAAATTCCAAGATCGAAAATTTTTGCAAAAAGGGCTTGAGCGACGGCGGAAGCGGGAAATTTTACACCCGTGTCTGCGCGAACGAAGATCTCAAGATGCGCGCAGATAGGCTTGAGAGCCTCACTTACTCAAGCAGACCTTATGTAAAATTTCCTGAGGGCATGCCCGTGCTACCTTATTTTAGCGGCGAGAGTCCGGATCCCTTCCCCGAGTGCAAGATCACTGCAAATCCCGTCAGCATCGAGTTTAATCAAAATTTTAAAAATATAAAAATGCTAAATTTCGAAATATATAAAGATGGCGAGCAGCTTGATGATTTAAAAATTTTAGACGCCAAAAACGATATCAACAAAAAATTTAGCTCGCAGCAGTTTGCGGCGTTTTCGCGCGAAGTGTTTGACTTTGACGCGCAGTATCAAGTGGTCTTTAGCTACGAGAGAGACGGCGTCAGACAAGATGACATAAAATGGAGCTTTAAGACAAAAGGCTTTTCTCATCCATATTTCGAGGCGGTGGGCGGCGATGTTTTGGGCGTGGATGCGGACAAGATATACGAGATATTTTTCCGCCCCAAAAACTGTAACGATGTCATCAAAAGATATGACTACAAATATCCAAAATCTTTAAGTCCTGACATCAAACAAAGCGGAACGAACACGCTTAGCGTAAATTTAAGCGGACTAAAGGGCGATAGCCTAGAGATCTTGCTAAATAACGCAACTCTTGTAAAGGTCGTGCTCACGAGCAGCTCGCAAAAAGCTCTCGAAAAAAGGCGAGGATATCTCATAAAAGGCGCACTGATCGCATTGGCGGCTATCTTTGCGTTTACACTGATATGGCTAAATTTCAAGAGATCAAAGTAAGAGGCGTTTAAATTTTGAGTAAAATTTAAACATCGCCGGTCGTTTTTGCTATCATCGTTTCTAAATTCTAAAAATTAAATTTGAATTTTAGGCTAAAAGTAATATAGTTTAATAAAATCTATGTTACAAAGGACATTTTATGAGCGAGCAAAAAGGCGGAATTTTCTCTTTTTATTTTAAGAGCAACCTGCTTGTGAGGATTTTGATAGGCCTTATCGTGGGTGCTATTTTTGGTATCGTTTTTCAAAATGCAAGCCAGGCGATCGAGTTTTTACAGCCATTTGGAGACCTTTTCATCAGGCTTTTAAAGATGATAATGGTGCCCGTGATCGTCTGCACGCTCATCGTGGGCACGAGCTCCATCTCGCCGGCTCAGCTTGGCAAGGTCGGCGTAAAGATCATTATATTTTACCTGCTGACATCGCTTTTTGCCATTATCATCGGGCTTTTTGTGGGCACGGTCATAGCTCCTGGCGAAGGGATGATGCTAGAAAACATCGCGGGCACGGCCAAGGAGGCCAAGGCTCCGACCTTGGTGCAAATTTTACTTGACATCGTGCCGACGAATCCTTTCGGCTCGGTGGCTAAGGGCGAAGTGCTGCCTACCATTTGTTTTTGCGTATTTTTTGGCATCGCGCTTGCATTTTGCCGTGACAGCAAAGACGAAAAGGTCAAAAATTCAGCCGATGTCGTGTTTTCGTTTTTTGAGGGCATGAGCGAGGTCATGTTCAAGGTCGTCGGCTGGGTAATGCAATACGCCCCTATCGGCGTTTTTGCACTTATTTTTATCGTTTTTTCAAAGAGCGGCGCGGACGCTTTCGGACCGCTCTTGAGCGTCACGATCAGCGTTTATATAGGCCTCTTGCTTCAGATCGTTTTGGTTTATTGCGTGATCTGCTTGATCTATAAGCTAAGCCCTATAAAATTCTTAAAAAAGGTTCGTCCGCCGATGGTGACGGCCTTTGTGACGCGTTCATCCGGTGCTACGATACCTGTGTCTATGGAGACGGCGGAAAAAGATATGGGCGTGCCAAGAAGCATCTTTGGCTTTACTATCCCGGTAGGAGCTACGATAAATATGGACGGAACGACCATATATCTTGGCGTTTGCGCGATCTTTATCGCAAACATCGTGGGCGTACCGCTAAATTTCTCGCAGCAGCTCACGGTCGTTTTGACCGCTGTTTTGGCCTCGATCGGGACAGCCGGAGTGCCTGGCGCCGGTGCTATCATGCTTTTGATGGTGCTTGAGTCGGTCGGTCTAAAAGTGGAGGCCGGAAGCGTCGTAGCCATAGCTTATGGCATGATACTTGGTATAGATGCTATCCTCGATATGGGTAGGACATCGATGAATGTAGTCGGCGATATGGTCGGTGCGGTCATAGTCGCCAAGAGTGAAAACGAACTGGATATGGAGGCATGGAACAGATGAAATGCCTAGGGATAATCGGCGGCATGGGGCCGCTAGCAAGTGCCGATCTTTACAAGAAAATGACGGAACTAACGCCTGCTACGTGCGATCAAGAGCATCTGCATATAGTGATAGATTCTTATTCGCAGATAGAGGATAGGACGAAATTTATAATGGGCGAGGGGCCAAGTCCTCTGCCAAAGCTGGTAGAAAGCGCCAAACGGCTGAAAAATGCCGGCTGCGAGGCGCTACTGATGTCTTGCAATACGGCGCATTTTTTCACCGAGGACATCCAAAAGCAAGCCGGAGTCAAAATTTTACACATCGCAAGGGCTGCGGTAGATGCCATAAAAGGGCGTTACCCGGACGCGAAAGATATCGCTGTCATCGCAACTAGTGGCACTAAAAAAGCGCGCGTATACGATAAAATTTTAGACGAATACGGGCTAAATAGCGTGAGCTTTACAAAAGAGCAACAAGACGGGATTATGGACTGCATTTATAAGGGCGTTAAGGCCGGCAAGACGCAAGAATTCGTGCCGATTTTTAATAAAATCATAAGCGGGATAAAGGCTGATGTTTATATCGCCGCTTGCACCGAGATTCCTATGTTTTTACCGTTTTTGGATAGGGATTATAAATTTATAGACGCGACGCTGGAGCTTGCCAAGGTCGGTGTAGAGTTTGGACTAGAGAGAAAAATTTAGAGCGTAAAAACGCTCTAAATTTAGATCATGAGTGGAAATGATACTCTTCTGGATGATCCAAAGCGTATCTGAATTTATTCATATCCACTTTTTTATCCCAGATAGAGACTATCATGCAGCCCACGGCGTTTCCGCAGAGGTTGCCTACCGCGCGCATCTCGGACATAAATTTATCCACGCCTAGCAATATCGCCACGCTAGCTACCGCGATACCCGTGCTAGGGAGCGCAGCGAGCGTACCTGCTAATACTATAAATCCTGATCCCGTCACGCCTACGGCGCCTTTGCTGGTGATCATCAGTACGATTAGGATGCTGATTAGATGCCCGATCGTGAGATCGACATTTGTCGCGTATGATAGGAAAATGATACTAAGGCTTAGGTAGATGTTCGTGCAGTCTAGGTTAAAGGAGTAGCCGGTAGGGATGATGAGGCCTACGGCGCCTTTATTGATGCCGGCGGATTCTAGCTTTTGCATGAGCGGAGCGAGTGCGGTCTCGCTGGAGCTGGTGGCAAAGACGACTAGTACTTCGCGCGATATGAAGCGCATAAATTTAAAGATATTGACCTTTGCGAAATAGCAGATGATACCCAGCACGATAAAGATGAAAAAGCACGATGCAGCCGCCATCACGAGTAGTAGCTCGACCATGCCTAGTAGCGAGCTGATGCCAAATTTACCGATCAAAAACGCCATTGCCGAAAACGCTGCGACCGGGCTAAATAGCATCAAAATAGCTAGTAGCTTCAGCACATAGTGCTGGATCTTTTCTAGCGGCTTTAGCACGAGCTTTTTGTGATCGTTGTTTAAAAACGAAAGCACGATCGCGACTACTAGCGCCATAAATAGCACTTGAAGCGTATTTGCATGGATAAATGGTGAGATAGGATCAGGTGGGATAGCACCTTTTAGGATGTGTAGCACGTGCTCGACAAAGCCAAGATTAGCCGAGCCGTCGCTAGCTTTTATAAATTTATCCACGCTGGAGGTATCTAGCGTAGCAGGGTCGATATTCATGCCATGACCCGGGCGTAAAACCTCACCGAATAAAATTCCCACGGCAAGGGCAAGCGTGCTCACGACTTCAAAGTAGATAAACGCTTTAAAGCCGATCGTGCCGAGATCTTTTAGACTCTCAAGCCCCACGATACCGGAGATGATGGTTAGAAAAATGATCGGTCCGATGAGCCATTTCAAGGCCTTGATGAAATAATCGATCCCGGGCTTGCTGGCGATACCAAGCTCTGGGTAGAAATGCCCCACCAGCACGCCGGCTACGATGCCTAAAACGACCCAAAACGCGAGGTTGAAGAGCAACTTTGTCGCAAAATTTGCGTTTTTTATGTATTGTGGTATCAAAATTATCCTTTACAGGCTTTCTTTTATCTGTGCTAAGATGATCTTATCGCCCTGTCTGATGCTGTCTGGCACCTTTAGGCTCTCTTCGTTCGCACATTTTCCAAATACCGTATGAACGCCGTTTAGATGAGGCTGCGGACTATGACAGATGAAAAACTGCGAACCGCCAGTATCGCGACCCGCATGCGCCATAGATAGGCTACCACGCTCATGTTTTACCTTTTGCCCGTCGCATTCGCATTTTATGCGCCAGCCAGGACCTCCCATGCCGTTTCCGTTGGGGCAACCGCCTTGTATGACGAAATTTGGTATCACACGGTGAAAATTCAGCCCGTTGTAAAAGCCGCTTTTTATGAGCTCTACGAAATTTGCGACCGCTTGCGGAGCTTCGTCTGCAAAAAGCTCAAGCGTTATGTCGCCTTTTTCGGTACTAAGGACGGCAAATCTCGACTTTCTTAGTTCGTCTAGATCCACATCGTAAATTTTTAACTCTTCACGCATATTTTTCCTTTGAAATTTTATTCGATATTCGTATAAACAGCCTGCACGTCATCATCGTCTTCTAGCTTGTCAAGCAGTCTTTCGACCTCTTGCATCTGCTCTTCGCTCAAGGCGATGGTGGAATTTGGGATGTATTGAAGTGTGCCTTTTTTGACCTCGAGTCCTAGCTTTTCGATGCCTTCATGAAGCGTGCCAAAGCTGGTGTAATCGCCATAGACATAAAGCGTATCGTCCTCAAGCTCAATGTCGCTAAGCCCGAAGTCTATCAGCTCGAGCTCGACCTCTTCGATATCGGTGGTAGGTTTGTTCAGCTCAAAGACGCTCTTTCTTGAAAACATAAAGCTAAGGCTTCCGCTTGGCAGCACCTCGCCACCGTTTTTACTAAATATGGCCTTTACGTTTGCGACCGTTCGCGTAGGGTTATCGGTAGCGCATTCGACGATTATTTGCACGCCGTGTGCGGCCTTTCCGTCATAAAATATCGTTTTTATATCCGCACTATCTTTGCCGTTAGCACGTTTTATAGCCGCGTCAATATTGTCTTTTGGCATATTTTCGGCCTTTGCGGCGGCTATGGCGGCACGAAGTTTAGGGTTCATATCAGGCTCGACGCCGCCTTCTTTTGCAGCTACCGTTATGGCCTTGGCAAGCTTTGGAAAAACCTTGCTCATCTTGTCCCAGCGCGCTTCTTTTGCCGCTCGTCTATACTCGAATGCTCGTCCCATACTTTTCCTTACAAAAATTAAAAATTTTCAAGATTATATCTAAAACAAAATTTTATTATTTTGAAATTTGGTGCATTTTGGTATGATTTGATAAAAATTTATATTTCGGGATTTATAATGAAAGGTGTAATTTCAAATGCACGAAGGCATGACGCCAAACGCTGCATAGAGCTGCTGAATTTAGCGATGGAAGACATCGCATTTAGGCTAAGCGGCATCGAAGACAGGGCTAAAAGCGATGAAATTTTACACTCGTTTTTTAAAAGCGACATCAATAGACTAAGCTACAACAACGTATATGTTTTTAAAATTTCAGATGAGATAGTCGGTGCGATATGCATTTATCACGGCGGCGATCTGGCGATGCTAGATAAACCGATATTGCAGCATTTAAAGGCTCTTGAAAAAGAAGCGATCCTTGATAGCGAATGCTTTGAAGATGAATTTTATATCGATAGTATCGCGGTAGATGAAAATTTTAGAGGGCGAGGTATCGCAAAAGAGCTCATAAAGCATGCTTTTGCCGTCGCAAAGCAAAAGGATTTTAAAAAAATTTCACTCATAGTAGATGAGAATAAGCCAAAAGTTCAGGCTTTTTACGAGAGCTTGGGCTTTAAATTCGACACCAAAATGATCGTAAATTTTCATAGCTATAATCACATGATAAAGGAGATATTATGAAAAAATTTCAAGTAGCGAACATCCACTGTGAAAACTGCGCAAAAACGATAAAAAATGCACTAGAGGACGAATTTGGCGAAATTTACATCGATCTAAATAGCGAACCAAGGCTAGTTAGCGTAGATATCGCTGATAGCGATGTGGATAAATTTAAGACCGAGATAGAAGATCTTGGCTTTGAGGTCTTGCAAGAGGTCAAATAATGCCTAAAAGCGTCAAACTAAACATCGCCGGCATGAGCTGCGTAAACTGCTCTAACGCCATCGAAAAAGTGGCTAAAAAGCTTGACGGCGTCCTTGAAGCGCATGTAAATTTCGCAAATGCGACGGGCGAATTTATCCTGCGCGATGACAGCGTGCGCGAAATTTTAGAAGCAAAGATAAAAAAGCTAGGATACGACATCGCGACTGATCTTGATGAATTCGAGCAAAAACGTAGCGAGCACATCGCAAATATGAGAAATAAATTCCTTTTCGCGTTTGCAGCCAGCCTCGTCATAATGGGGCTTGAAATTTTAGGCAAGCGAGGCGTTTTAAACGATGTTTTGATGCTTGCTTTGGCTTTTTTGACGCTGGTTTTTAGCGGGCGAGACTTTTTCACCCACGCTTACGCCGCCATCAAAAACAAAAACTACGATATGAACGTGCTTGTCGCACTTGGAACAAGCAGCGCGTTTTTGTATTCGCTTTTTGTATTTTTGCTTCCTAGCGCCCTGCCAAGCGACCTTAGAAACATGTATGTCTCAAGCTCCGCGATGATAATAGCTTTCGTGCTGCTTGGCAAATATCTCGAGGAGCGCTCGAAGGCCAGGGCGGGCGATTATCTAAAGACCCTGCTTAAAATTTCGCCTAAGACCGCGATCCTCATAAAGCCTGACGGACAAAACGTAGAAGTGAGCGTCGAGGAGCTAAAGCTCGGCGATGTCGTAGTCGTAAAAAACGGCTATAACGTGCCTTGCGACGGTGTCATAGTCCAAGGAGGAGCCGAGATAGACGCATCTATGCTGACCGGTGAGAGCCTGCCTGTCTATAAAGAGGCTGGAGATGAGGTGTTTGCAGGCACTTTAAACACAAACGGCTATATAAGCGTGAAAGTGAGTAAAGGCTCGCACCAGACGCTACTGTCTCAAATTTTAAATCTGCTAAATGACGCCAGCACTAAAAAAATGCCTATCAGCCGCCTAGCCGACAAGATCGCAAATATCTTCGTTCCAAGCGTTATTTGCATCTCACTTTTGGCATTTTTTGTTTGGATGGTTTTTAGCGGGAATTTCGCCTATGCCGTTTCAAGCGCGATCTGCGTGCTCATCATCTCGTGTCCGTGCGCGCTAGGCCTTGCCACGCCGATAGCCATCATAACGGCGCTAGCACGCGGTGCAAAAGATGGAATTTTGATCAAAAATCCTGAAGTGATCGAGCTCGTGAAGGATGTGAGATTTGTAGCGTTTGATAAAACGGGCACTCTTAGCAAAGGTCAAATCAGCGTCAAAAGCTGCAAGCTAAGCCATGATGATCTGCTCCTAGCAGCCTCTGTTGAAGCCTTGAGCGAGCATCCTATCTCAAAAGCGGTCGTGAAATTTGCCGAGCAAAATTCCATAAAGTCTATGAAGCTTGAGGGTAAATTTGAAAATATCGTGGGATATGGCGTCATTTACGAGGATGATAAAAATCGCGTAGTCATAGGCAACGAGAGTTTGCTAGCAAAAAACGGCGTTTTGATAGATGACGAGAAAAAAGGCGAAATTTCAGGCATTTTAGATGAGGGAATCGGCATCATACTTTGCGCGATAAACGGCGAATTCAGAGGCTTCATCTCCTTAAGCGACGAGCTTAAGAGCGGGGTGAAAGAGGCGCTTGGCGAGCTTGAAAATTTAGGCGCACAAAGCGTCATCCTATCGGGTGACAACGAGAAAGTCGTCTCGCATATCGCCGCGCAACTTGGCGTAGATAAATTTTACGCAAATATGCTTCCAAACGATAAATTTGAAAAGATAAAAGAGCTTAGTCGCCAGGGCAAGGTGGTGTTCGTGGGAGATGGCATAAACGACTCGCCTTCGTTAAAAGAGGCCGATGTAGGCATCGTGATGAACTCTGGCTCTGATATCGCAAAAATGGCCGGCGATATCGTACTCATGAAAAACGACGTCAAGGGCGTAGCCAGCTCGCTAAAGCTTGGCAAAAGCACTATGAGGACGATAAAAGAGAACCTTTTTTGGGCGTTCGTGTATAATGTCGTTTGTATCCCGGTCGCTGCTGGCGTGCTGTATCCTATTTTTGGGATATTGCTTAGCCCGGTTTATGGCGCACTTGCGATGTGTTTTAGCTCGGTTACGGTCGTGCTCAATTCGCTTAGGCTTAGATATTTGAAATTTTAAGGATGACAGTTGAGAGTCGGAGAAGTTTATAGCGTCGTAGCAATGGCTCTTGCTGCGAATTTTAATGAAATTTTAGATGTCGCACAGTTCATGCGTATCAAAAAATCAAAAGGCTGGATAGTGCAGAACAAAACGCACGCGAGCCGAGTGGGCGGCGAATTTTACGCTAAATTTTTAAAAGATGAAAGCAGTGCGGCACTTTGCGATGATTTCGTGGTGCTAAAGCCGAAATTTCAAGCGAGCCACTATTTTCCAAGTGCAAAAGACGATCTTGCGAAATTTTATAAAAGCATAAAATTTGAGCCAAAAGCGGACGGGATAGACAGCGTCTCAAATCAGCTATTGCTTATCGCCGCGATACTGAAAAACGAGGCTAATGAAAATTCTCAGCGTCTTTTAGCGGCTTTTTCGTCGGCGTATTTTTTACCTTATGCAAACGAGCTTGCCAAAGAGCTTCAAGCGCAGGCTACCAGCAATTTTTATAAGGCAATGGGATATTTTTTAGAGGATTTTTGCACTGCGCTTGGCGCGATGATCGGCAAAAAGCAAAAGAGCTGATCAATCTTGCGAAACTTCTGAAATTTTAGTTTTCACGCTTAGGATATTTGTCTGGATGTCGGCCTGAGCGATGTTGAAGTGATGCAACATCTGCTTTGAAGTCTCGTCGTTTAGGTGCTCGACCTTTGATATTTGATGACCGATCTGCGTCATCGTATCTTGCAGTTTTTGTAAATTTTCTCTTAGCTCGGGCTCGTTTGACTTTTTGATAGTGGTGTGCTCCGGCTTGGTCTCGCTGCTTTCTATCTTGTGCACGATATCCTTTTGATCGGTATTCGAGGCGACCAGGATATTCGTCTGCGAGCTGGCGTTTGATACCGAAGTATAGCCGTCGTATGCATTGGCTCGTAAATTTAGCGAAGTGTCGATCTGCATGCGTTGTCCTTTCCTAGGTTATCTACTAACACACATCGGCAATTTCGCAAAAAGCTAAAGGGATTTTTTGAAATTTTAAAGCGTTTGTGCCGACGATGAGCTTAAAATTTGCGCTTGAAGCGAGAGTATCTGCGCCTGGATGTCTGCTTGCTGTGAGGTGAGATACTGCAACATCTGCCTTGAAAACGCATCATCGCTTTTTTGCGTTTGAGCTATTTGCTGTCCGATCTTTGTCAGCTGCTCTTGTAGCTCTTTGATCGTTTGCTCAAGCTCCTGGGTGGAGTTTTTAGTGCTTTGAGTGCTAGTGCTTCCGCTTGCGGTTGCGGCAGTTTGCGTGCCGTCATTTACGCTGACAGCCGTTTTATCGGGCGTCGCAGCGCCTGTAGTTTGCTTTGTTTGCTGTGCTTTTTGCGTGTCGTATAAATTTGTATATGAGTTTGAATTCGTGTCGATTTGCATGGTAGCTCCTTTTTGTCTATATCGGTAAAATTTTGAAATTTTAGAGCTTTATCTTGCGCGCTTTTGCCAAATCCGCGCAGTAAAAAACGAGCAAAACTGCTAGGAAAACGGCAAACGATAAAAACAAAACGCGGTAGTCAAAATGCCGCAAAATTTCGCCTCCCACGGCAGTGCCGACACCTCCGCCAAAAAATATCGCCACCCCGATGATACCAGAGGAGAGCCCTTTGCCAAATTTCGGACGTAGCGCCTCGCTGGCTAACACAGACTGAACCAAAACGTATCCAAGCCCCAGCAAAAACGTCCCCGCAAAAGCCGCAAAAACGAAGTAGCTCCCCAAAAAGCATAAGGCTAAAAACGAGGCGAGAAATCCCAAAATCAAATTTTTATCCGGCGAAATGGAATTTTTTAAAAACCTATTTGCATTGCCCGCAAAGAAGCAAGCTATGCCGTAAAGCATCAGGCACACTCCCGCCGCGCTGTTTTCCGTGTTTAGCTTTTTTAGCAGATACGCTCCCACGAAAGAATACGCTCCAAGCACGACGATACCGTTACAAAAAGCCAAAAGATACACTTTCAAAAGGCTTTTATCCTTGAGGATAAATTTTAGCGACTGCATGAACGAAATTTCATCTTTTTTGCCCGTTTGTTCGTTTTTGACATCTAGCGCAAAGAGCGAGATGAACGAGGCGGCGGACAAAATGCAAAATATCAAAAAGCTAGCCCGCCAAGACCAGCTAGAGACTATCCAGCCGCCCAGGCCTGCACTTAGCCCTTGTCCTAAAAACACCGATCCTAGAAAAATCCCTACGAATTTTTGCCTGTCTTGTTCGCTGTATTCATCGCCTAAGATCCCCAAAGAAACGGCTATCACGCCGGCTGCGGCGCAACCTGTGAAAAAGCGAAAAATGATTAGCGCGGACAGACTTTTTGAAAGCGAGCAAAAAAGCGTGAATAGGGCTAGGAAAAACATGAGCGAGACTAAGATCTTTTTCCTACCGTATCGATCGCTGCAATATCCATAAACGGGCTGCAACAAGCCGTATGGTAGCAGATACGCGCTCAAAACTGCGGCGGCTGAGGTCACGGAGGTCTCAAACGTATCGGCGATGCTAGGCAGCAGTAATGACGCGATCCAGTTGTCCGCAGCCGAGATGATGCCTGCGATACTGATCAAAACGAGTAGTTTGCGATTTGAAGACATTTTTGATCTTTCCAAAATATTTATCGCTGAAAAATTTTGGATATTATAACTCCGATTTAAGCGGATGGAGTAAAATTTAAGGTCAAATCCTTGCCTGATCCTACAAATTTAGAAATTTTCTGCTAAAATTCATGCAATAAAAATAAAGGAACTTGATATGATGAGCGTGCAAAATTTAAGAGAACAGATAAAGGAGCTTTTACTGCAAAAATACGGCGTCGCAGGATATGTAAATAGCCAAATGGAGGCGCTGAAATTTTACATCACAGATCATCCCAGCGAGTCTCTTAGAGCCGCATTATACGAGCCGTCTTTTTGCGTGATACTACAAGGTGCAAAGGCGGTAGGATTTGGCAAAAATATGTATGGATACGATGAAAACACATATCTTCTCGCCTCGACCTATATGCCGCTAAATGTGTGCGTCACAAAGGCCAGCAAAGACGAGCCATATGTATCTTTGGCGCTAAAATTCAGCCTTGATGAGATATATGAGGTGCTAAAAAATATCAAGATAGAGAAGCAAAATTTACAAAAAAGCGAAAAAGGCGTATTTTTCGGCGAGCTTAGCGATGAGCTGCTAGAGCCGCTTTTAAGGCTGGTTTGGCTAAACGATAAGCCAAAAAGCAACATCGACTACATAGCCGGTCTCATCAAAAAAGAGATACTTTTCGCCCTAGCAAACGATAAAAAAAGCGGATATTTTTTGAATAAATTTGCTATGCAAGGTAGCGCCTCGAACAAAATTTCGCGTGCCATCATCAAGATAAAGGACAACTTCAACGAAAAGATAAACATCAAAGATCTAGCCCGTGCGTGCGACATGAGCGAGAGTTCGCTTTATCAAAATTTTAAAACGATAACCTCGCTCTCGCCGATAGCCTTTCAAAAAAAGATACGCCTTGAAGAGGCCAAAAACCTACTCTCAAACACCGATCTACCCGTAGCACAGGCGGCTTTTGAGGTCGGATACGAGAGCGCATCGCAGTTTAGTAGAGAGTATTCAAGGATGTTTGGCGTCGCTCCAAAGGTGCATTCGGCGATGCTAAAAGCAAACTGATAAGGCTTTTTGCACCTAAATTTACCCCAGCGCCACGTAATCGGCGGGCAATGGTGCGATGACGCTTATAAAGATGAAATCCTCCTTGCCGGTGTTTTTCATGCCGTGGCATTCGCCCTTGGCCGAGACTACCACATCACCCTTTTTGACCGAGATTTGCTCGTATCGGCAAGATCGCTCGCTTTTAAATTTTACTTGCTTGCCGTTATCCAAAAGCTCGTCCGTCTTTTTTGCAAGATAAAATACGCCCTCGCCTTGTAAGCACACCCACACGTCGTCGCTTGTGGTGTGCGCGTGTGCCGCGACCTCTTGACCAGCTCGCACGACCCAGACTGCGCAGCTAGTGGCGTCCGTCTCGCAAAATACCGTTTTTATCGCCTTTTCTCCGCCCTTTGCGACCTCGCTTACGTGATAAATTCGCTTTTTCATTTTTACTCCTTTTTCGTTTATTTTAGCCGCACAGAGTGAATACGGCGTGAAATTTAAGTGGATTTGAGCTAAAATCAAAGCCAAAATTTAGCGCAAAAAAAGGAAAAACGATGCAAGAAAATCCAAAAAAAATGTGGTCGGGCAGGTTTAGCGGTGAAAGTAGCGAGCTTTTGGAGGAGTTTAACGCCTCGATCGGCTTTGATAAAAATCTCTACCGCGAGGACATCGCAGGCAGCAAGGCGCACGCGAAAATGCTTGGTGTGTGCGGGATATTAAAGCCTGATGAGGCGGCTGCGATAGTGGCGGGGCTGGACGCGGTGCTCGCTCAGATCGAGGAGGGTAAATTTGAGTTCAAGACCGCTGATGAGGACATTCATATGGCGGTAGAGAAGCGCCTTAGTGAGCTAATCGGCAGTGAGCTTGGCGGCAGGCTACACACCGCGCGTAGCAGAAACGATCAGGTCGCACTGGACTTTCGCCTTTACGTCTTACGTCAGAATGAGCAGATCGCGCGTCAAATTCGCGAATTTATCGCGACACTCACGAGCCTTGCTAGCGCGCACCTTGATACGCTTATGCCCGGCTACACGCACTTGCAGCACGCCCAGCCCGTGAGCCTTGCGTATCATCTTTTGGCGTATGCGTTTATGTTTAAACGCGATTTTGAGCGGTTTATCAGCTCGCACGAGCGAAACAACCTCTGCCCGCTAGGCTCTGCCGCACTAGCCGGCACGCCACATCCGATCAGGCGCGAGCTCGTAGCTCAGGAGCTAAATTTCGCCGGCATAACGCAAAATGCGATGGATAGCGTCTCGGACCGCGACTTTGCGCTGGAAATTTTATTTAACATCAGCGTGCTGATGACGCATGCCTCGCGCCTTTGCGAGGAGCTGATACTTTGGAGCTCGCAGGAGTTTGGCTTTGTTACGATCAGCGATGCGTATTCGACAGGAAGCTCCATCATGCCGCAGAAGAAAAATCCCGATGTAGCCGAGCTCATCCGCGGCAAAACCGGGCGCGCAAACGGCAACCTCATCGCGCTTCTAACGACGATGAAGGGCTTGCCGCTAGCTTATAACAAAGACATGCAAGAGGACAAAGAGGGCGTGTTTGACAGTGTCCGCACTGCCACGAGCTCGCTTGCTATACTAAACGCGATGATGAAAGAGGCTAAATTTAACGAGCAAAATATGCTTGCCGCGACCAAAAAAGGACATCTGAGCGCGACTGATCTAGCGGACTATCTCGTGCGTGAGAAAAACGTGCCGTTTCGTACGGCGCACTTTATCACGGGCAAAGCCGTGGCGCACGCAGAGAGCTTGGGCGTGGATCTAAGCGAGCTTGACGCCGCGCAGCTAAAAAGCGTCGATGAAAATTTAGATGAAAATGCCGTTAAATTTTTAAACCTGCACGCGTCAAAAGAGGCTAGGACATCAGCCGGTGGCACGGCAAATGCGAGTGTGAGAAAGCAGATAAAGCAGCTAGAATCGTGGCTGGCAAAGAGCGGGGATTAAATTTGGTTTGAGGGAACGATAATATAGATAAATGTGAGTGGTAGGGGGCAATGACTTTATTTAAAAAAGTATTTCAAGCACCATTTACTTTTGCTATTTATTTTAAACCTGTCGCGAAGCGACAGCAACCTTGAACGTGCAGTGGGGAAGGTGGGGTCTAAGGGGCGGAAGGGGAGACGCTTCGTAAGTAGAGCCCCGTCCGCCCCTTGAAAAGATATAGAGATGGGTGCAAACGGCATTCGAAGGAAATCTCTTTTGCTTCGGCTTCGCCTGCCCTGAAAATCGGCAGCAATAGCGTCGTTTTGTAAGGTTTGACTTCGCTTTATTGCTTTTATTAACAATAAAGACGAACACCTCATCAAAACAGTGTCAAATTTAAACAAGAAAAACATGCAACTAATAGAAAATAACGGAAAATTCGGCTTTGCAGATGAGAGCGGACGGGTCGTCATAGAGCCTAAATTTGACTACGCGACGAAATTTATGCGAGGCAGAGCGTATGCGCGCTTGGGCGAGCGGATATTTACGGTAGATGCGAACGGAGCGCAAAGAGAGGTTTTGAGCTTTAAGGCTGCGGGCGATTTCCACGAGGGGCTGGCGGCCGTGAAAAGTGGCGGGAAATGGGGCTTTATCGATAAGACAGGCAAATTTAAGGTAAGACCAAAATTTGACTTTGCCGCCAGCTTTTGCGAGAGACTAGCCAGAGTGGCTTGCAAAGGGCGGCGCTTTTTTATCAATAAATCTGGCGAAGTCGTCATCCCGCCAAAATTTAATAAAGTGGGCGATTTTCATGACGGTTTGGCTAAATTTATGGATAGAGACAGCAAAAAATGGGGCTTTATGGGTAAAAATGGCGATATCCTTATAGAGCCTAAATTTAGCGAGGTGGGCGACTTTTCGGAGGGTTTTGCCGCAGTTAGAGCGCACAAATGGGGCTACATAAACACAAAAGGCGAAACGGCGATACCGCCCCTATATGATGGCGCGGGTCTTAGGTCGCAGGGGCTGATGGCGGTCAAGGTCGGTGAAAAATGGGGCTTCATTGATGAAAACAATAACATCATCGTGCCGCCTAGCTATCTTGCGGTTGATATTTTTAGACGCGGTATCGCTCAGGTCATCAGGCGCGAACAAGCAGAAATTTACCCCCCCCCCTCCAATACGCGTTCATCGACACAAACGGCAAGCTTATCGTGCCTTTTGGCAAGTACCAGACGCAGGATCAGAAGTATATGTCTAGCTTCATTAATAGTAGCGGCGATGTCGCTTTGCCGCAGGTTTTTGACGCGGCTCATCATTTTTGCGAGGGGCTGGCGTTTGTCAGTCAGGGCGAAGAGTGGGACGACAAATGGGGCGTGATCGACAAGAGCGCAAATCTCGTGATACCACCGTTTTTCTACCGCCCTTATAGTGATTTTAGCGAAGGGCTTGCGCTTGTGAGGTTAGGAAGGGAGTATATATTGTTTTTCATCGATATAAACGGCGAGCCGATGTTAAAGCCGCGATAAATTTAAAAATTTATACAAAAAACGAGGAAATTTTCATTATAATAAGCGCCAAAGGAGAAAAGATGTTTGGAAATTCAAGACAAAAAGAGCTTCAAGCGCAAAACGACGAGCTCACACTAGAAATTCAAAGACTCAAAAAAGAGCTCGAGCTAGCTAGAAACGAAGTAGCAAAGGCACAAAACGTAGGTGCTGGCAAAAACGAATCTAACGCCGATAATAACGAAGCCGTGACGCTTTTGATAGATAGCTACGCCGATGGTATGAACTTTTTGCAAAGCACGATGGAGGAAAATATCAAGGCGCTTGGCGGTATGAACGATCTAAACAACCAAACCTTCGCCAAGACCGAAAAGCTCACGCAGCAGACCACATCGATAGTAAATTCCATGCAAAGCGTGCAGCAAAAAAGTACCGATCTGCAAGCTAACGCCTCGTCTTTGACAAATAGCGTCTCCTCCATCTCCGAGATCATAAATTTGATAAAAGATATCTCCGATCAAACCAATCTGCTAGCCCTAAATGCTGCGATCGAGGCGGCTCGTGCAGGAGAGCATGGACGCGGCTTTGCTGTCGTGGCGGACGAGGTGCGAAAGCTCGCCGAGCGCACGCAAAAGGCAACACTGGAAGTTGAGGTGAATATCAACGGACTTAAACAAAATGCGAACACGATGTCTGAAATGAGCCAAGACTTTTCCGATCTTTCGGCAAATACGATGAAAATTTTAGATGAATTTTACGCGAACATATCAAGTGTCAATGAAAATACTCAAAATTTGCTAAGCCAAGCTCTAAACGTGACTAACGAGATCAACGTCAGCAACGGTAAGATCGATCATATAAATTTAAAATTAAGCGGATATAGAGCCATTTTAAAAGATGAGCGAGACAGCATCCCTGATGTCCATCATTGCAGGTTTGGCAAGTGGTTCGAGGAGTATGTAAAAGGCGCGATAAGCAGCGATCAAAAGGCTATAAACGAGATAGCCCACCATCATGAAAACGTCCATAGCGGCCTAGCTAAAGTGATAGAAAGATCAGCTGACAAAGGCCATAAAAAAGAGGCTATATCGGCTTTAAAAGATGTCGAGAGATCAAGCAAGATCGGCTTTGAGATGCTTTTGGCGGCTATCAAAAAAGCAAGAAAGTAAAATTTTAGGCTAAAGTATTGATATCCGCTTCGCAAACCTTGCTCGCTCCAGGAGCGACCTAGCACAGACGCGAACAGCGTTTGTGCGGGAGCGAGTAAGCCGAACATGTAGCACGATTTTTTACTTCGACTTCGTCTCGCAACTGCAAGCAGACCACGGTCAGCTACCGCTTCCCTGTCCTCGTAGCGAAGTCTCGTTACGAGTGCGTAGCACGAAGTAAAAATCGGCGGCGATAGCGTCGTTTTACAAGGTTTGACTTCGCTTTTGTGAAAGCTAAAACAATATTGTTAGAATAGAGCCAAATTTATTTAGATCCACCCTAAATTTAGGGTGGAAATGCGTTAAAACGTGGATTGCGGATTTGTTACGGCATCGCTCCAGCCAAGCTTTGCTCCGCCAAGCAGGTGAAAATGCAGGTGCATGACCTCTTGACCGCCGTTTTCACCGCAGTTTGTGACTAAACGATAGCCGCTTTTATCCACGCCCATCAGGCGCGCTACTTGCTGGATAAACAAAAGCATCTCGCCCATTAAATTCGGATCCATCTCTTGGATGTTTTCAAAGTGTTTTTTGGGGATTATCAAAATGTGAATCGGCGCTTTTGGATTGATATCGTGAAATGCCAAGAATTTATCGTTTTCAAGGACTTTGTTGCATGGAATTTCACCCGCTACTATTTTTTCAAAGATCGTCATTTTCACTCCTTTAAAATTTTCTCAAATTATATCAAAGTGCACTTAAATTTAGCGCCTTTTATCTGAATTTTAACTCTTTTTGACTACAATCGGTATCAAAAATTTCTAAAGGTTTGAAATTGCAAGAATTCATAGAAAAGATAAACAAGTGCCCCGCACTTAGCGAGCTTGAGAAGATTCGCGTTGAAATTTTCGGCAAAAAGGGCGTCTTGGCGGAAGGTTTTGCAAAGCTAAAATCCATGCCCGAAGACGAGAAAAAGGAATTTGCGGCGGATCTAAACAGGCAAAGAGACGATCTGGCGGCGCTAATAGAGGCCAAAAAGACAGAGCTCTCTGCACTTGAGATCGCTTCAAAGATGAAAAGCGAGGCCGTTGATATAACGCTTTTTAACGAGCCCGTAGCAAGCGGCGCTTTGCACCCCGTGATGGCGACGATGGATAGGATAATCGAATACTTCATGATGCAAAATTTCTCGCTCGAGACCGGACCTTTGATAGAGGATGATTTTCATAACTTCGAGGCGCTGAATTTACCAAAATATCATCCTGCGCGCGACATGCAAGATACGTTTTATCTAAATGATTTCAGGCTTTTGCGCACGCATACCAGCCCCGTGCAGGTGCGAACGATGCTCGCAAACAAGCCGCCTATTCGCATGATAGCGCCCGGGACGGTGTTTAGACGCGACATGGACCTTACGCATACGCCGATGTTTCATCAAGTCGAGGGACTCGTAGTCGAGGATGGCGATAAGGTCAGCTTCGCAAATTTAAAAAGCATGCTTGAGCAATTTTTAAAATACATGTTCGGCGATGTCGAAGTGCGTTTTCGTCCTAGCTTTTTCCCTTTCACGGAGCCAAGCGCAGAGGTCGATATCAGCTGCATTTTCTGCCACGGCGATGGGTGCAGGGTCTGCAAACAAACAGGCTGGCTGGAGGTGCTAGGATGCGGCGTAGTCGATCCAAACGTCTTTAACGCGGTCGGCTATAAAAACGTGAGCGGATATGCGTTCGGACTTGGCGTGGAGCGCTTTACGATGTTGCTTCACAGAGTGCCTGATCTAAGATCGCTGTTTGAGGGGGATTTAAGACTATTGGAGCAATTTAAATGATAATATCAAAACACTGGTTGAACGAATGGGTAGACATTAGCGAGATAAGCGGCGAGAAGCTTTTAAAGATATTAAATTCTATCGGGCTTGAGGTCGATAGCTATAAAGAGATAAAGCTGCCAGACAGCATCGTCGTAGGATATGTCAAGAACAAAGAAAAACATCCGGACGCCGATAAGCTAAACGTCTGTCAAGTCGATGTGGGCAAAGAGACGCTGCAAATCGTATGCGGAGCTAAAAACGTAGAGGCAGGGCAGTTCGTACCGGTCGCACTAATAGGCACGGTGATGCCAAACGGTCTAGAAATAAAAAAAGCCAAGCTTCGTGGAGTCGAGAGTTGCGGCATGATATGCTCTTCTGCCGAGCTTGGCATGGTCAAAGTAAATGACGGAATTTTACCGCTTGATGAAAGCGTGGGAAATTTAAAACTAGGTGTTAGCCTCAACGAATTCGACGTTTTTAAGGACATCATAATCGAGATCGACGTTACGGCAAACAGAGGCGACTGCCAAAGCATGCACGGCGTCGCACGCGAAATTTGCGCGGCGCTTGACCTAAACCTTCGCGACAACCTGCTTTACGAAGACGCCGACAATCTGCTTGGCATCGGCAGGATCGTCTCCGTGCGCGCGGAGGACGGTGTAAGAGGCTCATTTTTATACCGAGCGTTCGAGATAAAAAGCACCATAAGCGAGAATTTACTCACGCGCATGAGGCTTGCTCTCATAGATTGCAAAAAAGAGGGCATCATCGAGAGGTTGCTTGATTATATGAGCTATTGCACGGGAGTGCTGTTTAGAGCGTATGACTTTGCGAAGCTTGGCAGTGACGACGAGCGCATAATGTTTGATATCAAAAATGGCAAAAACGGCGAGTGCGTCGTATTTTGCGGGGATAAAAATTTAGGAGTGGCAGGGATCTATCAAAGCGACGAGGGCAGGGTGGACGAGAGCTCGAAGCTGATCGTTTTGGAGGCTAACTACACCGAGCCGTCGGTCATTGCAAGGATCATAGGCGAGGACAAAGACCTGCCTCGCGGAGATCAAATTTATCGCTCCAGCCGTGGTAGCGAGCCAAATTTGGCCTACGGGGCGGATTATTTTTTCAAAAGACTTTCTAACTACAAGGACGCTATCGGTCTTTACGCAGGATCGCAGCATTCTATTTTGCGCAAAGAGCCCATTACTATCAATGTCTCTTTAAACGAGCTTAAAAATATGATAGGCCAAGAGGTCGCTCGCAACGATGTCGTTAAAATTTTAAAGAAGCTTGGCTTTGAAGTGGGCGTGAATGTCGAGCAAGAGAGCATAAACGTAAAGGCGCCGTCGTTTCGCCACGACATCCTAAACCTACACGATATCTGTGAAGAGATAGTGCGGATAGTAGGCATCGACAACATCGCCTCCACGCCGTTAGTCTTCGCCGAGCAAAACAGACTCACACCTACTTATATAAAATATAAAAATTCTCTAAATTTAAGGCGTAAAGCGGCGGACTGCGGGTTTTTCGAGAGTGTGCATTATGTTTTTGATAGTCTTGAGGAGCTTGGCAAGCTTGGATTTGCTCCTTGCAAAGTAGCGATATTAAATCCGATAAACAACGAGCTAAATACGCTTAGACCGACGCTTGTCAATCACCTTTTAAACTCATGCGAGCGAAATATCAAAAATTCTAAAAAATCAGTCAAGCTGTTCGAGCTTGGCGAGGTTTTCGATGAAAATGCCAAAGAGAGCTTGCGCGTGGGCTTCGCGCTTTGCGGACAAGCCAAAGAGCCTTCGCTGATAAATGGTGCAAAGGGCGAGGAGGCGGGCTTTTACGTATTTGCCTCGATGGTGCAAAACGTGATAGGCAAATTTACGCTGCTTCCTGATGATAAGATCTCGTATCTTAGTCCTTATGAGCAGGCGATCATCTGCCAAAACGGCGAAAAGATCGGCTACATGGGACGTGTGGATATCAAGGTGCAAAATTCGCACGATCTGCCAAAGACATATATCTGCGAGATAGACTTCGAGGCTATGAAATTTAATAAGATAGAGGCTAAACCTTACTCTAAATTCCCAAGTATCAGTCGTGATCTTAGCCTGATCGTACCTGACGGATTTGAATTTGCAAAAATTTACGAGTGCATAAGAGGGCTAAATTTAAAAGAGCTCAAAGAATTCTTGCCGGTAGATATCTACCGTGGGGCCGGACTGGAAAATTCTGCCAGCGTGAGCCTTAAATTCACGTTTCAGGATATGGATAAGACCCTTGAAGACGAAGAGGTCGGCGTCTTGATGGATAAAATTTTAAGCGAGCTCAAGACGAAGCTAAATATCGGTATCAGATGAAAGTTCGCATACTAAACGAGCCTATAAACGCCAAGCTCTCGCGCATAGCCGCCGATAAATCGATCTCTCATAGATGCGCGATATTTTCGCTACTTAGCGATAAGCCCTCGCACGTCAGAAACTATCTAAAAGCTGGCGATACGCTAAATACGCTAGACATCGTGAAGGCTTTAGGCGCGCAGATCCAGGATAGGGGCGAGGAGCTCATCATCACTCCGCCGGAGAAAATCCTTGAGCCTGACGTAGTTTTGGAATGCGGGAATTCCGGCACTGCGATGCGCCTTTTTATGGGGCTTTTAGCGGCTCAAGAGGGCTTTTTCGTTTTGAGCGGAGACAAATATCTAAACCGCCGTCCGATGGCGCGCGTGGCTAAGCCGCTAGTGGCGGTCGGAGCCAAGATAGACGGCGCAAACGAGGCAAATACCGCGCCTCTTTGCATACGCGGCAAAAAGCTGGATCATTTTAAATACGATAGCCCAGTGGCCTCCGCGCAGGTAAAAAGCGCGCTTTTGTTAGCCGCGCTTTATTCAAACGGTTGCGAATTTTCAGAGCCCGAGCTTAGCCGCGATCACACGGAGCGTATGCTAAGAGGCATGGGCGCAAAGATAAAGACGCAAGGCGCCAGTATAGCTCTTGAGCCTATGGATGCGCCGCTAGCGCCGCTTGATATAGATGTGCCAAACGATCCTAGCTCTGCATTTTTCTTTGCTGTCGCCGCGTGCATCATACCAAATTCTCATATCGTGCTAAAAAATGTGCTTTTAAACGAAACGCGCATCGAGGCATATAAAATTTTACAAAAAATGGGTGCGGACATAAAATTCAAAGAGATATCCGGCAAATACGAAAGTATCGGCGATATCGAGATAAGATATGCCGCGCTGAATGCCGTAGAGGTGAGCGAGAATATATCTTGGCTCATCGACGAGGCACCCGCACTTGCCATTGCTTTTGCAAACGCTAAAGGCACTAGCGTGCTAAAAAACGCAAAGGAGCTTCGCGTAAAAGAGTGCGACCGCATCGCTGTAACGATAGCCGGGCTTAAAAAATGCGGCATAAAGGCAAGGGAGCTTGAAGATGGTTTTGAAGTGAGCGGATCGGATGCTAGCTGCGCTATTATCGATAGTCACGGCGATCATCGTATAGCTATGAGCTTTGCGGTGCTGGGGCTAAAATGCGGGATGATAATCGAAAAAAGTGAATTTATAGCGACATCGTTTCCAAATTTCGTCTCGATATTGCGAAAAATAGGTGCTAGCGTTGAAGATTGAGCTTGCTAGTAGCTACGGCTTTTGCTTTGGGGTAAAGCGCGCCATAAAGATAGCCGAAAATGCGGGCGATGCCGCTACTATCGGACCTCTCATACATAATAACGAAGAGATAAACCGCCTGGCTACGAATTTCAATGTCAAGACTCTCAACGGCATAAATGAGCTAAAGGACGAGAAAAAGGCCATCATACGCACTCACGGTATCACAAAAAACGATCTGGCCGAGCTTAAAAAGACCGATATCAAAGTCATAGACGCCACTTGCCCGTTCGTGACCAAGCCGCAGCAAATTTGCGAGGATATGAGCAACGCAGGATACGATGTCGTGATATTTGGCGATGAAAATCATCCCGAAGTCAAAGGAGTGAAGTCCTATGCCAGCGGAAAGGTTTATGTCGTGCTTGATGAGAGCGAGCTTGAGGGAGTGAAATTTAGACAAAAGGTAGCGCTTGTCAGTCAAACGACGCGCAAAGTCGAAAAATTTATGCAAATAGCGAACTACTTGATGCTACGCGTCAAAGAAGTGCGAGTTTTCAACACTATCTGCAACGCGACATTTGAGAATCAGGAGGCGGTCAAAAATTTAGCCAAAAGAGCTGATGTGATGATAGTCATCGGTGGCAAAAACAGCTCTAATACAAAGCAGCTTTATCTGATATCTAAAAATTTCTGCGAGGACAGCTATCTGATAGAGAGTGAACACGAGGTCGATAAAAGCTGGTTTGAAGGCAAGAATTTATGCGGTATAAGTGCGGGAGCGAGCACGCCTGACTGGATCATACAAAAAGTCGTCGACGCGATAGAGAAATTTTAAAATTCAACCTCAAATAAGCGAGTTTTAAATATAATAAAACACTTTGCCCTAGGCAAGAAAAAACACAAAAGGATCAAGATGGCTGTGAACAAGAGCGTTCAACTAAGCAAGGCAAAAGACGAGGATATCGAAGATATCGATTTTGCTGCAATGTTAGAGGAGTCTTTTAAGAAGACTGAAGAGGATAGCGACGGTGTGATCGTCGATATCAAAGGTGACGAGGTTTTGGTAAACGTCGGTAAAAAATCAGAAGGAATTTTAAATATTTCCGAGATAACCGACGCAAATGGCGACTTGATGTATAAGGTTGGCGATACTATCAAGGTAGCGATAACCGGATCAAGGGGCGGAAGGCCTATCGTTTCACATAAAAAAGCGCTTAGGAAAGAGAAAGTCAAGGCCTTTATCGAGGCTTACGATCCTGAAAATTCTGGTGAGATAGACGTTAAGATCATCAATAAAAACAAAGGCGGATTCGTCGCTCAAGATGCAAACGGAGTAGAATTCTTCCTACCTAAAACTCAAAGCGGGTTTAAAAATGCAAACGACGTGGTCGGCAAATCTTACAAAGTAAGAGTGATAAAGGTCGATAAGGACGAAAATAGCATCGTCGTATCACGTAAGAAAATTTTAGACGATGACCGCAAAAAACGCAAAGAGGCGCTAGCAAATATTGTCGATAACGCTGATGTGATCGAGGGAACTATCAAAAAAATCACTACTTATGGTATGTTCGTCGATGTGGGCGGCGTTGACGGACTCGTTCATTACAGCGAGATAAGCTACAAAGGGCCGGTAAATCCAAGCTCTCTTTACAACGAAGGCGATAAAGTCTTGGTAAAAGTTATCAGCTACGATAATGAAAAACGCCATCTGTCTTTATCTATCAAGGCAGCGATGCCAGATCCTTGGGAAGAGATATTAAGCGACGGCCTGGAGGTAGGAGACACTATAAAAGTTACCGTAAGTAACATCGAGCCTTACGGAGCATTTGTAGATCTAGGCAACGATATAGAGGGATTTTTACATATATCTGAAATTTCATGGGATAAAAATATCAAAAATCCAAAAGATCACATCAGCGAAGGTCAAGAGATCGATGTCGAGGTCATCGAGATAGATGCAAAAGGACACCGCTTAAGAGTGAGCCTTAAAAATTTGCTTCCAAAGCCGTTTGACGAGTTTAAGTCTAAATTTAAAGAGGGCGATGTAGTAAAAGGCGTAGTCACTACAGTTACGAATTTTGGCGCCTTTATCCGTATAGACTGCGTAGAGGGCTTGCTTCACAACGAAGATGCCTCTTGGGATAGAAACGATAAATGCAAAGATATGTTCAAGCCAGGCGACGAAGTCGAGGTCAAGATCATCAAGATAGACAACGCCGAGCAGAAAATTTCACTTAGCCTAAAGGATCTAAAACAAAGCCCGGTTCAAGAATTTGCCAATAAATTCAACGTGGGCGATATCGTAAAAGGTACTATCCGTGATATCAAAGACTTTGGCGTATTCGTCGAGCTTGGCGATAATGTCGATGCGCTCATCCGCAAAGAGGACCTTGGCAGCGTCGATGTCCAGAGCCTAAAAATAGGCGACGAGATAGAGGCAGCGATAGCCTTTATCGATGAGAAGAAAAACAGAATTCGTCTAAGTATTCGCCGCTTGGCTAAACAAAAAGAGCGCGAAGTACTAAACGAGATAAACGATAACGACAAGGTCACGCTTGGCGATATCATCAAGGAACAATTGCAGTAATAAATGGGTAGACATGCTCTTTTGGCCGTCGTTATCCTTTTGCTTGTGACTCTTGGAGCGGTCGGGATTTTTTTGTTTAGATACGCAAATTTAAATTCCGACCCGACTTCTAGAGTCGTTTTTAAAAACGAACAAAATTTTACCGATAATAAAAAAGAAAAAAGTAGCTGGATGAGCGAGCTGGCTGCCGTCGGCAAGAAAGACTACGTCTTGCCGGTAAATGAAATTTTTATCGAGTATAATCAGCCTAAAATCGAAAAACCAAAAATCACCGCCTATGAGCTTTTGATAGACAAAAACGATATTTATTCGATGTTTTGTCTCATGCAGACGCTAAAAAGCACCGATGTCGATTTTACGGTCGTAAAAGACGGCACAAAGAGCCAAATTTTCCTAAATACGGAGGACTCGAAACTGCTTCAAAATATAATATTGCAGCTTCGAGTTTATGATATTCACTCAAGTGTAAGAGAGGTAAAACTATGAAAACCATCATCGTTTGCGATGCCATACACCCCGTTGGCTTCGAGCTGCTTAAAAAAGAGGAAGATATTAAAATAATCGACGCCGTAAACGTTCCTAGAGATGAGCTTTTAAAAATTTTAGGCGAAGCCGATGTTGCTATAACCAGAAGCTCGACTGAAGTCAACGAAGCTTTTTTAAATGCCGGTAAAAAGCTAAAGGCTATCGTTAGAGCGGGAGTAGGCGTAGATAATGTCGATATAGACGGCTGTTCAAGACGCGGCATAATCGCTATGAACGTGCCTACGGCAAACACTATCGCTGCGGTAGAGCTTACGATGGCTCACATGCTAGCGGCTGCCAGATCGCTTGAATACGCGCATAACGACCTTAAGCTAAACAGGATTTGGAAACGTGAAAAATGGTATGGAGTCGAGCTTTTTAACAAAACCCTAGGCATCATAGGCTTTGGAAACATCGGCTCTCGCGTCGCCGCACGCGCAAAGGCCTTTGGTATGAATATCGTCGCTTATGACCCATATATCGATCCCTCAAAGGTCATCGATATGGGCGGCACTTACACTAAAAATTTCGACGATATTTTAAAGTGCGATTTTATCACTATCCATACGCCAAAGACCAAAGAGACGACAAATATGATAGGACGCGACGAGATAGCCAAGATGAAGGACGGCGTGAGGCTTATAAACTGCGCTCGCGGCGGCCTTTATAACGAAGAGGCTCTTGAAGAGGCACTAAAAAGCGGCAAAGTGGCTTTTGCGGGTATCGATGTTTTTACAAAAGAGCCCGCGACTAGCCACCCGCTACTTGAGCTTGATAATGTGAGCGTCACGCCGCATCTTGGGGCAAATACGCTGGAGTCTCAGCGCAATATCGCGGTCGAAGCGGTCGAGCAGGCTATCAGCGCAGCGCGAGCCATCAGCTATCCAAACGCTCTAAATTTACCGATAAAAACAGAAGACTTGCCACCATTTATCGAGCCCTATGTCGATCTTGTAAGCAAGATGGCGTTTTTGGGCGCACAGATAAACAAAAAGGCGATCAAAGCCATTCGCATCGAGGCCGAGGGGCAAATAGGAGAATTTGCAAATTCCATGCTCACTTTCGCACTCGTTGGAGTGCTCAAAGAGAGCCTTGGTGATGCGATAAACTATGTAAATGCTAAATTTATATGCGATGAAAAAGGCATAGCAAACGAAGCTATTATCGTTCCTCAAAGCGGATACAACAACAAAATTTCAGTCAAAATAACGACCGAAAGTGACGTGACGACGATAAGTGGTACGGTCTTTGGCGAGACCGAGCAGCGAATAGTCGGTATAAACGGCTTTAAAACGGACTTCAAGCCAAAAGGAAAGATGATAATCTTTAAAAACCACGACGTGCCGGGTGTCATCGCACAGATCAGTAAAATTTTGGCGGACGAGAAGATAAATATCGCAGACTTCCGTCTTGGTAGGGGCGATAATGGTATGGCGCTTGCTGTCATCTTGGTCGATGAAAATATCAGCAAAGAGACGCTTACGAAGCTAAATGCGCTTGATACGTGCGTTTGGGCGCAATACGCAGTTATTTAAAATTTAAATTTCGAAAGGAAAAACAATGGCTTATTCAATGGGCGATTTAAAAAAAGGCTTAAAGATAGAAATAGAGGGCGTTCCGTATAAGATCGTCGAATATCAGCACGTAAAACCGGGCAAGGGCGCGGCTTTCGTGCGTGCAAAGATCAAATCTTTCGTAGACGGTAAGGTGCTTGAAAAGACCTTCCACGCCGGCGACAAATGCGAGCAGCCGCATCTTGAGGAAAAAGAGATGCAGTATCTTTACGACGACGGCGAATTTTGCCAGTTCATGGATACGACTACTTACGAGCAAGTGGCGATCAGCGACGAGGATGTGGGCGATGTGAAAAAATGGATGATCGACGGCATGATGGTCGAGATTTTATTTCACAATGGTAAGGCGATCGGTGTTGAGGTGCCGCAGGTCGTGGAGCTAAAGATCGTCGAGACTCCGCCAAATTTCAAGGGCGACACACAAGGCGGTAAAAAGCCTGCCACGCTTGAAAGTGGTGCGGTCGTGCAGATACCCTTTCACGTGCTAGAAGGCGAGGTCATCCGCGTAGATACCGTCCGCGGCGAATACATCGAGCGCGCGAACAAATAAGCGATTTGGCGGTCGTCGGATCGCCAAGCTTTGATGAAAGAAATTTTTGAAACTCTCATAAACCAGACCGCTAAACCCCTGCTTAAAGAAAATGGCTTTACTAAAAAAGGTCTTAACTTTTTCAAAAAGCAAAACGAACTCATCTTCACCATAAATTTTCAAAAAAGTAGCGCAAATTCGCCTTTTGAGACTAAATTTTACATCAACTGCGGAGTTTATGCGTCGATTTTTGACACCACGCTTGGTAAAAATGCACCTCTTTACCCCAAAGAATATGAGTGTCATTTTAGAGAGAGGATTTCGACTATCCTTAAAGAAAATGACGGATACTTTATCGATCAAAATACCGATATGAACGAACTTGGCAAAAAGCTGACGCAGGATCTGAATTTGGCGGTTAAATTTCTTGACGAGATAAAAAGCGCCGATGAGCTTATGAAAATTTTATTAGCCAAGGGTGGGCTAAATTTAATAGATACGATTTTTGAATACCTTTTGGCAAGCAAAAATGAAAAAATTTTCATAGAACAAAGCTGGAAGCTTTATGTAAAATACGGAAATGAAGCAAGATGGCAAATTTTTGAAAATAAGATAAATAAAATGCTCGAAAAATATGGGCTAGAAAAGATAAATTTTAATGAAACAGTAAAAAGGTCGGACTAGCCGACCCTGAAATCAAGCTGTTTTGCGCCCTAGATGCTTATTGATAAGCCTTGTGATCTCTTCGCCGTGAGGAAATCTCGCCTCATCGTTACCGATTCGATCTTTTTTTGAAAATATCACGTCGCCATCAACTTCGACGATAAAATTTCCACCGTCTCCAATGACTAAATCAACTCTTGCATCGCCGAAATTCTTTTTTATCTCATCTTCTACACGAGAAGCTACCGGACGATAGTTTCAAGAGTTGCAGTAAATGATTTTTACATGCATCGCTCTTTCCTTTCTTTTGAGATAGGTCTTGATATTAGCATAAATTTATTAACGAGCAGTATAATTAGAAAAATTTAAGGAGTGAAAAATGAAAAGAGTTGCGGTGATTTTGGCTAACGGTTTTGAGGAAATAGAGGCTTTGAGCGTTGTGGATATTTTAAGGAGAGCCGACATAGACGCTTTGTGTGTAGGGCTTGATAGGGCTTTGGTGGTCGGCGCTCACGGCGTTAGCGTGAAAGTCGATCTGCTACTTAGCGAGCTAAGAGAGATAGAGCTCGATGCTATCGTGCTTCCCGGAGGACTACCCGGTGCACAAAATTTAGCAGACAGCAAGGAGCTTGGCGAAATTCTAAGGCGCTTTGATGATAATGGCAAGCTAATCTGCGCGATCTGTGCTGCACCGATGGCGCTGGCAAAAGCGGGCGTTTTAAAGGGCGCTTTTACTTGTTACCCCGGCTTCGAGACAAATGTCAGATCCGATAAAAATGGCTACATCAGTGATAAAAACGTGATCTGCGATCATAATATAATTACGTCCAGAGGACCTGCGACAGCGATGGAATTTGCCCTTGAGATCGTCAAAGAGCTAAACGGCACGAGCTCGTATGAGAGTGTTAGAGACGGATTACTTTATCATAGTTTATAAAAAATACGTAATTACACATTTTAAAATTTTGATTTAAAAAAGGGCTTTGAATTTAGTTTTTAAACTAGAGTGCGACTTCGATTTTTACGGTATTATATGACTTTTAAGGTTCATTTTTTTCAAATTTTATCGTAAAAATAAAATTTCGTGGCTTTTTTGCTCAAAATTTAGGTATCATTTCAATAACCGAATAATTCGGAAATTTTTTTAAGGGAATGTTCCTGTGAATATTTATGTAGGAAATTTGTCATATCGTATGACAGAGGCAGAGTTGAAGGAAGCTTTTGCGCAGTTTGGCGAGGTAAAGCGTGCAAAAATCGTTAAAGATCGCGACACAAATCGCTCAAAAGGCTTTGGATTTGTTGAAATGGACGACGCGAACGAGGGTCAAAGAGCTATCGACGCGCTTAATGATAAGGAACTGGGCGGACGCACTCTAAGAGTAAATGAAGCTCGCCCGAAAGAGTAAAATCACCCTGCCGTCAAGCTTTGACGGCATCATCTCACGTATAGCCCCCACACCAAGCGGCTACCTTCATCTTGGCAATGTTTACAACTTCTTACTGACCTATCTCTTTACTCGTGCGAACGACGGCTTTTTAAATTTACGCATCGATGACTACGATGTTAGCAGATATAGGCGCAAATTCGTGCAAAATATCTTTGACGTGCTAGAATTTTTGCAGCTTGATTATGACGGCGGAGCTAGGGATTTAGCCCAGTTTGAAGCTAAATTCAGCTCTAAATTCAGGCTTGATGGATACAAAAAAGCACTTGATAGCTTAAGAGGTGAAATTTACGCTTGTCAGTGCTCAAAGCATACGCCAAATGCCTATAAAAACGGCATTTATCAAGGTCTTTGCAGGTATAAAAATTTAAAATTCACAAAAGGGCTCACTTCGCTTAAAATTTTAGTCGATAGCAGTGACGAGCTTGGCCGTGATGTCGGTGAAAATTTAGGCGATTTCATACTTTATAAAAAGGACGACACTCCTGCTTATAACCTAGCTAGCGTCGTGGACGACGAGCTTCTTGGTGTAAATTTCGTAGTTAGAGGTGAGGATCTGCTAGGCTGCACGCAGGCTCAAATTTATCTATCAAGGCGCTTAGGATATAAATTTCAAAATGCAAAATTTATCCACCACGCCCTTTTCATGGACGGGGGCAAAAAGCTATCCAAATCATCGAACGCTCCTGCGATCGACTTTAAAAACGGGGCGAAATTTTACTACAAGATAGTAGCCGATCGGCTATCGCTAAACCCGCTTTGTTGCGACAAGCTATCAAATTTAGCCTACGAATTTAAAATTTCTCAAAGCAAAATACAAGCCCTCTAAAAGTTAAATTTCGCTACCATTTGGCTATGAAAAAGGAAGCAAAATGAGCGATTTTACACATCTTCATCTACATACCGAGTATTCGCTACTTGACGGGGCGAATAAGATAAAAGAGCTGGCTCACGTCTTGCATGAGCGCGGCGATACGAGCGCAGCCATAACCGATCACGGCAATATGTTTGGAGCGATCGATTTTTACAAAACGATGAAAAAAGAGGGCATAAAGCCGCTTATTGGCATTGAGGCTTATATCCACAACGCCGATGATCTGGGCGATAAGAGCAGCAAACAGCGCTTCCACCTGATCCTCATAGCTAAAAACGAGACCGGCTACAAAAACCTGATGTATCTTAGCTCGATGAGCTATATAGAGGGCTTTTACTACTATCCTAGGATCAATAAAAAAATTTTAAAAGAGCATAGTGAGGGCATAATCTGCTCGTCAGCCTGCCTTCAAGGCGAGGTGAGCTGGCATCTAAATTTAAGCGAACGAAACCTAAAATACGGCGCCAAAGGCTACGAAAAGGCAAAAGAGGTCGCGCTGGAATACAAAGAAATTTTCGGCGATGATTTTTACCTTGAGATCATGCGCCACGGCATCGGCGATCAACGCAGGATAGACGACGATATCCTAAGGATCGCAAAGGAAACGGGCATAAAAGTCATCGCCACGAACGATACGCACTACACTTTCAAAGAGCGTGCCGACGCACACGAGGTGTTTATGTGTATCGCTATGAACAAACTGCTCGACGATCCAAACCGCCTGCGCCACAGCGTGCATGAGTTTTTCGTAAAGAGCGAAGACGAGATGAAGCGCCTGTTTTTAGACATCCCGGAAGTCATCGAAAATACAAAAGAGATCGTGCAAAAGTGCAACCTCGAGATAAAGCTGGGTAACCCTACGCCTCCAAATTTTAAATTTACGCTTGAATGTGCGGCCGAGCGCGGGCTAAATCTACCGGAGCCTGAAAATAGATATAGCTTTAAAAACGATGCCGTATTTTTCGAGTATGAATGCAAAAAGGGGCTTGAAGAGAGGCTGAAATTCGTCCCTGAGAATTTACACGAGGAGTATAAAAAGCGCCTCGAGCGAGAGATCGAGATCATAAACAAGATGAATTTCCCGGGCTATATGATGATAGTTTGGGACTTTATAAACGAGGCTAAGAGCCGCGGCGTACCGGTAGGCCCCGGACGAGGATCCGCCGCTGGTAGCTTGGTCGCTTATTCGCTAAAGATCACCGACCTTGATCCTATACCATACAACCTGCTTTTTGAGAGGTTCTTAAACCCTGAGCGCGTGAGCATGCCTGATATCGACGTGGACTTTTGCCAAAGCAGACGTGGCGAGATCATCGACTACGTCACGCAAAAATACGGCAAATATAACGTCGCAGGCGTCATCACCTTTGGTAAGCTACTTGCAAAGGGCGTCATACGCGATGTCGCACGTGTTTGCGACATGCCATACGCCGAGGCCGACGCGATGGCAAAGCTCATACCTGACGAGCTTGGTATCACGCTAAAAGATGCATTTGAAAAAGAGCCAAAGATCAAAGAGCTGATCGACAAAAATCCAAAGGCGGCTAAAATTTGGAAATTTGCGCTCGATCTTGAGGGCTTAAACCGAAATGCCGGCCAGCACGCAGCAGGCGTAGTCATCTCAAACGAAGAGCTATGGAACAAAACGCCGCTCTTTCGTCAGCCAAACAGCCCCGAGGATCGCTACGTGACGCAGTATAGCCTCAAATATCTTGAGGACGTCGACCTGATAAAATTCGACTTTCTCGGGCTAAAGACGCTTACGGTGATCGACAACGCCATAAAGCTGGTCAAACGCCGCACCGGCAAGGACGTCATTTGGGAGCAGATAGATAAAAACGACAAGCCGGTTTATGACATGATACAAAGCGGCCAGGCGATCGGCATCTTCCAGATAGAGGGCGAGGGCATGAGAAAGCTAGGTACCAGCCTGCGTCCGGACTGCTTCGAGGACATCGTCGCGATGCTCGCACTCTACCGCCCGGGACCGATGGAAAGCGGCATGCTGGATGACTTCGTCAAAAGAAAACACGGCGAAGCGGCGATCACATACGCGTTTAAGGAGCTTGAGCCGATCCTGGCACCGACATACGGGGTCATCGTCTATCAAGAGCAAGTCATGCAGATAGTCCAAAAGATCGGCGGCTTTAGCCTAGGAGGCGCCGACCTCGTCCGCCGTGCGATGGGTAAAAAAGATCCAGAACTGCTTCGCCAGCAAAAAGAGCTCTTTGTAGAAGGAGCTAAAAAGGAGGGCTTTAACGTGCAAAAATCTGGCGATTTGTTTGATCTGATCTTGAAATTTGCGGGCTATGGCTTTAATAAATCACACTCCGCAGCTTATGCTTACGTGACCTTTCAAACGGCCTTTTTAAAGGCTTATTACCCGGCTGAATTTATGGCTGCGCTACTAACCAGCGAGGAGAGCAACGTCGATAAGATCGTTCGCTACATCGATGAGAGCAAACGCCTAAAGATCGATGTCCTGGCACCGTCGATCAACAAGTCGATGAAGGAATTCAGCGTCGTGGACAGCGGCGGACACGACGGCATCATCTTTGGCCTTGGCGCAATAAAGGGCGTGGGCGGTGCAGCTATCGAAAACATTATCTATGAGCGCGAAAACGACGGGGAATTTAAAGACTTTAACGACCTGGTCTCAAGGATAGATGCATTCAAGGTCAATAAAAAGGTCTTTGAAAGCCTCATAAAAGCGGGCTGCTTCGATGAATTCGGCCATACTCGCAAGATGCTTTTAGCAAACATAGAAAATATAATCGAAGCTTGCAAAAACGCCGCTCAGATACGCAAAAACGCCGCCCAGAGTCTATTTGGCGAGGACGAGAGCATGAACGACGTGAAGGTAAATTTCGATCCTGTAGATGGCGAATACGACATCAAGCAGATCTTAAAATTCGAGCAAGAAAGCGTAGGTATCTACCTCTCAGGCCATCCGCTCGATGACTACCGCGAAAAGATAAGCCAGATCAAATACACCCTCAGCTCGGAATTTGAAAATTTACCGCAAAGCGCCGAGATCTTGGTCGTCGGCAAGATCGAGGACTTTAGCACGCGCATAACAAAGAGCGGCAAAAAAATGGGCACGATAAATGTGCTTGACTTTCACGGTAACATCGAGATCGCGATATTTGAACGCGAGCTTGCAAATGTCGAGGACGTTTGGAATGATAGCGTAAAGCGCGATCTGCCTTATGCCTTTAAGATCAACATCTCTCGCGACGATCAGTTCGTGAGGACGAATTTAAACGAATTTTACTCCCTCGAAGATGCTGTAAATTTAGACTTTAAAACGAGGCAGATAAGGCAGGGCAATAAATTTTCAAGAGCCGCCACAAACAGTGCCGAGCCTATCAAGGTCAGAAACTACGGCGTTTTGGAGATACTCTTGAATCTAAACGAGCTAAATAAGCACAAGATCGCTGAAATTTATCATCTAGCCTTTACAAGGCATGCTCTAGGCAACGAAAAGCGGCTGGTTTTAAAGATAAAAAATGAAAATGCGGGCGAAATTTTGGTCTATAACACGAGCTTTTTGGTAAATGACGAGCTTGGTAGCGAGATAGAAAAGCTAGCCTTAGGGGCGTGAGCAGCGATTTAAAGGAGAAAAAATGAAAAACGTCTTAGTCGTCTCTGGTCATCCCGATGTCGAAAACTCATTTGCAAACAAAATCATCCTAGAGGAATTTGCAAAAATTTCACCCGATGCGAAGACCTACGAGCTTGGCAAGCTCTATCCTGATTTTAAGATAGATGTGAAAGCCGAGCAAGAGCGCCTTATGAAGGCCGATGTCATCGTGCTTCAGTTTCCGTTTTTCTGGTATAGCGTACCGTCTTTGATGCAAAAATGGTTCGAGGACGTGCTGGCCCATGGCTTCTCGCACGGTAGCAAGGGTGATAAGCTAAAGGGTAAAATTTTGATCGCTTCATTTACGAGCGGAGCGCCTGAAGATATGTATCAAAAAGGCGCTTTGCAAAACCATACGGTAGATGAATTCCTCGCTCCGCTCGAGCAGCTCGCGAGCCTAACGGGTATGAAATGGGGCGGATACGTTTATAGCGGCGGACTGTCATACGCTAGCCGCAACGACGAATCAAAGCTCGCTCAAATGCGCACCAAAGCAAAGGAGCACGCAAAAAGGCTAAGTGAATTTATAAAGAATTTATAGGAGAGAAGATGTATCTGATAAATATCACTTTAAAGATGGAAAAGTGCCTACGGACAAGGCTGAAGCGATGTTTGAGCGCCACCGCGAGTGGTTTGGTAAAATTTCAAGGAGGGTAATTCGTGCTACTTGGACCGTATCAGGACGAGCCGCATGCGGGCATCATCATCGCAAACCTAAAGGATAGGGCCGAGCTTGATAAAATTTTGGCCGAAGACGTTTATTATCCTGATATGGCGGAGTATGAGATAAGAGAATTTAAAGCCGCGATGGCTGCCGATCTAAGCGCCTTTGCAGGAAAATGATAAATCTAAACTAAGGAGCGAAAATGAAAGGCAAAATTTTAGCGTTAGCGGTTTTGGGTGGTTTGCTGGCAGGCTGTGCCACTTTGCAGGGGAAAATGACAGGCAACGATAGAGACGCTCACGGATGTATCGGCTCGGCTGGGTATAGCTACTCGTTTTTAAGGGGCGAGTGCGTCCAGCCCTTTGAGGTCGCTCAGGCGAGGCTAGACGACCCTGATAACGACACTTTGGCGATCTATTTGCTATTTTCCGGCGATAAAAAGCTAGTCGAGGTCTTTGGCGCAAATTTACCTGAAAATACGATCTTGCAGCAAAATCCTAGCGGCTACGCCTCAAAAGACGGCAAGATCCGTTTAGTAAGAGGCGTAAAGGGGCTAAAACTCGTAAAGTGATCACTCAAATGATGTCTTTTACGACCTTTGCGCCAAGCCCTATGCTCATATGATGTAAAAATATCAAATGATACAAATCTCCGTCATGCTGCGGCGAGTCGTAGGTCTGCACGAGAGCGTCTGGGACTATGACACGGCGCTTGATGTCGTGCTCGTTGGCTTGAAGTTTTAGGTGAGATACCAGCTGATAGACGCATAGATCGGTGCAGTCGCCAAAGATGACGAAGGTGTCAATCTGCGGATTTTGCGCGATGAAGTCGTTAAATCCTTTGCAAAATGCCGAGCTTAGCGAATTTTTCTTAAAAATTTTCATCTCTTTATAAAATTCTAAATTTTTTAGCTCGTCTATCGTCTCGGCCTCCTTGCCACCTTTTATGGCGTGTGGCGGGAAGTCGCTAAATTCCGCGCAATTTTCATCGTGACTATCCTCTATGAGGACAAAATTTTTAAGGCAGAAGTCATCGTGCGCTATTTTAAAGGTTTGAGCGAGCTTTGAAGCGATAGCAGCGCACCTTGGGCTAGAAAGCGTGCCCTCATGGCAAAAGCCATTTATCATATCCACGCTGATAAAGGCGATGTTGTTCGCACCATTTTTAAAAATTTCATCAAATTTAAGTGGCTTTAGATCCTTGCGCCACCTTTTGATGCCAGCTATGAAGTCCGTCTCTTTTTGTGTCAAATTCATCATCTATCCTTGAATATAGGTAAGCTTATGCAAAAGGTCTTTGGCTCGAGCGTTATCTCTATGCTGCCTTTGTGCGCAGCGATGATCTGCACGCAAAGTGCTAGACCTAGCCCGTTGCCCTTTTGCTTACTCGTTTTAAACGGTTCAAAGACCGCACCTTTGTCCTTTATACTAACTCCGCTGTCGTAGAGGTAAAATTTATGCTCTTTGTCCGTTTTCTCGTAGCTCAAGCTGATTTCACCGCTCTCGTCGTCGCTTTCCTCGATCGCATCTATCGCGTTAAAGAGCAGGTTTTGAAAGACCATGGCGAGCAGGTCCTTATCGCCATTATAAAAGCCGCTCTCAAAGCCTAAATTTATATCTATATCCTTTGAATAAGCGTAGTATCTAAGCGCCTCCTCGCATTCGCTCTTAAGCTCCAGGAAGTTAAAAACGCCAGTGTTTATATGCACGCCCTTGGTGAAAAGCAGCGTCGCTTTTATGATGCGCTCCACGCGCCAGATCGCCCTTTGTATCTCGCTGGCGATGGGCTGCGTTTTAGCGTCGGCTCGTTTTAAAAGAGTGGAGGCGAGCAAAGAGACCGAACCTATGGGGTTTCTGATCTCGTGAGCTAAATGTGCGGCCACTTGACCCATGGAGACTAGGCGCTCGTTGCGTTTTTGCTCGGTGATATCGACTGCCGAGACGATCTTTTTGCCGTCTTTATCGGCGATCTTTACGAGATAGACGGTACCTCGAAATTCTATCTCCTGATCGCTACTGAAATTTATATGTTTAAAAAGTTCGCTCTTTTTTGCGGCTTGCGAATTTTGCAAAAAGAGGCCGCCGTCATCATTTAGCACCCAAAGTGCGGTCGGCATGACATCGACCACGTCCTTTACTATCTTTTGTAGATTTTCATACGAGGCGTGCAGGTTTTTATACTCTTGCTCGATGAGGTAAGTCTGCTCTATCAGGCTTTTTAGCCCGTCTTGTATGTCTTTTTGCTCACTCATTTATCAGCTCCTCGAAGTCTTTTATCTCGTATAGTCTCACGCGCTCGTCTTTTAGGCTCAAAAGCTCCTTGCTAAAGCCGCTTTTTGAAAACAGTGCGATGATGTCAGGCGCGATGCCAAGCTTGGCGCATTTATAAAGCAATAAATTCAGCACGTTTTTACAGACCTTGCGCTCTTTATATTTGGCTTCGCCCACGATTATTTTGTCGTCTATTTTAAAAAGCATGTCTATCTCGACGTCCTTTTTCCAAAAGCTACTTAGCAAGATGCCTTGTATGCCAAATTTCTTCGCCATCAGCTCTCCGCAAAGCATCTCGTATCCAAGGCTTGCGTATTCGTCGAATCCCGCTCTTATGAGCGCTAAAATTTCATCTTTTTTGCCTGATTTCAGCGCCTCTAAATTTGGCTCTATGAATCTAAACCAAAACCTTGAAAAATGGCTGTTGAAGTGGATCTTGTCTTCTACCCTATATCTGCGCTCGCTCTTTTTTAGGTTTTGATTTTTCTGCCTTTTGGCGGGCTGTTCGCGACTCTTTTCTATGAGTAAAAATTCCTTTTGCAAAAGTGTGGCGTATACTTTATTGGCTATCGTTTGAGGTAAAATTTTATGGACGCGAAACCTTTTCCTGTCGCTTCTGGCAAGCTTTATGAGAGCTATTTTTATCGCATTATCGACGTCGCTTTCAAAGTAAAATCTAGGCATCAAAGCCTTGTAATCATCTAAAATTTCATGTTCTATGGCTTCAAATACATCGTAATACGCGCCATTTAGCATAAATTCGTCAAATACAAAGTGAAATTTGATGAGCTCCTCGATGTCAAGGTGCTTCATGCGTTCGTATGTCGATCTTAGCGATTTGATTTTTGACTCCTTTGCTGAGTCATTGTAACATAAAATTTAGTAAAAAGGGCTATAATAAAGCCCAAATTTTAAAGGCTTTTTGTTGGTAAATTTAGAACACATCAGAAAAAACATAATCCTAAAAAACGGCGTGCACTATTTTGACTACACGGCCTCGGGGCTTGCGTATAAAGATATCGAGGAGCAGATGATGCAAGTGCTCAAAACCTACGCCAACACGCATTCTGATAGCTCCTCAAACGCTATGAAAACGCAAAATTTATACGAGGGTGCAAGAGCGCAGATAAAGGCTCTTTTAGGGCTTGACGATAGGTTTTATCTGTTTCCGTGCGGCTTTGGCTCTAGTGCGGCGATAAAGAAATTTCAAGAGATCATGGGACTTTACATCCCGCCAAAGACTCGCAAACGCTATGATGTGAGGAAAAATGCAAATTCTCCGCTTGTGATCTTGGGTCCTTACGAGCACCACTCAAACGAAGTGAGCTTTCGCGAGGCGCTTTGCGATGTCGCCAGGATACGCCTGGATAAAAACGCAGGCGTGGATCTTGAGCATTTGGAGCAAATTTTAAAGATAAACGCCGGCCGCGAGATCATAGCAAGCTTTAGCGTCGCCTCAAACGTTACCGGCGTCATTACGGATTATAAGAAAATTTACACGATGGTAAAGGCTAAGGGTGGCATCGTCGCACTCGATGCGGCGAGCTTTAGCGCCTATGGTAACGTGGATTGCGATTATTTCGATGCACTTTTTTTATCCCCTCACAAGCTGCTTGGTGGAGTGGGTAGTTGCGGTTTGCTGGCGCTTAAAAAAATTTTGGCTGACGGCGAGGAGCCTACGTTTGCAGCTGGCGGGACGGTAAGCTACGTGAGCCGAAATTCGCATGTTTTCGTCAAAGATACCGAGCAGCTGGAGCAGGGCGGCACACCGCCTATAACGCAGCTCATACGCGCGTCTTTGGCTTACGGCCTGCGAAACGAGATAGGCTTTAGCGCGATTTGTGAGAACGAGGACGAGCTTGGCAGATATTTTGAAAAGCGCCTGAGTGAAATTCCGCAGGTGATCAACTACTGCCCAAGAGAGCTCAAGCGCCTGCCGATATTTGCGTTTAACGTAAAGGGCGTCTCTCCTTATGATTTCGCCTTGATCTTGAGCAATGACTTTGGTATCCAAACGCGAGCAGGGTGCGCTTGCGCCGGGCCTTACGGACACGAGCTTTTAGGCCTTAAAGACGATGCGCCGCTAGCCGCTAAACCAGGCTGGGTGCGCGTGAGCCTACATTATACGCATACGTTTGATGATATCGACTATCTGATAAGCGCCATCAAAAAAGGTATCGAAAGATACGGCATACTGGCTGCAAACGATAGAGCGCGCCTACCAAGTGAGCAAGAGCCAGGCGGCTGCATATAGTGGCTGAATTTAAAATTCTAAAGGCCATAGCCTGAGATATCAAAATAGGTAATAATACAAATAAAATTTAGGCTCTGTTATAATATTTCATTGATTTTCAGATTTTAAAGCGAAGCCAAACCTTGTGAAGCGACGCTATCGCCGCCGATTTTTATTTCGTGCTACGCACTCACAACTACAAAGCAGAAGCGAAGCAAGTGCCAATGATTTATTATAGCAGAGCCAAAATTTATTTTATGATAGAAGGGTAAAATTTACACTTTAAATGAGCGAGGCACCAAAGAGAGCGTAAGGGCCTATAAAAATACTAAAACAAGCCATCAAAGACAGCTCATCGCCAGTCTAAGCCGTGCTAAATTCTCGCCTATAGATTTTGGGCGATAAACAGCGTTTATGACGGCTATGAGATCTATTCTAAGCGCTGAAATTTGGGCGATATTCGAGGCGTTTATGCCGCCGATAGCACATATTGGGATATTTAAGATCTCTTTTGCTTGCTTTATGGTCTCAAGCGGGCAAATGACTGCGTCAGGCTTTGTCCGGCTTTTAAAAACCGAGCCAAAAGCCACGTAGCTAGCGCCATTTTGCTGCGCTTTTAGCGCTAAATTCAGATCATTGTAGCAGCTCACCCCGATAAATGCATCGTCTCCTAAAATTTCACGAGCCGAGCTTATATCCATATCATCGATGCCGATATGAACGCACTTTGCACCGATAGAAGCGGCAAATTTCACATCATCGTTTACGATAAATTTCGCTTTAAAATCATCACAAAGTGTCAGCAGCTCGCGTGCGATCTTCTCGTTTTTGACAGGCTTTTTGCTTCGATATTGAAAAAATTTGACCCCGTTTCGTAAAATTTCAGTTGCCTGAGAGATTATCGTCTCATCAGGGGTCAGAGTGTCGTCGCTTATGGCGTAAATTTGGCTCAAATTTTGACTTTGTGATTTAGCAGCGTCTTGCCAAATTTCGTCTCAAGCCCCGTTTTGATCGCCTGATAGACGTAGTTTTTGGCTTTCGTGACGGACTCTTCTAGCGAAAGCCCTTGAGCCAGGCAGCAGGCTATCGCAGTCGAAAACGTGCAGCCTGCGCCGTGCATTATGAAAGGATCGGCAAGCGCGGTGGCGAAATTTAGCTGCGAGCCGTCCTTTTTGTGTAGCGTATCTATGCTTTCGCCGTTTACGACATGCTTTTTGACTATGACATCGCAGACGAGTGAGCTAAAATCGTTGTGAAAAAGCGCCTGCGCCTCGTATCTGTTCGGCGTAGCGATGGTTGCAAATTTCAAGATCCCTCTTAAAGCGTCTATGGCGTCATCTTTGATGAGCTTGACGTTTGACTTGCTTATACAAACGGGGTCTATGACGATAGGGACGTTGAATTTTGGTAGCCATTTTTCAACGACCTTTATCGTCTGCACGTCAAAGAGCATACCTATCTTTACGGCGTCGATCTTAAGCTCCTCGGTGATGCCTCTTATCTGAGAGTCCACGCAACTTGCCGGCACGCTTGAAATATCGTAAGTCACTTGCGTATTTTCACAAACAAAGACCGTGATCGCAGTCGCGCTGTAACAACCAAACGCCTCGCAGGTCTTGATATCAGCTTGCGCTCCTGCGCCTCCTGCGCTATCAGAGCCTGCTATGATAAGTATGTTTTTCATCTTTCTCCTTGAAATTTACCGACTAAATTTACTATTTTAGATCGTATTTTTGAAGTATTTTGTCAAAAGTGCCGTCTTTTTTGAGCTCATCGATGGCCATGTTTATCTTGCCTATGAGATCGACATGTTTGTCTTTGTCAAATGCGATAGAAAAGCCCTCGCTGCCGTCAGGAAGCTTTAAAAATTCTTCCAGATCGGGATTTTGTTTGAGGTAGCCATATCCTATCGAGCTATCGACCAAGACGATATCGATCTTGCCTGCTTTTAGCGCTAGTATCGAGCTTCCTATCGCTTCGGCAGGAACGACTTTGGCGCCTGTTATAGCTCTAGCGGCTATCTCTTGGACAGTGCCAAGCTGCACGCCGATTTGTTTAGAGCCGATATTAGAATCATTCACGTCAGAGCCTTTTTTGCGGATGAATAAATTCTCAGTTGAATAATAAGGCTTTGTGAAATCCACCGATTTTCTTCTGTCCTCGGTCGCACTCATCGCACTCATGATAGCGTCTATCTTGCCGGTTTTTAGGGCAGGTATGAGGCCGTCGAAGCTGATGTTTTGAACCTCGAATTTAACGCCTATTTTGTTGCCGATCGCTTCTAAAAGATCGATGTCAAAGCCCGTGATCTTGTTTTTGTCATCGATAAATTCAAACGGAGGATAGTCCGCGCTGGCACCTACTTTAAAAACTTGCTCGCTACTGCTTGGAGCACTTGCTTTGGCGTTGCTCGACTTATCGGCGCTATCGCCGCAGCCCGCGAAAAATAGGGCGGCAACTAAAAATGCAAATAATTTCTTCATGTTTTCTCCTTTGTTTTAGTGATTTAAAATTTTACTCAAAAACTCTTGCAAACGTTGATTTTTAGGGCTCCTAAAGACATTCTCGGGCGTATCGTCTACTACGATCTTGCCTGATTCCATAAAAAATATGCGATTTGCCACGTTTCTTGCAAAGCCCATCTCATGGGTGACTACTAACATCGTGATGCCACGCGATGCGACATCTTTCATGATATCAAGCACCTCGCCTATCATCTCGGGATCTAGTGCGGATGTAGGCTCGTCAAATAAAATGACCTCCGGATCCATTGCAAGTGCGCGTGCGATCGCGATGCGCTGCTTTTGACCGCCCGAGAGCTTATGCGGATAGGTGTATTTTTTATCGAGTAGCCCTACGCTTTTTAGTAACTCATCGGCTCTGGCCTCGGCCTCATTTTTACTCAAAATACCAGCCTTTATAGGTGCAAGTGTCAAATTTTCTAGCACGTTTTTGTTTGCAAAGAGATTAAAATGCTGAAAAACCATGCTGATTTTTTGGCGAATTTTGTTTATATCGGCTTTTTTGCTCAGTATGTCCTCACCGTTTATGCTTATTTGCCCGCTACTTGGCTCTTCTAGGCGGTTGATGCAGCGTAAAAAGGTGCTTTTGCCGCCACCGCTTGGGCCGATGATGGCGATGACTTCGCCTTTTTTGACGCTGACGCTGATGTCGTTTAAAACCTGTAAATTCCCATAATTTTTACTTAAATTTTTGATCTCAATCATGGCGGTTCAACCTTTTTTCCAGTGTCTTCGTCAAAAAGGATAAAATTTTGACACTGATGTAATAGACCACTCCGGCAAAGATGACTGGTTTTGGATTATACAAAATGGCTTGAAAACTCTTGCTTTGAAAGGTTATGTCCATGACGCTGATGTAGCCTACAACGGAGGTTTCTTTAAAGAGCGATATGAACTCGTTTCCAAGTGCCGGCAAGATGTTTTTTATCGCTTGCGGGAAGATGATCTCGCGCATAGATGCCGAGTAGCTAAGCCCCATCGCGCGTGCAGCCTCCATTTGCCCTTTATCGACACTGTTTATACCACTGCGAACGATCTCGGCGACATAGGCCGAGCTGTTTAGCCCAAGTGCGATCACCGCGACGTAAAAGTTATCGCTCCATGTGGCAAATATCACCACCGAAAAGATGAGAAGCTGCAAAATGATCGGCGTTCCTCGTAAAATGTCGATGTATTCGTCGATTATGAAGCTTAAGATTTTAATATTTAGAAATTTCAAAAACGCAAGTAAAAAGCCAAGCGCTATACCGATGCAGATGCCTCCAAGCGTGAGGCCTAGCGTAACGCCGTAGCTCTTAAGATACGCTGCACGCTGGATCTCGTTTAGCTCGGTCGGATAGAAATAATAAACACCAAGCGTCACGATAACGACAAAAAATAAAATCCTGAAAAATTTTTCGTTAAGCAACTCCGCCCTTTTGAATCAAGATAGCCTATAATGATATGAAAAATTTAATATCGTTTTGCTTAAATCATGTAAAATTTTAGCCGTTTCTCGCGCGATTGATTGTGATTTAAATAAATTTATAATAATATTTCGGGCGTATTCATACAAAAGGAAATTTATGAGTTTGAGCTCTTATATCGCGATCGCTATATATTTTGGATTTTTGCTGTTTGTCGGACGTTATTCTTATAATAAAAATGCAAATATGGGCGAATATCTGTTGGATAACCGCCGCCTAGGCCCAGTCGTGACCGCTCTAAGTGCCGGAGCTAGCGATATGAGCGGCTGGATGCTTCTTGGCGTGCCGGGTGCGCTTTACGCCACGGGGATCGCCACTGCATGGATGGCGATAGGCCTTACCATAGGAGCGTATTGTAATTATTTATTTCTTGCCAAGCGACTGCGCGTTTATACCGAAGTCGCAAGCGACAGCATAACGATACCTGATTTCTTGGAAAATCGCTTCAAGGATAGGACTAAAATTTTGCGCATAGTCTCGGGGCTAGTCATCTTGGTATTTTTCACGCTTTACGTTTCAAGCGGTATCATCGCGGGCGGCAAGAGCTTCGAGAGCTTTTTTGGCTTGCCGTTTGACTACGGAGCGATATTTACCTTGATGATAGTCGTTTTTTATACGTTTTTTGGCGGGTTTCGCGCGGTTTGTATCACCGATGCGTTTCAAGGAGCTCTCATGTTTTTCGTGCTCGTAGCGATCCCGGTCGTGGGATTTTTAAATTTAGATATCCCAAGCGATACGAATTTTTGGAGAGAGCTATATAGGCTAAGCCCTAGTCATCTTGATATGTTTGCAGGACAGAGCTTTTGGGGCATTTTGGGGCTTTTGGCGTGGGGGTTCGGGTATTTTGGGCAGCCTCACATCATCGTTAGATTTATGGCGATACGAGACTCAAAAGAGCTCGCACAAGCCCGCAGGATCGGTATTGGCTGGATGGCGATAGGTCTCATCGGAGCGATGATGAGCGGGCTTATCGGCTTTGTATATTTTAGCACCAGAGGAGGGCTAAGCGATCCTGAGACCGTGTTTTTAAAGCTTGGCGAGCTGCTGTTTCCGCCATTTTTTATAGGTATCATCGTATCGGCGGTACTTTCTGCGATCATGAGCACGATATCAAGCCAGCTTCTAGTGACTTCAAGCTCGGTGACTAAGGATTTCATATTTGCCTTTTATAAAAAGGACGTGAGCGAAAAGATGCAAGTAGCGCTTAGCCGATACGCCGTAGTCGCAGTGGCACTCGTGGCTACCTTGCTAGCTTTTCTCTCAACCGATAGCGTTTTGAACGTAGTCGGCAACGCATGGGCGGGCTTTGGCGCGAGCTTTGGACCGGTTTTGCTTTTTAGCCTTTATTGGAAGCGTATGAGTGCGCTTGGCGCGCTTGTAGGCATGATAGCCGGTGGTGCGACGGTGCTTTTTTGGATAAGCTCGGGACTAAACGCCTATGTGTATGAAATTTTGCCCGGTATCATCGTCTCCAGCGTAGCTATCGTGATCGTAAGCATCTGGGGCGATGCGATAAACAAAATGACTAGCGAGCCGCATGAGCAGGTCATAAAAGACGAATTTGAGAAGATGAAAACGAGGCTTTGATCCGTGCCTTGCTATGCTCTTTGTGAAAGTATGTAAATAAGCTCTTTTTTACTAAATTCGACTGTAAATGTAAAAAATACAAAATTTGACGAAATATCATATCGCATTTTCTATGAGGCTCATCAAATTAAAAAATATCAACGATCCTGCCAGCCCTTGCCCCAAACGGCATAAGCGACATACCCTTTTTCGTAGCCGTCCAGCTTTTTTAGTGCATTTACAAGCAAAATTTTATTTTCACTTTCTTTCATCAGCGCACCTAAATTTTTGTAAATTTTCTCATTTTGATAGGATAAAATCCCTTTCACTATGACATCGAGGCTTTGCTCGCTCACGCCCCAGCGGTCGATGAACGCCTCGATAAATTTGACCTGCTCGTTTTGGTGTTCGTCATCGACGAGCGAGAAATACCGCTTTACGAGCGGGAAGTATTTTCCACTTTTTAGCCCCAGTCCAAAGACCGCGTAGCTTCCCGTTAGCAGTCATCTTTCATCGCTAGTGTCATTGTAGCTTTGAAATTCTACCATCGCGATGCTTGCGTAGTTTTCAAGCTCATCAAATAGCCTGTGCGCCAAAGCGGTAGCGAAAAGCTATGCAACAAAATTTAGATACGCAGACCATCAAAAGTGCAACCCAAGCTTCAAAAGACACATTAAATGAAATGCTTGAATTTCTAAGCAAAATGTCAAAGCAACGTGGCGTAAATTTAGACATAAACGAAGTAAAAACGGCGTTTATAAATTTAACTGACAGCTATAAATTTAATAATAAAACGATCGATACCAAAGCTTAAATTTCTATTTTTGCCCGCGTTTTAGCCTTCGCACTAAAAATCTCGCTGCGTGAAGGTCGTTAAATAGCGACTTTTCTATGCAAAGCGGGCGCTTTAGCACGAGATCGCCGATAAGCTTGGCTCCAAGTATCGCAGTGCAAAGTCCGCGCGAGCCGTGAGCGATATTTACAAAAACGTTTGGCTCATAAACGGCTGTAGGGTTCGTGTCTTTGTGCTTGCTCCAAAAGAGATCTTTATAGCTTTGCTTGTAAAATTCCTCATCATAAAGCGCACCAATGACCGGGAAGCGGTCGCTGCTGTAGCTTCTGTAGCCGACCTTTGAGCCGATGATACGCGCTTTTTTGACGTCTAGAAATTCGCTCACCTTGCTTAAATTTTCCGCGTCGTCCTCGTCTCTGGCTTCATCGCAAATTTCGTTTCTGGCGTATGTCGCGCCGATCACCTGCACGCCCCAGATACTAGGGCAGACGTAGCCAAATGCGCTAAAGGGCATGTGGGTATCTACGAGCGGCTCGATGTGAGTGACTTGCCCGCGGACAGAGCTTAGCAGTATCTCTTTTTCTTTGAAAATTTCAGCGCTTTTGCTGCCCGTCGCAAAGACCAAAATATCGGTCTTTAGGCTCTTGGCGTTTTTGAATTTCACGCTGATCTGCCCGTTTTTTAGGTGCTTGTGGCTAAGGTATTCGTGAGTGAAAAGGACGTTTAAATCTTTAGCGATCTTTTCACACATTTTTCGCGGTCTGGCGTATGCGCCGTCTTTTATAAACATCGCAGGATAGGGCTTTGCGGCCTTGTCAAATTTGAAAATCTCATCGGCATCTTCATCGCGCCAGCTCTCAAAGCGCTTGGCCAGCAGCTCGTCGTATGCGTAGTCGATGCAGCCGCTAAATTTTATATATCGCTCGTTCATAGCGGATCTGTAAAACCTAGCCGCCTGCAAAAAGGCGTTTAGGTGCATGCGCCCTAAATTTACCTCGGGTTTTGTGATGAGCGGCATCAAAACACCGCAGTAATTGCCGGAGCCGTTCGTGGCGACCGCGCCTTTTGCCTCGGCTAGCGTCACGTCAAAGCCGTTTTTGCTAAGCTCTACGGCCGTAGCTAGCCCCGCGATGCCCGCTCCTATGATGAGAGCTCTCGGTGTGCGGGCTAAATTTAGCGCCGTTTCGCATCTTGCAAACCACGGATCTTTTGAAATTTCATAGCTTTGCTTCAATACGGCGTGGCTCATTTGCCGTTTTTTGCCGTATCCTTTGCGAAGCTCTAGCCAAAAGCCCGCCCGAACAAGGCGCTCGCGCACGATCTTGGCACAAGAATACGTCCGCACCATGCCGCCCAAACGCGTCAGGCGCGCGATGTGCTTAAACACCGCCTCGCTCCACATAGCCTCGTTTTTGCTCGGAGCAAAGCCGTCCATAAACCAAACATCGGCCTTGAAATCAAGCTCGGGCAAAATTTCAAGCACATCGCCAAAGCAAAGATCAAGCGTGATGAACTCGCTAAATTCTATCCTGTGGATACCTCGAACGAGTGGCGGATAGAGCCTGGCAAGCTTTTTAGCCAGGGTTTTAAATTTTCCTAAATTTTCATAAATTTCAGCTAGATCGTGCTTTGCGATAGGGTTTGCCTCGATGCTCACGAAATGTAGCCTCTTGCCGCTATTTTGAAATTTCTTGCAAAGCGTGAGGAAATTTAGCCCCGCGCCAAAGCCCGTTTCAGCGACGATGAAGCGATCTTGCTCATGCCAAATTTCATCAAGTCCCTTTGCAAAGACGTATTCGCTCTCGCACCAGGGCTTATCGGTATTGAAGTAGATGTCGTCAAACTGCGCATTGAACGCGGTCTTGCCCTTAAAGCTTACGGCTGCGTTTTTCATCAGTTTTTAGCAAAATAAGAATCCACGCCGTTTGCAATGCCAAGCGCCAGGGCGTTTTGATATGCGTCGTCGTAGAGCATTTTACCCTCCACGGGGTGCGTGATGTAGCCTATCTCTACTAGCACTGCTGGCATGAGAGCACCCACGAGCACCCAAAACGGCGCTTCTCTGACGCCGCCGTCACTCGCACTATAAACCTTTCTGGCTTGAGCCAGTAGCTCGCGCTGCATGTCGATGCCAAGCTTGTTTGAGGCGATGATCTTCTCGCGGTTTAGGACGTTTAAAAATGTCTGCTGCGAAAAGTAGTTCATCTCTTCTATGTCGGATTTATTTTCCAGTGCGGCGGCGTTTTTACTGCGCTCGGAGCGCGCAGGCGAGAGGAAAAACGTCTCTATGCCGTGCATGCTGGCCGCTTTTACCGCATTTGGAGCGGCATTTGCATGGATGGAGACGAAGAGGTCGGCCATTTTATCGTTTGCATATTTAGTGCGCGTGCGTAAATTTATGAAGGTGTCGTTCGAGCGCGTGAAATAGACCTTATAGCCGCGTTTTTTCAAAATTTCGCCAAGCTTTTTACCCACGGCCAAAACGGCGACTTTTTCTTGCATCTTGCCGCTTATGGCGCCAGGATCGCTGCCGCCGTGACCCGGGTCGATGACTATCGTTTTACCGCCCGTGATATGGTGTGGCCTCGGCTGGCTTGTCGGTGCGGCGGGAGTTTTAGGGGGCTGGGCTTGAGCCGGCGGTATAGGCGTGCTTTGCTGCGTTTTAACGGGCTGCTTGGTAAGCGGCGCGTTTATCTTTTCGTTCGAGACGAAATTTTCACTGCTTATGACCAAAGCGTCGCCTATGACGTTTGCTTTTATCGTTTTTTGCGCCCTGTCGCTAAAGACTATACGTATGGTATTTTTGTCAAACTGCGCTATGTGCACCTCTTGCGTGATGAAATTTTTATACGTGAGACTGCTACCGTTTAGGACGCCCTCTATATCCATGATGTTTCGGTAGATATTTTTTTGATTTAGCGCTGAGGTCTTTAGCTTTGACGTGTCAAGCGGCTGGTTGAATTTTAATACCAAGGTATCGCCGTTTTTTGTAGCGCTTAGCAGATAAAGCGGCCTGGTGCTTGGCGTTTGCTTGATAGGCGTTTGCGTTTGCCTGGCTTGGGTATCGAGGTTATTTGTTTTGGCGGGTTTTGCGCCGTTTAGCTCGTTTAAGTCGTTTAGATAAGAGCTACTGTCAAGGCCTAGGGCTTTTGAGCTTATGATGAGTCTTGAGAGGGTCTGTTTTTTTAAATTTTTATCGTTGTTGATGATGGCTTGGACGTAAATTTGCTTGATATCGTTGTGAAATTTACTCTTTTGTGCCTTTGTAGACGTGGCGAAATTTCTATCGAAATTTGAAAAAATTTGAGCCTCGTTTGCGCTAAAAAGGCTCATCGTGAGCATCAAAACGACAAAAATTATCCTAGTCATCTTCGCCGTGCACCAACTTTGCCATAAGCTCTTTGACGCTTATTATCTCTTTTAGTTTGTAGCCGTTTGCTCCGGTGAAAAATAGCCCGGTATCGACGTTGCCGGAATACGAGTCAAACAGCCTGTCTGCGATGCAGTATCCTACTTGCTTAGCCTCTTTACCGCGCTGACAAGGGCTCACACAGTTGCTGATACATTGAATTTTCGGGCCTTGTCGCTTATCGACTAAATTTAGCAGATTTGTGCGGATACCGCGCGCAGGATAGCCTACCGGGCTTTTTATAAGCTCGATGTCCTCTTTTTTGGCGTTTAAGATGACCTCTTTGAAGCGGATATTTGCGTCGCATTCGTAGGTGCCGATGAAGCGAGTACCCATCTGCACGCCGTCTGCGCCAAGCTGCATGACCTTTTCGATGTCCTTTTTATCCCAGATGCCGCCGGCAGCGATGAGCGGGAAATCTCCCCACTCCTTTATCTCCTCTTTGACCGGCGCGATGAGCTTTTCTAGCTGATACTCGGGGTCTATGCACTGCTCATAGGTAAAGCCCTGATGGCCGCCACTTAGGGGACCTTCCAGCACTACTGCATCGGGTAGGCGTTTATAGCGCTGCATCCAACGCTTACAGATGATTTTAAGGGCTTTGGCGCTTGAGACGATAGGCACTAGCGCGATATTTTTGAAATTTTCGGTAAATTCGGGTAGATTCGTAGGCAGTCCGGCGCCTGAGACGATGATGTTGATCCCGGCCTCACATGCGTCTTTGACGACTCTTGCGTAGTCGTTTGCCGCATACATGATATTTACACCAAGGGGCAGATCGCCGCAAATTTTACGAGCGTTTGCGACGATAGCTTTTAGGCCCGCCGTAGAATAAAAATTTTCGCTGCCAAAAGGTTTTGCGTTTAGTTCCTTACTGATATATGCGCGGTTTTCATAGTATCCCGTGCCTACGGAGCTGATTATCCCAAGGCCGCCTTCCAGGCTTACGTTGCCAGCCAGCTTGTCCCAGCTGATACCAAGCCCCATGCCGCCTTGAAATATCGGGTATTTTATCTCGTATTGTCCTATTTTTAGCGGTTTGAATTCCATCAGACGACCTTTAGCCTCGCAAATTTTTTCTTGCCTACTTGTAAAACGTAAATTCCGCTATCAAGCTTTAGCTGCTCGTCGTTTATCTTTTTTTGATCCACGCTCACGGCATTTGCGGCGATATCGCGACGTGCTTGAGAATTCGTAGGACATAGCTTGCAGTGAGTCAATGCCTCGACTATCCAAGCAGGAGAGCTCATCTCAAAGGTTTCAAGATCGCTTGGGATCTGATTTTGCACGTGAACGCTGTTAAATTCCTCGCATGCCGCCTTCGCCGCAGCCTCGCCGTGATAGCGAGCCGTGATCTCGTAGGCCAGATCCTCTTTGGCTTTTTTGGGGTGGTATTTGCCTGCATCTACGCTAGCTCTTAGCGCGGCTATCTCGCCTGTGCTCTTTTCACTCAAAAGATCATACCAGCGCCACATGAGCTCGTCGCTGATACTTAGCGTTTTGGCAAACATCTCGTTTGGTACGTCCGTCACGCCGATGTAGTTGCCTAGGCTTTTACTCATTTTATTTACGCCGTCAAGCCCCTCAAGTAGCGGCATCATGATGACGGCTTGCTCTTTACCGACATTGTAAATTCGCTGCAACGTGCGTCCCATGAGAAGGTTAAATTTTTGATCCGTACCGCCCATTTCGATGTCGCATTTCATCGCGACGCTATCATAGCCTTGCATGAGCGGATATAAAAACTCACTTATCGAGATCGGCGTGCCGGCCTTTATGCGCTTTTCAAAGTCGTCTCGCTCGAGCATACGAGCTACCGGAAATGTGCTAGCCAGTTCGATCATTCCAGCCGCGCCTAGCTCGTTTGACCAGGTCGAGTTAAACATTATCTTTGTCTTTGCGGGGTCTAAAATTTTAAAAACCTGCTCCTCGTAGGTTTTGGCGTTTTTTAGCACGGTCTGCTTATCGAGCTTCTTTCTGGTGGCGGATTTGCCGCTAGGATCGCCGATCTGCCCAGTGAAATCGCCTATCAAAAACTGCACGATCGCACCGTGCTTTTGCAAAAGCGCCATCTTGCCAAGTACTACGGTGTGGCCTAGATGAAGGTCGGGTGCTGTCGGGTCAAAACCCGCTTTCACGTAAAAATTTTCGCCTTTTTCATAGAAATTTTTGATCAAATTAAATATACGATCCTCGTCGATCATCTCGGCGACGCCTCGTTTGACCTCTTGCATTATTTGCATCAAATCAACCATTTTTTCTCCTTAAATTTAGTTATGATACGGGTCGCTTTGCGATACGAAATCGATTATCTTATAGCGCTCTTTTAGCTTGTCTCTTATGTCGTTAGCATCGATATTTTCGGCTATCTCGACGCTAAGCTCAAACAAATCTCCCGTAACGTCGTTGGCTTCGTTTAGCATGATTGTAGCTAAATTTACGTCAAGCCGCGCCAGGTAGGTCAGGAATTCCGCCAGCGAGCCTTTGCGGTTTTCTAAATTTAGCAAAATTTTATATCTATACGGCGCATTTCTGGTCCATTTGACGAAGATGATCTCCTCGTTTTTATCCATCAGTTTGCCCGCTCTTTCGCAGAGCTTATGGTGCACGGTCACGGTGTGTCCGTTTTTAAAGCCTACGATGCTGTCGCCTCGTTTAGGGTTGCAGCAATAATCAAACTCGACGTTATTTATTTTATGGTTCGAGTATATCACGATATTTTCAAATTTCTGCTTTTTGATCTGGTATTTGTCGCCAAGTGCTATCAAAAACGGACGCTCTTTGCGGATGTATTTTTTAAGAGCGTTGGCTACCTCTTGCAGATACACGGAGTCGGTCGCGGCTTTAAAAATTTTCTTGCTTAAATTTTCGCGCTCTATCCAGTCCAAGATCCTTTGAGAGGATACGCTAAAGACTGATTTTAGGATATCGACGGCGATTTTATGATTTATCTCTTTTATCTTTTGCTTGCAAAACGATCGGATAGTCGCGCGCGCTTTACCGGTTCGCACGCTATTCATCCATGAGCAGCGATACTTTGCCTCGTCTCCTGTCACGATGCGCACGATATCGCCGTTTTTAAGCTCTGTTAGAAGCGGCATCTTGACGCGGTTTATATAAGCTTCTTTGGCGTAAAGGCCTATTTCGGTGTGAATTTCATACGCGTAATCAAGCGCAGTCGCTCCGCGCGGCAAGGTAAAGACCTCGCCTTTTGGCGAATATACCGCGATATCCTCGATATAAAGGCTATCTTTTGCGTATTCGTAAAGCTCTTCAGGGTTGTTCTCGCTTTCGCCGTTTTGCATGCCGATATCGTTTAGCCAGTCTAGTTTAGGATTTAGTAAGCTGCCTTCGCCGTTTTTGTATTTCCAGTGCGCGGCGACGCCGTATTCGGCGGTTTTGTGCATATCGTAGGTGCGAACCTGCGCTTCAAATATACTTTTGTTATCAAATATCGTCGTATGGATAGTCTGATAGCCGTTTTGTTTTGGAAGCGCGATATAGTCCTTAAAGCGCGAGATCAAAGGGTTGAAATTTATATGTAAATTTCCAAGCGCAAGGTAGCAATCAAGCGGTTTTTGCACGATGATGCGTATAGCTAACAAGTCAAGCACCTCCTCGATAGAGATGCCCTTTCGTTGCATTTTTAGGTATATCGAGTAGTAGTGCTTTATACGTTTTTGAATTTCAAAGCTTCCCTCGCTAAAGCCGTTTTGAAGTAAAATTTGACCGACTTTTTCATAAAAGGCGTTGAGCTTTAACGCGAGCTGCTGCTTGTGCTTATCCAGGTAGTTGTAAATTTTGGCGTATTCATCGGGCATGGCGTATTTAAAGCTTAGATCTTCGAGCAAATTTTTGATAGATGAAATTCCAAGTCTATGCGCGATCGGAGCGTAAACCATCAGTGTCTCTTCGGCTATGCGTTTTTGCTTTTCGGGTGCCAGCGCATCGAGAGTGAGCATGTTGTGCAGCCTATCGCAAAGCTTTACGACAAGCACGCGCACGTCTTCGATGGATATTAAAAGCATACGCCTAAACGTAAGGGCGGACGAGGCTAAGCGCTCGTTGCTATCGGAGCTTGCGAGTTTGTCCTCTCTTATGGCTACGATCTTGGTGAGTCCTTCGACCAGCTTTGCGACCTCTTCGCCAAATTCCGTTTTCACCTGCGCTAACGTAGTGTCGGTGTCCTCGACCACGTCGTGTAGGAGCGCGGCGATGACCATATTTTCATCGCCACCCATATACGAGACGATGCAAGCGACCAAGATAGGATGTATCGCATACGGTTCGCCGCTTTTTCGGTATTGACCGGAGTGCGAAGTCACGCAGGTGTCTATGGCCTTTTGCAGTAGCGGTGTTTGCTCGCAGAGCGAAAAGAGCAGCGCCATGACATCGGGCACGTTTCTACATGCCGATATCTCGTCTATGAGCTGCTCTATGAATATACTATTTTCCTTCAACAATAGCCTCTAGCCCTATCTTTCCCTCTGCGACTTCCATGAGTGCGATATCGGCAAATTTCATCTTGGAAGTATCGCCGTCTATGAGCGCTTGCGCGCCGTTTGCAAGCGCTTCGGCGCGTTTTGCCACGATCAAAGACAGCTTGTATCTGTCGTCTCCGATTTGTTTTAGTGCTTTTGCCGTGATTTGTTCGGTTCTCATTTTTATCCTTTTAAAATTTTATTTTACTATCGAATACAGCGCTTTCGCATCTTCGCTGATGATTTTTAGCAGGTTGCCTTGCTTGAACATATTGCAGACCAAAATAGGCAGCGAGTTGTCTTTGGCAAGTGCGATAGCCGTGTCGTCCATGACCTTTATATCGTCGCTCATCGCCTTTTCGTAGCTTAGCGATTTTAGTAGTTTCGCGTCTTTGAATTTATTTGGATCTTTGTCGTAAACACCGTCTACCTTGGTGGCTTTGATGATCATATCAGAGCCTATCTCGATAGCTCTTAGCGTAGCTGCTGTATCGGTCGTGAAGAAAGGGTTGCCAGTCCCCGCGGCAAATATAACGACGCGGCCTTTTTCAAGGTGTCTGTTTGCACGGCCTACGATAAAGGTCTCACAGATGGCTTCCATTTTTATCGCGCTTTGCACCCTCACATCAAGTCCGCCCCGCTCTAAAGCCTCGCGCATCGCGATAGAATTTATCACAGTCGCCAGCATGCCCATATGATCGCCGCTCGTGCGCCTTATGATGCCGTCTTTTGCCGCACTCACGCCCCTGATGATATTGCCCCCGCCGATCACGATACATACCTCAGTGCCGTTTGTTACGAGCTCTTTTATCTCATCAGCGATAAATTTCAGTATAGCCGTATCTATGCCAAAGCCGCTATCTCCGGCGAGCGCCTCACCGGAAAATTTCACCAATACACGCTTTTTGTCACTCATGTTTTGCTCCTTGAAATTCACGCATTTTAGCCAAAAAGGCTTTAAATTTAGTTAATGCAGCGCAAGAGTGGCTATTTTAGGCTGATGAGCTCGAGCGGGTCGATGTGGTAGTTTTTTTGCGTCACTTCAAATGTCAGATCGTTTCTGACTCGTCCGATCACGTATCCTTTTTGCACCATTGAGCCGACCTTTATGGTGGGGGCTATCTGGCTTAGATGAGCGTATATGGTGTGGATACCGTTATCGTTTTCTACGATGACGACATTATCTAGCATGGGGGTTTGTTTGGCAAAGACGACCTTGCCGTTTAGCACGCTTTTCACCTTTGCGTCAGGAGTGTTCGAGCGTAGCACCACAGACTCGTTGAAAATTTTGATGTTATATATGGGATCAACATAGTTGCCGAATTTTTGCTTCACGCTAAAGCCCTCTAAAGGCGCTATCGTCTTTGCTCCAGTGTATCTTTTGACCGAGCTTGTTTGATAGCTCGAGCCCATTTGCTTCACGCCGGAGTCGCCGACTTTTGGCTTACCGCTGGCTGTTTTTTGCTCGGCTTTGCGTCTAGCCTCTTGAGCCGCCGCGTCCTCGCGTTTTTGCATGATCGCTAGCTGCTCGAGTGTCTTTCTTAGCTCATCTTGTTGAGCTTGGAGCTTTGCGAGCTTTTTGGTGTAAATTTCCTTGTCTCTTTTTAGGTTGTTTATAGTGCTTTTTTGGTTGCTTTCAAGCGCTACGAGGTCGCTTTGCTTGCGTCTATAGTTTTTTATACTGGAATTTATCTCGTTTATCTTGCTTGATTGCGATTTTATCTGATTTATCGTATCTTCGTAGTTTTTGCTGAGCTTTTTAAAATCCTCTTTTGTTATGCTGTTTAGCTTCGTTAAAATTTGCGAGACCATGATGCTATCCTCGCTCTCTTTGCTCTCATCACCCGATAAAAGCAGGTCAAACGACAGATCCTCGGCGATTATCCTTATCATATTTTGCTCGAGCTCTTTTTGCGTTTTGGCTAGCTCTTGATTTTGCTTAGTAAGCTTGTCAAGCTCGCCAAGTGCGTTTGTCGCGTTACCTTCTAGGGCTGAAATTTGAGACTTTAAATTTGATATATCAGAGCCTATTCCCTTTAGCTTTTTCTCACCGCTCACGATGTCGCTTGCCAGATCGTCAAGCTTTTTGTTTAGCTGCTGCGACATCGCCTCGCTAGAGCGTAGCGAGCTTGTGGAGTCTTTTATCTTTTCTTGCGTGCTTGGTGCGGCGAGCAGTCCGCTCAAAAAAGCCAGGATAAATATAAATTTTCTCATATATCGCTTTTTCTCGCTTTTCTCATCACGAGGCTGACTACGAATACACTAAGTAAAAGTGCGATACCAAAGAGTATCGGCATCTCTTTTGTTATATCAAGGGTTGGTAGGGTGACATCGATCTGTCCTACAAGATCGCTGAAAAACTCGATATTAGGCAGGGCAAAGAAAAATCCTCCGACGATCAGCGTGGCTACGATACTGTCTGTTATTGCACTTTTATAAAGCATGGCGCTTTTTAGCCAAAAAGGCGCGCCAAATAGCGTCATTATCTCGATGCGCTCCTTATGCTCGTAAAGCCAAATCCTAACTTGCTTGAACATAAGCATTATGCCGATGACGCCTAAGATACACATGAACATATATGAAAGCATCTTGGCTAAATTTAAAATTTTAAAGACCTTGTCGTGCGTCCTGGAAAAGGTCTCGACGCGGCTAACTCCGTCTATCTTTTGCAGTTTGGCTTTTACGTCGTTCATAAATTTTGGTGTCGGGAAGGAATTTAGCTTCAGCGAGTAAAATTTAGGTAAAGCGTTTTGCAAGACGGATAAATTTTTAGATGAGATGTCGTTTGAGAGTCTGTCGATTATCTTTTTGGTGCTAAGAGGTTCGAGCGAGGCGAAAGTATTGACCAGAGGCCTTATATCCGCGTCGTTTAGCTCTTTGTTCGAGACGATAACGATATTATAGTCGTTGCTCATCAAATTTTCATAGTTTTTTACTACCTTGTCCGCCGTCATGCTAAATTCCGCTGCAAAAAGCAAAGCGATTAGCGGGAATATAAATCCCAAATGATCTCTAAGCGATTTCATGCACGCCTCCGTTTTCTATGACGAAATGTCGATACGGTATGCGCAGGGTCGATGGTATGTGGTGTGTCACCACGACCACGCTCGTGCCTAGGAATTCTCGTGCGGATTTTAGTAGCGACCAGATGACGTCGCTTGAATATTCGTCTAAATTTCCGGTCGGCTCGTCGCATAAAAGCAAATTCGGATTATGCGCCAAGGCCCTTGCCATCGCGACTCGTTGCTGCTCGCCGCCGCTTAGCTCGACCGGGTATTTGTCTGCTTTATGAAGCATATTGACGTGCTTTAGCAGCTTTGTGACCTGTTTTTTACATACGCTTTGAGTTATGCCCTTGATGATGAGAGGCAGCATCACGTTTTTCTCGACGCTCCACTCGTTTATGAGGCGATAGTTTTGAAATATTATCCCAACCCTTTGTCTAAGCTCGCTGAGCTCCTTATCGTTTATGCCTCTCATCGAGGCCATGCAGACGTTTAGATCGCCCGCTAGCGGCGCTATCTCGCCATAAAACGACTTTAGCAGCGTAGATTTGCCGCTTCCGCTTTTGCCTGTTATAAATACAAAATCATTTGCCATGATGTCTAAATTTGCACTATTTATCACGATCTCGTTGCGTTCGTATGCGAGGCTTAGATTGCGAGCGCTAATAATTTCTTGCATTTGCCAAATACTCCTTCAAAACTGCATGCGCACTTAAATTTTCTCTTGTGAGCAGGGGCTTTTTTATGAAATACTCACACCCATTTGCGTCTAGCTTTACAAAGCATTGTTCAGGTTTATTGAATGCGCCAAAAGCGACTTTTAGCAGTATGCTTTGCTCGTCTATGATATAAATTTCCTCAAAATGCACGAAAAAATCGTCCATTTTTATCGTCTCGTTTTTAAAATTTCTAACGATCTTTTGCACATCGTAAATTTCGGCGAAATTTAGCTCGCCCTTTAGCTCATGTTCGCTGCTTAGGGTGTTACAAGTATAAAGCATATCGTAAATATCCTTATCTTGGCGTTTCCAGCGATCCTCGTATTTACTGCTGATTTGTAAATTTCGGTTTTTATAAACTAAAATTTGAGCGCCGTTTAGATCTAGGAAATGGTGCATGCTAAAGTCGCAGTATTCGCGCGAGTCGGTCCTAAGCTCAAAATTTCCGCCTATTTTCAAAACCCTCTCGCACTCTTTTGCAAAGGCCTGCGACACGACACGTCTGTGCTCGGCCTTATCCCAAGGTACCGGAAAATGCAAGAAAATTTTATCCGCTAAATTTGAGCCTATAAGCGATAAAAACAGCCTTGCGTCGGTGTTTATTAGGCGGATGTTGCTTAAATTTTGCGCGTTTGCCAGCTTTGCGACCTGCTCGATGCTTGGTTTATAGACCTCGATGCCGATGACTAGGGCCTTGGCATTGTTTTGCGCTTGAAATAGCAGATGACGCCCCGAGCCAAAGCCGATCTCGATGAAAATTTGGCTAAATTTCGCCCGTAGCTCGTTAAATTCTGCCAGGAATTCTTTCATATCCGAGATAGCGCTAGTTTTACGCGTGAGGTGAGTGCTTTTAACCGCCATCGCTTCGCTTAAGACGCCGTTTGTGTTTTCGTCGCGATAGACGCAAAGCGCCTTTTGCAAAAGGCCTATCTTGGCAGGCTTTGTTAGCTTTTCGCCTTTTATTACAAAGCCCTCTTTATCCGTGTATTTTTTTACGATAATAAAGAAATTTTCATCGGCGCTTTGAGTGAAGACCAGCTTTTCGCTCCTGCCTTGCGCCTCCCACAAAAACCACACATCATCTTTGCCGAAAGGATAGGCCTTGTCTTTTAGGCTTTTGGCTATGAAATTTGGCATTATTTGATGCTTATTTCCACTTTGGCCGATTTGTCCGAGCCGATACCAAATTCATCGACTGCGATTATTTGATAGGTGTAGGTAGCGCCCGGCTGCACGCTGGTATCGGTGTAGCTTGTGCCGGTGATGCCGTTTATCGTGCGCTCGCTGCCGCCCTCTCTATAAAGCGTGTATGAGGTCGCGCGCTCTACGCCGTTCCAGCTTAAATTTGCACCGCTACCATCAAACGAAGCCGAAGTAAATGTCGGAGCCGCAGGGGCGGCTAGCGTCTGACCAAGGATCGGTTCGTCTTGCTTTAGGCTTTCAAGATCGTCTTTATCGACGACCGTGACCTTATAGTATCTTTGCGTGCCGTTTGAATTCAGCAGATCCTCGTATGAGTTGCTCGTAGTCTTGGCCAGATAGGTGTAGGGCAAAATTTTACTCATCGTCCTATATACGTTGTAGTGAGAGAAATCCTTGCCTACCGCGCTGTCCCAAGTGATGACGATCTTTTTTGGCGCTGTCGTAGTGGCCTGTAAATTTGTCACGCCCCTAGGGTAACTCCTTTGTGGTCGCACTTATGTTTTGGCTAGGTTTCGAGACGGTGCCGGATGTGGTTTTGACGAAAATTCTATATTCATACCCTTTGCCATCTTTTACGTCGCTATCGATGTATTCGGCGTTTAGTCTGCCCTTGACCTCTGCGATCTTGCTCCAGTTGTTCCTGCCTGCGTCGCTTCTTTCTATGATATAGCTGGCGACGCGTGTGTCAGGATGCGGACGCCATACTAGCTTGACTCTTGAAGGAAGTCCCGTGATAGCCTGTGCGAAGGGGACTGAGTCTAGTAGTGCCTTTGTGGTCGCGGTGACGGTCACGCCAGGGCCCGAGATGGCATTTTGCGAATAGCTTCTCATCTGATATGCGTATGTGGTTTCCGGGGCTAGGTTGTAATCTACATAGTGTGTCGCAAAGCGGTCTTTGATGTTTGCTACGATCTGCATTTTGGAATTCGCCTCGTTTGGATTTGAGCGGTAAAGATAGTATCCGATGACGCTCTCGTCGTTTGTCGGACTCCATTCAAAGGCTACTTCGGTCATGTCGGATATGGTTTTTAGGCTGTTGATTGTCGGTAGGGACGGGTTTTGCTGAGTCGGAACGCTAGATGCGCATCCAGCTATCAATGCCGCTAAAAGCGGCGTCAAGAGACTTCGGACAAATTTTCTCATCAAATAACTCCTTGGAAATTTTTTTATATACGATCTGGTTAAAGTCATCCCATGTTTGCGCGATAAATTCGACCTTCTCGCCGCTTCGCGGATGGAAGAAATAAAGCATATAAGCATGGAGCATAACTCGCTTGATTTTATCGTTTTCGCTCTTAAATCCGTATAAATTATCCCCCAAAATATGGCGATTTATGCTGGCTAGGTGCGCCCTTATCTGATGGGTACGGCCTGTAAAAAGCTTTGCGGCTATCAAATTTACCTCGTCCGTTTGCACTAAATTTAAAAAGGCGCTTTTAGCGTGGCGTCCGTTTGTGACTATACCCATTTTCAGGCGATTTGACGGGCTCCTGCCGATAGGCTTGTCGATTATACACTCTTGCTTTAGTGGCAGATCGGTCAGCGCCAGGTAGATCCTGCCCATGCTTTTATCGTTTAGCTGAGCGCTCAAGGCTGCGTGTGCGGCGTTATTTTTAGCGACGACTATCGCTCCGCTCGTGCCTTTGTCCAGTCTATGAACGATACCCGCACGCAGATCGCCGTTTAGATTCGAGAGCATGAAGCCTTTTTGATTGAGCCATTCTACGAGCGTGGCCTCTTTGACGCTTGGGGCTTGGTGGACAACTATTTGAGGGGGTTTATTTAGCACCAAGATATCCTCATCCTCGTAAATGACAGGAATTTCAAAATTTACCTCATAATCGTTCGTTTTTTCCTTTGGCAGGGCAAATTTCACGCAAATTTCATCATTTTGATTTAGTTGCATGGAGGGCTTTAAAGCAGGCTTTGAATTTACGCTCACAAGGGCGTTTTTGATCAAATTTGCAGCCTGGTTGCGCGAAATTTTGAGCTCGCTTGCCAGCGCCACATCAAGCCTCGAGCTTTGCGTTTGGACGAAATTAACCAAAATATTCCTTCTTTGTGATATAATCAAGCCAAAAACAAGGCCTGCGCTTGATAAAACTTGATCGTCGTATTTTAACACATTTTGACTTTTTGCAGCTTTTTTTGATAATCCCGATCATCGTATTGTCGTATATTTTAGTCTCCGAGGCCAACGAAATTTTAGCCAACAAGCAGATCGTATATTTTGGCGTCGGATTTTTGGCGTTTTGTCTGTCGTTTTTGCTGCCTATTCGTAGGATCGAGTGGGTAATACCGATGTTTTATTGGGTTTGTATCGTGCTTTTGCTGAGTGTGGATCTGTTTGGAGTGAGCCGCCTTGGAGCTAGAAGATGGCTTGAAATCCCGTTCGTGCATTTTACGCTTCAGCCCTCCGAGGTCATGAAGCCGGCCTTTTTGCTGATGCTGGCATATCTAATCAAGCGCAGTCCTCCGGGCGAGGACGGATACGGACTAAAGGACTTTTTACGGCTTAGCTTTTACATACTTTTGCCGTTTGCTTTGATCCTTAAAGAGCCCGATCTTGGCACTGCGCTCATACTTTTACTCGTGGGCTACACGATACTTTTTGTCATCGGTGTGAATAAAAAAATTTGGATCTGTATATTTTTAGCGATCGGCTTTTGCACGCCAGTTTTGTATGAGAATTTGCACGATTATCAAAAAAAGCGAATATATGACTTTGTCTCCAAAGAGCCAAGCTATCACGTCAAACAAAGCATCATCGCTATCGGAAGCGGCGGACTGAAGGGCAAGCCAAAAGACGAGGCGACTCAGACGCATTTTAAATTTTTGCCTATCGCCACGAGCGATTTTATATTTGCTTATAATATCGAGCGTTTCGGATTTTATGGGGCTCTGGGGCTACTTAGCTTTTACGGCGCGTTGATAGCGCATCTGCTGAGCCTAAACTATGGGCTTAAAAACGACTTTTTTACGCAGGTCGTCGCCACCGGTATCGCGGCGCTCATCTTTATATATGTGGGTGTGAATGTCTCGATGACTATCGGATTTGCCCCCGTCGTCGGGGTGCCGCTGCCGTTTTTCAGCTACGGAGGCAGTAGCTTTGTCACGTTTATGGTACTTTTTGGAATTTTGCAGAATTTGCTGACTTTTAGGTTTGACCCGACCTATCGCTCGGTGAAGATAAAATTTTAAAATTTTATAGGGATTAGGCCTTTATATTCCTCTTTGCCTTGGCTAAATTCTCTAAAATTTCAAATAAGCTCTCGCCGTTTTCATTGATGGCACTGATCATTACATATCCTTTAAATTTCACGCTTTGTAGTCCTTAATATCGGCAAATTTAAAATAAATTCAACCGCTCTTTTAGGAATAAATCTTGCTTATCCTTTTAAAATAGACTGCCAAAAGGATAAGCAATGATATCAGTCTCTTATCAAACGAATAGCTCCATATTCTCCGCCTCAAATTTAAAGAAAAACAAGCAAGATCGAAGCGTTGATTTTGCAAATTTCTCTGCTGCGGCCAATGCTAGACAGATAGCAAATTTAGACTCATCGTTTTTGGTAAGTGAGGCTAAATTTAGCCAAAGCGCACAAACAGGCTTTCCAAATTCAAGCATCATCGCTTCAAATCAAGCCTACGGATACAGCGTCGATGAAAAAGGCTTCATGGGAGAGGACTTTAACAAGGCGGCCGGACTCCCGCAAGGATATAAACTGCATAAAAGCACGCTCGATGAGATAGGTAAATTTAGCGAGGATAATCATATATCAAGTCTGCTTGGACTAAAAGGAAACGACACAAAGATATTTGAAAATATCGATATGGCAGATACTATAAGGCAGTATTATAAAATATTTAATCAAATCATCAAGACTAGCAAGGATATCTACACGTAGCAAGACTTGAACGATCTGCCCAAAGGCATATCTATGCAGTTTGATTTTGAAAGTAAAAAGATAGACAGACTTTTGAAGGTAGAAAATACAAAGATCACAAATATCTTTAAAACGGCACAGCAATATACGCAAGCCTATGATCTTATCAAAGATCTACAGATCGCTGGAGTGAGCTTTATAGTTAGGAAGCTTGACTTTTCTAAAGAGGCGATGCAAAGCAATGGTCTAAATAAGGCCTACAACTACGATCCTGATATGTCAGTGTATGATAGAGGCGATGAAGGATATGCAAAAGAGGGCGTATTCGTAGCATTTTTAAAGAGCTATCGTCCATTTGCGAGTAGTGGCGGCGATACGAGACTGACTCCTGAGATAAAGACTCAAAGTATAGCTATGGCCAAGGGTACCGTCAATGGATATGATGCGACGATAGATGAGATAATAAACGGCACGAAAGATATGAGGCAGATCATCAAAAGTCGTCTAAATAGCGAGCTTTATAAAGAGCTGGTGGGGATAAAAGATAAAAACGATGCGGATGAAATTTCAAATTCGCTAAACGCCAGGATAGATAGACTTTTTAAAGAGACGGCGGTGTAGATAGGAATTTACGTAAGTGGTGGGTTCACCAGGACTCGAACCTGGGACCATCCGGTTATGAGCCGGATGCTCTAACCAACTGAGCTATGAACCCGCAGTTAAAATGAAATGTGATTATACAAGAGGAAAGCTTATTTAAATATAAAAATAAGCCTCGGGTGCGAGGCTTTGTTATTTATAGTTTTTGATAGCTGCGTCTAAAATTTCTTTCGCGCACTCTTGGCACTTAAATTCTTTGACCTTTACCCATTTATTTGGTTCGAGGATTTTGTAGGTTTCAAAGAAATTTTTGATCTTATTTAGCGTGGCCTCTGGCAAGTCTTTATAGCTTTTGATGCCGTCATATCGTGGGTCGATCTTGCTAACAGGCACGGCTAGAAGCTTCTCGTCCATGCCAGCTTCATCCTCCATCACGAGCACGCCGATTAGTCGGCACGGGATCACGCTGCCGGCTTGCAGCGGATATTCGTTTAGTACGAGGATATCGGCAGGATCACCGTCGGCTGCGAGCGTGTTTGGCACGAAGCCGTAGTTTGCAGGGTAGAACATCGCCGAGTATAGCACGCGATCGACGCACACTGCACCGCTTTCTTTGTCGATCTCGTATTTGATGTTCGAGCCGTAAGGGATCTCGATCACGGCATTGATTTTATCGGGGTTTGAGCCGACTTTGATTTTTGAAATGTCCATTTTTATCCTTTTTAGCTCACGTTAAATTTAACGCTTCGCTTGTGAAATTTATGGTGCGATTATATAAAAAATCGGCTAAATTTGGAGTAAAACTAAAATTTAAGATTTCAGGCGGCAAAACCGCCCCAAGTCATTTCACGATCTCAATGCGTTTCACGTCTATCGTCGCGTCTTTCATAAAGCCTTTATCGACCTCGCCATAGATGCGTATAGGCGTGTTCTCATCGACTTTCACACCGCCCCAGTCCTTGTCATCTATCTCGATCTCTATCGTGTCACCCTTGTTGTCGACAAAGGTATAGTGCTCGGAGCGGATCTGAGACTTGATCTTGCCCTCTAGGACGACTGGCGCGTCGTCTTTTAGGGTCTTAGCGTTTGCTACGCTAGTTACGCTCGCACTGCCTGCGCCTGTAAATCCACCCGCTGCAAATACCGCACTCGCAAGCGCTGCTGAAACTAAAATTTTCTTTAACATGTTTTGTCCTTTGATTTTATTTGATTTTTGAAAAATCATAGTCGCATTTTAATCGATCGTTGTGAAATTTTTGTTAATACAGACTGGCGTCATATAGGTTCTTAAATCGGCACAGGTCTGCATATTGAAATTTTAGTGGTATTCCCAAAATCATTTAATAAAAATTATTGAAAGAAAAAAATTATAGCAATATTTTTATTGTATCAAAAGAGTAAATAGGAGATAATTACTCCGAATTAAATTTCCAAAAAAGGACAAAAAATGAAAGACCTTTCTTTGATGACAAACATCGAGGACTTACGCCGCGTTTGCTACCGCAACGTCCCAAAAATGTTCTACGAATACGTAGATACGGGCTCTTGGACGCAGAGCACCTACCGCGAAAACCACACCGACTTTGAGCCGATCAAATTTAAACAAAAAATTCTGGTCGATATGGCAAACCGAAGCTTAGAGACGAAGCTGCTTGGCAAAACGGCAAAATTTCCCGCGATGACCGCACCTGTGGGCTTTATGGGTATGATGTGGGCGGATGGCGAGATACACATGGCGCGCGCCGCACAAAAATTTGGCATCCCTTTTACGCTCTCGACGATGTCGATCTGCTCGATCGAGGATCTCGTGGAGGCTGGCGTCGAGCCATTTTGGTTTCAGCTTTACGTTATGCGAGACCGTGAATTTATGAAAGACTTGATCCGCCGCGCAAAGGCCGCAAACTGCTCTGCCCTCGTCGTCACGGTCGATCTGCAAGTGCTGGGAAATCGCCATCGCGACATCAAAAATGGACTCTCCACACCGCCAAAATTTACGATCCCAAATCTCATAAATTTAAGCACCAAGATCCCATGGGGGCTTCGCTATCTCAAAAATCGCCGATGGACGTTTAGAAACATCGCCGGACACGCTAAAAACGTGAGCGACCTTAGCTCGCTAAGCTCCTGGACGAAAGAGCAGTTTGACCCGAGCTTGCAATGGAGCGACATCGAGGAGATCAAAAATTTATGGGGCGACAAGATCATTTTAAAGGGTATCATGCTACCAGAAGATGCCCAGCTCGCCGTCAAACACGGAGCTGACGCGATCATCGTCTCAAACCATGGCGGACGCCAGATGGACGGCACGCTTTCAGCGATCAAAGCCCTACCGGACATCGTCTCAGCCGTCGGCGACAAGACCGAGGTATGGATCGATAGCGGATTTTACAGCGGTCAGGACATGCTAAAAGCATGGGCGATGGGCGCAAGAGGCATCATGCTAGGTCGCGCGCCTGTCTATGGGCTGGGAGCATACGGCGAGGATGGCGTCACGCGCGCACTGCAAATCATGTATGACGAGATGGACACGACGATGGCGTTTGCCGGTCACCGCGACATCCAAAACGTCACGAGCGACATCCTGGTGCCCGGGACGTATCCGACGCCGATAATGGGGTAAATTTAGGACTTAACATGCAAGGATATTTTTTACAAAACTACGATCCTGCGGGCAATATCTGGCTAAGCGCCCTCGTGGCGGCTTTGCCGATATTTGTCTTTTTGCTCTCGCTTGTCGCGCTCAAGCTAAAAGGCTACGTCGCGGCGTTTCTCACGGTCGCGGCGAGTGCCGGCGTAGCGGTGCTTTTTTACAAGATGCCCGTATCTGCGGCGTTTGCGAGCTTTGCGTATGGCTTTTTATACGGACTTTGGCCGATCGCTTGGATCATCTTGTGCGCCATTTTTCTTTACAAGCTTAGCGTAAATTCAGGCTATTTTGAGGCGCTAAAAACGAGCATCACCATCATCTCGCCCGACCACCGCATCCAAGTCATCTTGATCGCGTTTTGCTTCGGCTCGTTTTTGGAGGGAGCGATCGGCTTTGGCGCGCCCGTAGCGATCTCGGCGGCACTTCTCATGGGGCTAGGGCTAAAGCCACTAAGCGCAGCTGGACTTAGCATGGTCGCAAACACAGCAGGTGCAGCGTTTGGTGCAGTCGGTATCCCGATCACGGCTCTGGCTGGCACGGTAAATTTAGACCCGACGATCATCTCCACGATGACGGCTAGAATGCTGCCGCCGATCACGTTTTTAGTGCCGTTTTTCTTGGCGTTTTTGGTGGGTGGTAAATTTAAAGACGTCCTGCCTCACGTCACGGTCGCGGCGGCTAGCTACACCATCACGCAGTATGCGACGGCTAAATTTTTAGGCCCAGAGCTCGTAAATATCACCTCTGCAATCGTCTCTATCATACTTTTGAGCGCATCGGTGAGAATTTGGAAGATAAAAAATATTTTCAGACTTGACGCCGCGCAGGGCGAGCAAAATTTAGAGCCGCCGCGTCTAAGTGTCGGGCAAATTTTAAAGGCATGGCTGCCGTTTGGCTTTGTTATCGCCGCGATTGTGGTGTGGAATTTAGACGCCTTTAAAAGCGCGATGAGCTTTGCCGACATCAAATTTGAAGTGCCAAATTTACACAACGTAGTCGTACAAAGCGCGCCTATCTCAGAGGGCGAGCAGGCGATCGCCGCCGTGTATAGCTGGGGCGTGATAAAAGCAACCGGCACGGCGATACTACTTGCGGTGGTGCTCACTATCCTCGCCCTGCGCATCAAATTTAGCGTCGTGCTCGACTCTGCAAAGCAAGCGGGCAAAGAGATGAGCCTACCGATAGTGACGATCGGGCTCATCGTCGCCTACGCCTACATTGCCAAATACAGCGGTCAAGCGGCGACTATGGGGCTAGCACTTTCCAGCACGGGTAACGCCTTTGGCTTCTTTTCGCCGATCATCGGCTGGCTAGGCGTGTTTCTCACGGGCTCGGTCACGAGTGCAAACCTGCTATTTGGCACGTTGCAGCAAGTCACGGCAAACCAGCTTGGCGTGCATGAAGTGATATTTCTCGCGGCAAACACCGTGGGTGGGGTCGTGGGCAAGATCATCAGCCCGCAAAGTATTGCCGTAGCGTGCGCGGCTGTGGGTATGGCGGGGCGTGAGAGCGAGGTGCTAAAATTTACGCTCAAATACTCGCTCATTTTCATCGTGCTAGCAAGCGCGATCACATGGCTTGTGATACACGTATTCCCGCAGCTCGTGCCTGTGGTGACGGATTTTATCAAATAAATTTAGGCGCTAAATTTTACCTTGAGATGATATCTTGGGGTAAAATTTATGCTTTGAAATTTACTTTATGATGGGTTTATTAGTTGGTTTTTAAAATTGGCTCTGTTAAAATATTTCATTGATTTTTAGTTTTCAAAGCAGGAGAATGCAAACAGCATCCCTGTAAAAAACCTTATGAAGCGACGCTATCATCGCCGATTTTTCACTTCGCTTGTCACTTTCAATAGCCCGAGAATGGCGTCTTACGAAATAATAGAGCCTTACAGTTTTAAAATTTTGGAGCGCTTGAGCTCCAAAATTTATAAATTCTCGATGAGTTTTTTTATGTCGGCGACGATCGGTTCGATCGTGCGTTCACCATTTACGACGTGAAGCAGATTTTTACCTTTGTAAAATTTACGTATCGCCTCGATCGGGTCAAGATAGACTTTCATGCGGTTGTTGAAAACTTCGTTGTTATCATCCGCTCCGCGTGCGCGTCCTAGCACTCTCTCGCGAGCGATGGCTTCGCTCACATCGACTTCGATGACGCCGCGTAAATTTATCTCGTTTTGCGCACTTAGCACCTTGTCAAGCTCGGTCATTTGCTCGACGCTTCTAGGGTAGCCGTCGATGATGATGTTTGACTTTTCAGAGCCTTTGATCGCCGAGATTATCGCATTTACGACTACTTCGAGCGGGACTAAATTTCCTTTTGAGATGAAGCTGTCGATCTTTTTGCCTAGCTCGCTACCGCTGGCGACTTCGGCTCGGAGCAGGTCGCCTGTAGAAAAATGCGCGTACTTGTCGTCCTCTTTTGCGATGAGGCTCGCATCCGTCGTCTTTCCGCTACCCGGAGCACCGATTATCAAAAATAGTTTTTTCATAAATTTCCTTTTAAATTTGCAAATTTGCCACGCGCTCGCGGCAAATGCATAAATTTCACTTCTCTTTTTCTCTTAGCCTAAGTCCAAGTTCGCGTAGCTGCTCGGCACTTGGCGCACTCGGTGCTTTCGTGAGCGGGCACTGGGCGCGCTGGGTCTTTGGAAATGCGATGACGTCGCGGATAGAGCCTGATTTGCTAACTAGCATATTTAGCCTATCAAAGCCGATCGCGATGCCGCCGTGCGGTGGCGCACCAAAGCTGAGCGCGTCGAGCAAGAAGCCAAATTTCTCGCGCTGTTCGGCTTCTTCGATACCAAGTAGCCTAAACACCTTTTGCTGGATGTCGTTTTTATGTATCCTCACGCTGCCCCCACCTAGCTCAAAGCCGTTTAGCACCACGTCATGCGCAACGGAAAGGATGTCTTCGAGGTCTGGTTCGTCGATATTTTTTGGCATTGTGAAAGGATGGTGCATCGCAGAGTAGCTACCATCGTCGTTTTGCTCGAACATCGGGAAGTCTAAGACCCACAAAAACTCCATCTTGTCTTGATCAATGATACCCATTTGCTCGGCAAGGAAAATTCTAAATCGCCCCATGTAATCAAGCACGACCTTTTTCTTTCCTGCGCCGAAAAATACGACATCGCCTACGGCTAGCTCGCAACGGCTGACGATTTGGGCCAAATCAGCGTCAGAGAAAAATTTACAAAGCGGACCTTTTAAGCCGTCTTCTTTCATTTGGAAGTAGCCAAGCCCCTGTGCGCCAAATTTTCGCACAAATTCTTCAAAGCGGTTCATCTCGCGTTTGCTAAAAATATTATCGCCGTTTGGTACTTTGAGCGCTTTTATGCGATTTTTCTTTGGCTCAGCGGCGATCTTGCTAAAAATTTCATTCGTTGATCGCGCGAAGATATCGATAACATCGATCATTTTTAGATCGTAGCGAAGGTCAGGTTTATCAGAGCCGTAGGTCTCGGTCGCCTCGCGGTAGCTCATACGGCGAAACGGGATTTTGATGTCGTATCCGCAAGCGGCAAATACGTCTTTTAGCATCGTTTCAGCCATATTTAGGATGTCTTCTTGTTCGATAAAGCTCATCTCGATGTCGATTTGCGTAAATTCCGGCTGCCTATCGGCGCGCAGATCCTCGTCGCGAAAGCACTTTGCGATCTGGAAATATTTATCAAATCCCGAACACATCAAAAGTTGTTTAAACAGCTGCGGGCTTTGCGGTAGGGCGTAAAACTGACCAGGATAGACGCGGCTAGGCACGAGATAGTCGCGTGCGCCCTCTGGTGTGGCGCGGGTAAGGATCGGCGTCTCAAACTCGATAAAGCCCATTTTATCGAGCGAATTTCTAGCCGCTATCGCCGCTCGTGAGCGCATTTTAAAGATATTTTGCAGTCGCTCGTTGCGTAGATCGAGGAAGCGGTATTTTAGCCTGATGTCTTCATTTACGCTTTCATCGCCTATCGTAAATGGCAACACCTCGCTTGGATTTTCGATTATTAGTTCATCTACGACGACTTCTATCTCGCCCGTTTTTAGCTTTGGATTTGCCAGCCCTTCGCCTCTGGCACGTACTTTACCACGCGCTCTTAGGACGTATTCGTTTCGCACCTTTGTCGCGGTCTCGTGTGCGTCCTTGCTGTCAGCCGGGTCGCAGACTAGCTGGATGAGCCCCGTCCTGTCGCGCAGGTCTAAAAATATGATGCCGCCGTGGTCGCGGTAGGTATTTACCCAGCCGCACAGCGTGACCTCTTTACCTATGTCAGCTACACCTAAGTCTGTGCAGTAGTGACTTCGCATTTTCACTCCTTCTTGCTTATTTTTAGGCGCAATTATACATGAGATTTGCTTTTGCAGAGCTTTTAATAAAATCAAAATAAAATTTTTGCCAAAAGCGGGTATAAATAAAATTTTGGTAAAATCGGATTTAAAAACCAAAGGTGAGTTGCGATAGTATTTTATCCTGTTTTTCTGATAGGATTTTCTATAATAGGAAAATAAAACGACACAATTAAAAGATAAATAATGAAAAAAGATCTAAACATAAAAACCATTAAAAAAGTCGGTATCGTGGTAAAATCCAGCCCGGAATTGGTGCAAAATTTAAAAACGATAGAAAGAATTTTATCCGGCTACGGGGTGGAGATTTTGCTGGAGAGCGTAGTCGCAAAGGAGCTAAATTTAAGCGGATACGAGACGGGCGAGCTAGCTCGAAATTGCGATTTTTTGATCTCTTTGGGCGGAGACGGCACGATCATCTCGCTTTGTCGTCAAACGGCCGAAATTTCACCTTTCGTGCTTGGTATCCATGCCGGGCGACTCGGGTTTTTGACGGACATCACGATGAATGAATGCGAGAAATTTTTCGCGGATTTTTTCGCGGGTAAATTCGAGGTGGAAAAGCCGCATATGCTTGACGTTTTCCTTCACGAAAAAAGCGGCAATACGCTGCAAAAGATAGCATTTAACGACGCGGTGATCGTGAGCGCGAAGTCTGCGGCGATGACTCAGATCGAGGCGTGTTTAAACGGAAAATACTTCAACTCTTACTTTGGCGACGGCGTCATCATCGCCACACCCGTGGGCACGACGGCGTATAACATGAGCGCAAACGGGCCGATCATCTATCCGCTAAGCGACGTTTTTACCGTGACACCGATCTGTTCGCACTCGCTAACGCAACGTCCTGTCGTGCTTCCGCATGGCTTTGAGGCAAAATTTAAAACTTCAAGCGATGCGATGCTCGTTATCGATGGGCAGGATCGTTACAAGATGTCAAACTTGACCGCCGTCAGCGCGCGCCTGAGCGACAAGTCGGCACGTCTGATAAGGCATGTAGGCAGGGATTATTTTCAAATTTTAAAAGAAAAACTTCACTGGGGTTATAATGATTGAGCGAATTTTGATAAAAGATTTTTTAAGTTTTCGGTCGGCCGAGCTAAATTTTAAAGAGGGTCTTAGCGTATTTACGGGTGTGAGCGGTGCGGGCAAATCGGTCCTTATGGGCGCGATAATGGCGGTATTCGGGCTAAAAGAGAGCGAGGCGCGGCTGATCGAAGCCGATGTGGAGCATGAGTTTAAGATGGATGAGTTTGGCATCGAAAACGAGAGCGTAAATACCTTTAAATTTATCCGCGACAAGTCGGCGAGGTATTTTGTAAATTCGCAAGCGATCTCTAAAAAAAATCTCGCCCAGATTGCAAAAGAGCACATCAAATACCTCTCGGCAAAGGAGATAAACGAGTTTGAAAACGAGAGATTTTTAAATTTACTCGATGCTTTACAGACAAAAAAGGACGCGAAATTCGGCGAATTTTTAGAGGGTTTTAGGGCGAAATTTAAAGAATTTGATGAAATTTCAAGAGCGCTAAAGACTATCATGGACGAGGAAAAAAAGATTGAAGAGCTAAAGGAATTTGCAAAATTCGAGATCGACAAGATAGAGTCCGTGAGCCCTAAAAAAGGCGAATTTGACGAGCTGATGGAGACTAAAAAACGCCTTAGCAAAAAAGACAAAATAAACGAAGCGTGGGCGAGAGCCGAGCGTGTGTTCGAGGTCGAGCATAGCGTCATGGAGGCGCTAAATATCAGCGATCTTGATACGAGCTTTTTTGAGGAGGCGATGAACGAGCTGCGCCTCGCACGCGAGAGCCTAAATATGGAAGAGCTTGACGACATCGACGTCGAAGCGGTACTTGATCGTATAGAGGCGGTAAATTCGCTCGTTCGCAGATACGGCAGCGAGGAAGACGCGCTTGAGACGCTAGCCAAGCGTAAGAGCGAGCTGGCAAGATATGAAAACATAAGCTTTGAAAAGGATGAGCTGGAGCGTAAATTTAAATCTGCAAATAGCGAGATAAACGCACTTGCCAAGATGCTAAGCCAAACTCGCGCGGCAAATCTAAAAGAGCTTGAAAGCCTGATAAATTCATACTTAAAAGAGCTTTATATGAGTGGCGTAACGCTAAATTTAAACGAGAAAAATTTAGACGCTACTGGGCGCGACGAGGTCGTTTTAAATTTAAATGAAACGAATCTGAAAAATTTAAGCTCGGGAGAGCTAAACCGCTTGCGTCTGGCTTTCATCGCAAGCGAGAGCAAGATCACTCAAAGCGGTGAAGGTGTTATTATTTTGGACGAAATAGACGCAAATTTAAGCGGAAAAGAGGCGATGAGTATCGCAAACGTGCTGCTAAATTTAGCCAAATTTTATCAAATTTTTGCGATCAGTCATCAGCCTCAGCTCAGCTCCAAAGCCCATTCGCACTTTTTGGTCGAAAAGCACGGTGAGACTTCAAGCGTGAGAGAGCTTGAAAAAGATGAGCGAGTGACGGAGCTAGCGCGCATGATAAGCGGGGAAAAGATAACGGATGAGGCCATAAATTTCGCCAAAGAGCTGTTGAAATAAGGGACGATTAAGTTTTGCATTTAAGCTTGATAATAAAAAAATTCGCTAGAATACTTTGTGAATTTTTAAGGATTTAAATTTAATTTTTGGATAAGGATATGGAGAGAATTTTAGTAGTCGATGACAACAAAGCCCTGGCAAAACTCATAGTCAAGCAGATGGATAAAAGTATCGACGATATGATCATCGATGTGGCTTATAATTTTGCCGAAGCTAAAATGCTCATAAGCGAACATAAAAAAGAGTATTTTATGACGATCCTCGATCTAAATTTACCTGACGCTCCAAACGGCGAGATCGTAGACTACGTCATCGCTCAAGGACTACCCGTGATCGTCCTAACAGGCAGTATCGACGAGCAGACTAAAAATAATTTCATACATAAAGATATCGTTGATTACGTTTATAAGGGCAATATGGACGATATAAATTATATCTTTCAAATGATAAATCGCCTAAGCAAAAATAGGCAATATAAGGCGCTCATCGTCGAAGACTCGATGCCTTTTAGAAACAGCTTGAAAAAGATCTTGACGAGCCTTCAGTTTCAGGTATTTACGGCCGCTCACGGCGAAGAGGCGATGAGCTATTTTGCTGACAATCCCGATATGAAGCTAGTCATCACCGACTATAGGATGCCAGTAAAAGATGGGCTTGAAATTTTAAAAGAGATGAGAAAAGAGAAAGACAAAAACGCTCTTGGCATCATCGTGATGACCTCTCCTAGCGAAAATATAGGCGCGCCAGTATTTCTCAAAAACGGAGCTAGCGACTTCATCGCCAAACCTTTTGAAAAAGAGGAGCTGATATGTCGCGTAAACAACACGATAGAGGCGATGGAAAACATAAATCAAATCGCAAATTTTGCTAATCGCGACTTTCTAACCAGCGTTTATAATAGGCGATATTTTTATGACGATATGACGCAGTATCTCGCAAAAGCCGAAGAGACCGCAGAACCTTACGCTATCGCGATGATAGATATAGATCATTTTAAAAACATCAACGACACTTACGGACACGACAGCGGAGATAAGGTCTTGCAGTTTTTGGCTAAAAAGCTGGTGGACGATACGAAAGGAAACGATATCGTAGCTAGATTTGGCGGGGAGGAATTTTGCGTCGTGCTTAAAAACATCTCGCAAGAAGAGGCGGTCAAATTTTTTGTAAATTTAAGAGCCAAGATAGCAAATAGCAAAATTTCATTGAAGAAAAATGTTATAAATTTCACCGTTTCCATAGGCGTCGTATTTAACAGAAGCGACTACCGACTGGACGAGCTTTTAGAGCTTGCCGATGAGGCGCTTTACATAGCCAAAGAAAGCGGTAGGAACAGAGTCGAGGTCGCTAAGTGATCATCGATACGCATTGCCATTTGGACTCCAAATGCTATGATGTCGATTTACCTAAAATTTTAAGCGATGCGGCTGATTTAGGGGTCTTGGGCTTTGTCATACCGGGGGCTGATATCAATGATTTACCAAAAGCCGCTACAATTGCAAACGCGTACGAGAATATTTATTTTGCCGTTGGCGTTCATCCGTATGATAAAGATGGCTTTGATGAAGCTCTTTTGCGTAAATTTGAAAACGATAAAAAGTGCGTGGCTATCGGCGAATGCGGGCTTGATTATTTCCGTCTGCCAAAAGATGAAGATGAAAAGAGCCGTGAAAAGCTAGAGCAAAAACGCGTTTTTTTAGCTCAACTTGACTTGGCCGTTGAGTTAAAAAAACCCGTTATCCTTCACATCCGTGATGCTAACGAGGATAGTTTCAATATCCTAAAAGAGTATGCGCCAAAGCTTAGTGCGGGAGCCGTTTTGCACTGCTACAACGCTTCGCCGCTACTTTTGCAGCTTGCTGAATTTGGGAATTTTTATTTTGGCATAGGCGGTGTTTTGACATTTAAAAACGCTAAAAGCCTAGTCGAAATTTTGCCTAAAATTCCAACCGATAGGATATTGATAGAGACGGATGCGCCGTATCTCACGCCAGAGCCAAACAGAGGCAAGAGGAACGAGCCGGCATTCACAGTGTTTGTTGCTAAAAAGATAGCTGAAATTTTAAACCTTGAATTTGACGAGGTCTGTGAGATCACGTCGAATAATGCCAAAAGGTTATTTGGGTGCTTCGCGTAAATTTACGCTGCACTTGTTTCAAAACACCGCGTCCAGCGATGTTTTGACTTTGACACGAAAAAAGGATAGAAATGAAAGCCATACTTAAGATTTTTTTGATCTTTGCATGTAGTTTATCGCTATTTGCAAGCGCCCCCGAGAGGGATCCTTATGAAGCGCAGGCTAAAATTTTAAAAGAGCTTGACATAGACACTAGCTTCATGAAAACATCTTATTATGCAAATATGAGAAAGGGTATCCAGTCTTCACAGGTAAGGACTTTTACCGATGCTTTAAAAAGCGGATATATGTATATCCCGATGATAAAGACGCAGATAAAAGCTTCGGGCGTTCCCGATTCGTTTTTTTATCTTGCTATGATAGAGTCGGGCTTTTCAAACCATACGGTCTCAAACGTAAAAGCCACCGGCATGTGGCAGTTTATGGAAAAAACGGCTAGGCTTCACGGCCTAAAGGTCGGAGAATACGTAGATGAGAGGAAAGATCCGGTCGAGTCTACGAAGGCTGCTACCATGTATCTTCGCTCTTTGAAAAATCAGTTTGGAAAATGGTATTTGGCCGCTCTTGCCTATAACTGCGGCGACGGCTGTTTGTCAAAAGCCATACAAAAGGCCGGAACGGACGATCTAGCCACACTTATCGATCCTGAGAAAAAATATCTACCTCCTGAAACCAGAAAATTTATAATCAAAATTTTAAGGGCCGCTTATATCGCCAAGGATGCTGACTTCATCGTCTCTAAAGACTCGTCTTTACTAAATGTGAGCGGAGGGCTGAAGCTTACTAAGGTCGAAGTGCCCGGCGGGACAAATTTAGCCCAGATAGGTGATAGTATCGGGCTTGGCACGAAAAAAATGAAAGACAATAACCCGCATTTGAAATTCGTATTCACCCCTCCTACGCTTAAAAATTATTACGTCTATATACCTGAGAACAAAAAGAAGCTCTTTACTGAAAATTTCAAGTCTTTTAACGGTAAAAACAACTTCTACACATACACCGTCAAAAAGGGCGATACTTTGCTTGCGATATCCAAAAAGACAGGCATAAGCCATAGAGCCATCAAAAGCTACAATGAGCTTAAAACAAACGCAGTCGCGTATAATCAAAAGCTGATAATCCCGTCGTCTAACCATAACAAAATTCAAAACTACACCATCCAAAACGGCGATACTTTAGCTACGCTTTCTAAGAAATTCAAAGTCGATGAAAAAGATATAAAAGAGGCGAATTCTCTGGCCAGTTCAAATTTAAGCGTCGGAGCAAAGATTGTCATACCTTAATAGTCCCAAATTTTATTTGGGCGCTACTTTTGCACTGTTTCTAGTCGGTTGCTCCTGGAGCGGCGCTCCGTTTGCTCCAAGTGGCCCTACGAATGCCAAAGTCATCAACACTCCCGCGATGCAAAAAGCCACGATGCGCCCTTACACGATAAACGGCAAGACCTACTATCCTACCGTCGTCAGTGTGGGCGACAGGGCTAGTGGCATAGCCAGCTGGTATGGTCCAAATTTTCACGGTAAAACCACGTCAAACGGCGAAATTTACAATATGCACAACATGACCGCCGCGCACAAGACATTGCCGATGAATACTGTGCTCAAGGTCACGAATCTAAAAAATCAAAAAAGCGTCATCGTGCGCATAAACGATCGCGGTCCGTTTGTGGCCGATCGCGTGCTCGATCTTTCAAAGGCCGCTGCTACGAAGCTTGACATCATAGGCACAGGCACAGCTCCTGTAAATATGGAAGTCATAGGTTTTAACGCCGAAAATGTAGCGATCGCTTCAAATCAAGGCTCTATCTACAAAGGCAAAATTCCTCCTAGCTCGCCTAGCGCACCTGTCAGCGGTATCATCATATCGTCCGAGCAGAGCGTAGTCGGAGGCGATTTCATGGTGCAAATCGGTGCGTTTAAAAACAAAGACGGCGCCAATCGCTATCAAAAAGAGCATGAAAGTATAGACGGCTACAAGTCTGTCGTGAGGACATTCACGATAGACGGCGAGACGATCTACCGCGTGTTCTTAAACGGCTTTAGGAGCGAGGACGAGGCGAGGGATTACGCTAGGAGCGGTAAATTCCAAGGTGCATTTATAGTAAGAGGTTAGCATGAAGGACAAAATTTTAAAGATTGTCAGGACGACAAAAGAGACCGATATCAGCGCTGAGCTTAAAATTTACGGCGAGGGTAGATGCGAGATAGCCACGGGAGTAGGGTTTTTCGACCATATGCTCGAGGCTTTTGGCAAGCATGCTTTGCTTGATATGAAAATTTCATGCAAGGGTGATACGCACGTGGATTTTCACCATAGCGTCGAGGATGTTGGCATCGTCATAGGCACACTTTTAAAAGAGGCGATCTATCCGGTAAGCGGCATAGAGCGTTTTGGCGATAGTGTGGTCGTGATGGACGAGGCGGCAGTGAGCTGTGCGCTTGATCTGAGCAATCGCGCCTTTTTAGTCTATGAAAATTTCAACGAAAAGGGCAAGGTCGGAGAATTTGACATCGAGCTTGCGGAGGAATTTTTTAGAGCCGTCTCAATGAATGCAAACATCACGCTTCATATCGCTAAACTCCGCGGCAGAAACAATCACCACATAATAGAAGCCGCGTTCAAATCCTTTGCCGTCGCACTTAGACGTGCGCTCGCTAAAAATCCCCGCGTCAATACGCCAAGCACGAAAGGCGTGCTATGATAGAGATCATATTTTTAGATGTCGACGGCTGCTTGACTGATGGTAAGATCGTTTATAGTGCAAACGGCGAGGAGCTTAAATTTTTTGACGTGAAGGACGGCTACGCCATCGAGAGTTGGCTGAAGCTTGGTAAAAAAGCCGCCATCATCACGGGCAGAAAATCCCCTATCATAGAGCGACGCGCTGAGGATCTAAAGATAAATCACGTCTATCAGGGCGTTAGCGATAAATTTGAAGTAGCCAAGGAAATTTTGAAATTTGAAGGGCTTAGCTTTGAAAACTCCGCAGCAATCGGCGATGATTATAACGACTTTAAAATTTTAAATGCCGTGGCATGGAGCTTCAAGCCAAAAGACGCCATAAAACAGCTTGAGGTTAAAACGAAGCTCAAGCACAAAGGCGGCGCCGGTGCCGTGCGCGAGATGATCGAGATCATCATCGAAAAGCAAAATTTATTTGACGAGTGGTCTAAGCGTTGGTTATAAAAATTTTCTATTTCGTCGTCGCGATATTTAGCGTCGTGATGATATTTTTAGCGCTTCAGGATCCATATTTTGCCGAACAGTTCAAGCAAGATATCAATGTTTCTAACATGCAGGCAAACGACGTGCTTGACTACGAGATGAACGCAAGCGGCATAAACGCCGTATACGAAGCCGACGAGGTAAACAGATATAGTAGCGAGGATGAGTTTTTAAAATTCAAAGCTGAAATTTTAAGAAGCGGCTTAAAGCATATCCTAAGCTCTGATAAGGCTATATCGCAGGGCGATGACGTGAGATTTTTAGGCAACGTAAAATACGATAACAACGATAGTCTTAGCTTCACTTCAAACGAGGTGATATACAATACCAAAACGAAAATAGCACGCTCTGACGGTAGCTTTGTCGTGACGCAAAATTCAGACAAGGCCACCGGTGAGAGCGGGTCATACGATCTAGCTAAAAAACAGACGCACATAAAAGGGTTAAAAGCATGGATAGAGCAGCAAAGGCAGTAGCTTTAGGGCTATTTGCGGCCTTAAATTTTACGGCGCTTCACGCGGAGCAAGTCGAGATAACATCAAATAGTTTTTTTGCCGACGAGAATAAACAAATCAGCGAATTTACCGGTAACGTCCATATAAAAAAGGGTGCTTACGACGAGCTTTTCGCAAACAAAGTGATAGTTTATTTCGACACCAAACGTCAGCCGATAAAATACGTCGCCACAGGCAACGCCAGAGCCAAGATAGCCATGAAAGACAAGCATTATGACGGCAAAGGCGATACGCTCACCTACGAGCCCGCCACGCAAACATACACAGTCACCGGTAACGGCCACCTACACGAGGTCGAGACCGACAAAAACGTATATGGCGAAAAGATCGTCGTAAATCAAAATAGCGGCACGTATAACGTAAATAGCGATGAGAAAAAACCGGTGAAATTTATCTTTCAGATCGAGGATAAAGCCAAGTGATACGCGTTTTAAACGCTAAATTTATAAGCTCTAGCCCAAGCATCAAGGACGCTGCCGAGTTTGCCCTCAGCGAGGTGGTATTTTTGGGGCGCTCAAATGTCGGCAAAAGCAGCCTTATAAACGCGCTCGTAAATCAAAAAGCCCTGGCTAAGAGCTCATCGACTCCGGGCAAGACGCAGCTTATAAATTTTTTCGAAGTGGAATTTGACGAGCAAGATGATCAAAGCGGCGAAAAAACGGATAAATTCAAGATAATGTTCGTCGATCTACCGGGCTTTGGCTACGCTAAGGTGGCAAAGTCAAAGCACGAGGAGTGGAGGCGCAACCTCGATGAATTTTTGAAATTTAGATCAAGCATCAAGCTTTTCGTCCATCTCATAGATGCTAGGCATTTTGATCTGGATATCGACATGAACGTAAATAATTATATAAACGAGTTTTTGAGGCCGGATCAGAAAATTTTAAATTTTTACACGAAGGCCGATAAGCTAAATCAAAGCTCAAAGAGCGCCGTTTTGAAATTTGATCCAAACGGGACCCTAGTCTCGACGCTAAATAAAGTCGGCATAGACAAAGCACGCGAGCTGATCGTCGCTCGGGCGCTTGGACGATGATAGAGCTAAGAAAGCCAAAGCCAAAAGACGTCGCTCTTATGCAGGCTTTGGTCGCTCCTGAGGTCGCAAAGGGCGTCATACTGCCTAGAAGCGACGACGAGATAAGCACGAATATCCGCTCATATATCCTTGCCTGTGAGGGCGAGCGAATAGTCGGATTTTGCGCGCTTCACATACACGCAGTCTGCCTTGCCGAGATAAGAAGCCTCATCGTGAGCGAGGATATGCGTGGTCAGGGCGTGGGCACTATGATGGTAAAAAAGCTGCTGGAGGAGGCAAAATTTTATGAAATTTCAAAGATTTTCACGCTCACCTATCAGCGTAGCTTTTTTGAAAGGCTTGGCTTTCACGAGATACCAAAAAGCGAGCTTCCGACCCAAAAAATTTGGGCTGATTGTATAAAATGCAAACACTTTCCCGTATGCAACGAAATAGCACTGATCTACAATTTCTAAAAGAGCTCTTTGGCATCGTATTTTTGATCGCTTATGAGATAGCTACGACGCAGCTTGGCTTTTTACCGCCGCTGATGGGGCTATTTTTTACGTATTTGATCCTGGAATACACAAAAAAGCAAAAAAGATACACGGAATTTGACTTTTATTGGTATTTTGCCGTCACGTTTTTGCTCTTTTGCGAGCAGATTCACGGCTTTTATCTCTTTTCCAGCGTGATAGCGTTTTTGATATTTTATAACTTCGTAGTTGACTGGCTTTTTGTCACGATGAAGTGGCGCAACTGCTTGCTTGCGATATTTGTCGCCAGCGGATACGCCATGACGTTTTTAGTAAACAACCTCATCGCATACATGGAAAACGGCTCGTTTTTGAGCTTTGGAATAGAGTATTTCTTTTACATCGTGACAGAAACGATCCTGGCGATAATTTTATTTAAGGATCGCGTCGTATGAGGATGCGTATAGTTTTTAGCGTGATAGCGCTATTTTGGGTCATCCTTCTTAGTAGGATATACCATCTAAGCGTAAATTCCAACGAATACTACAACGAGATCGCCGAGCAAAATGCCGTCAAGATGCAGTATATCCCGCCCGTTCGCGGTATCATCTTTGACGTCAAAGACAGACCCATGGCGATAAACAGGCTTGGCTTTTCTATCCTCGTAAAGCCCCATCTTAGCGGTATGAAAAGCGAAATTTTAGACTCCGAGCTAAACTATATCGGAGGGCTGTTTGACGATCTGAATGTCACGAAACTAAAGCGCGAATACATAAAAAACGACTCGCCTTACAATCAAGAATTTATAAATGTGGTGGAATTCATCGACTATGATAAATTTCTGCCGTATTTTGCGAGCCTGTCGTTACGTGAAAATTTACGCATCGAGCCGGCGTCAAAGCGCCACTATCCATATAACGACCTAGCCTCGCACATCATCGGCTACGTCGGTAGGGCAAATCAAAAAGATATAGAGAGCGACCCTCTTACGAAGCTCACCAACTACACGGGCAGAAGCGGCGTGGAGCGTTATTATAACTCGGTCTTGCAAGGCGTGGAGGGCTCTAAACGTATAAAAGTAAATGCCTTGAACGAAGAGATCGAGCAGATGAATTTCACCGCGCCGCACAGCAAAAATATAAAGCTCAGCATCGATCTTGAGGTCCAAAAATTTGTAGCGGATGTGTTTGGGGAGGATGCGGGAAGCGTGATAGTGATGAGCCTAAAAGACGGTGCTATCATCGCTGCTGGTAGCTTTCCTGAGTATGATCTAAACCCTTTCGTACTTGGCATCAGTCAAAAAGAGTGGAACGATCTTGTAAAAGACGTCGATCATCCCTTTACAAACAAGCTGGTAAACGGACTTTACCCGCCCGGCTCTATCGTGAAAATGGGCATGGCGCTTGCATTTTTGGATAATGGCATGAGTAAATACGACAGCTTTTACTGCTCGGGCTCGTATGAGCTTGGCGGGCGTAAATTTCGCTGCTGGAAGACTTACGGACATGGAAATGTCAATATGAACACGGCTATACGCGAGAGCTGTGACGATTATTTTTATAAAGGCAGCCAAAAGGTCGGCATAGACGCTATCGTACCGATACTTGAGCGTATGGGCTTTGGCACGAAAACGAACGTCGATCTGCCAAATGAATTCGTAGGGACGCTGCCTAGTCGCGAGTGGAAGATGCGAAAATACGGCAAGGCGTGGTTTCAGGGCGAGACGCTCATCACCTCGATCGGACAGGGGAATTTCCTCGTAACGCCTATGCAAGTAGCCAAATACACGGCCGGACTTGCGACCGGACTAAATATAACGCCTCATTTTTTAAAGAGCATAGACGGTGTGGATGTTGATTTCACGCCGACCGACGATGCTTTTACCGAGTTTGAAAAATCGCAGCTACCGGCCATCAGACACGCGATGTATGAGGTGGCGAATCACCCTAAAGGCACGGCAAATAGGCACTTTATCGGTAGTGTCGTGAAAGTCGCGGCAAAGACTGGTACCGCGCAAGTCGTAGGCATCTCGCAGACCGAGAAAAAGCGTATGCAAGAAGAAGATATGGCGTATTTGCAGCGCTCGCACGCATGGATGACGACTTACGGGCCTTACGAAGATCCTCAATACGTCGTTACGATGGTCATCGAGCATGGCGGACACGGCGGTAGTGCGGCAGGGCCTAAGATATCGCAAATTTACAATAAGCTTGTCGATATGGGCTACATCAACCTTGAAAAATCGATCGCAGCTGACGCCAAAAAGCAAGGCAAAAAGTGATCACCCCTCCATCGTTCGCACGATCAGGCTTTTTGGAAGTTTGAATTTCGTGATGATCTGCACTTCTTTTTCACGCATCTGGCCACTATCTTTCTCATGATCAAAGCCAAGCACATGAAGCAGCCCGTGTATGAAAAGCAGGGCGGTCTCATCGTCATTCGTGTGCCCCAGCTGGGCCGCTTTTTGCATGACTAGATCGGTGTTTATCACGATACAGCCGATAGGAGCGTGAAGCACTAGCTCAAGCGGGAAGCTAAGCACATCAGTCGTTTTATCAAACCCTCGCTCTTTTAAATTTATCTCTCTCATCTCCTCGCTGTTTACGAAGCTCAGCTCGATATCTCCTGGTGTTAAAAATGCGCAAATTTCATCTAAAATTTCGGGGTATTTTTCCTCGCAAAGTATCATTTTGACTCTTTAAATTTAAAATTTTGTATAATTTTAGCAAAAATCTCAAGGAAAACTATGAAAAAGGCAGTCTGTATAATGAGCGGAGGCATGGATAGCACACTTTGCGCGGTGATAGCAAAGCGCGAGGGATATGAGATCATAGCGCTTCATTTTGACTACGAACAGCGCACGATGAGGCGAGAGAAAATGGCTTTTGAGCAAATCTGCGACTATCTTGGCATAAAAAAGCGGCTGAATTTAGACGTCAGCTTTATCGCGGATATCGGCGGCAATGCGCTGACTGACAAAAATTTAGCCGTCTCTAAAAGCGGTCTGGGCGATGAGATACCAAACACCTATGTGCCATTTCGTAACGGGATATTTATCTCTATCGCCGCCGCACTCGCCGAAAAAGAGGGCGCACAAGCGATTTATATCGGCGTTGTAGAGGAGGATAGCAGCGGTTATCCGGACTGCAAGGGCGAATTTATCGAGCGCATGAATGCCGCCATAAACGTCGGCACGGCACCTGAAACAAAGATAAAGATCGTCACGCCGTTAGTAAATTTAAGCAAAGCCGACATCGTAGCAAAGTCGCTGGAATTTGGCTCTCCACTCGAGCTTACTTGGAGCTGTTACGAGCGTGAGGACGAGGCTTGTGGGCTTTGTGACAGTTGCCGCTTGAGGCTAAGAGGCTTTGAAAGAGCCGGCGTAAAAGATAAGATAAAATACGCAAATTTAAGCTGATAAGCAAATCTCTAAAATTTATATACCTAATGTGATATAAAAATAAGGCTCTGTTATAATAAATCATCGACACCTGCTTCGCTTCTGCTTTGCAGTTATGAACGAAGTGAAGCGTCTTGAAAAGCTACGAGCAATGCGAAGCAGAAAAACCCTGCTCGCTCCAAGATCGACCTAGTACGGACGCGAACAGCGTTTCAAGGAAATCTTTTTGCTTCGCAAAAAACTACTCAGTCCTGCGGACTTGCCTAATTTCGTGTGGGAGTGAGTAGCCGAGCATATGGCACGATTTTTACTTCGACAACGCCACGCAACTGCGAGCAGACCGCGGTCAGCTACCGCTTTATCCTCGTAGCCCAAGAGGCGCTTTATGCTACACATTTGGCTACTAGCTCCTGCCCTGCTGATAGTCTCTAGCAAAGATATGAAAATATCGTATTTTTGTGAAATATCCTTTTAAAGTATCAACACTTTATTAAAATAAAGTCTTTCAATTTGACATTATTCTGATAAGCGAAATCATAAAAGCTTAAATATATAGATTAATTTTAACTTTTAAAGTTTATTGACTAAAATCAACTTAAAATACAAATAAATCGTGTATAATGCGCTTAAATTTTCTAAAATTTCAAGGAGAAAAAATGAGTAAAGATATGGAGATGTTTTGCTACCAATGCGAAATGAGCGCGCCCGAAGGCTGTGGCGCCAAGGGTCAGAGCCATGGCACCTGCGGCAAAGACGATACGCTCGCGCGCCTTCAAGACACGATGATTTTCGGTCTTAAGGGTCTTAGCGCTTATCGTCACCACGCAGATGAGCTGGGCGCAGACACCAGCGCAGTCGATCGCGTGATGGCGGACACGCTGTATTTCACGCTCACAAACTCGAATTTCAACTTCGACGAGCACGTCAAACAGCTCCTTGCGGTCGGAAGTGCGGGTGTAGAGATCATGAACATCCTAAGCGAGGCGCATACGGCAAAATTCGGCATCCCTGTGCCCGTAAAAGTGAGCCAAAACAAAGTAGAGGGTAAGGCGATCTTAGTAAGCGGTCATAATCTGCACGCCTTAGAGCTTTTGCTAAAAGCGACCGAGGGCAAGGGCATAAACATCTACACTCACTCCGAGATGTTGCCCGCCCACGGCTATCCGCAGCTTCGCAAATATCCGCACCTAAAGGGCAACGTCGGCAAGGCGTGGTTCGATCAGACCAAGCTTTTCAACGAATTCAAAGGCGCTATTTTGATGACTACTAACTGCATCGTGCCACTTCGCTCGTCCTGTACCTACGCAGATCGCCTATTTGGCTACTCTATCGCAGGCACAAACGGCGTAAAGCACATCGAAAACGACGATTTTACGCCGCTCATCGAGTGCGCGCTTGCATGCGGCGACGTGAGCATGGACAGCGACGAGAGTTTGGTAACGGGCGGGCATTACAAAACGATTTTAAGCCTTGCGCCGCAAATTTTAGATGCCATTAAGTCGGGTAAAATTCGCCGCTTTTTCGTCATCGCAGGCTGCGACGCACCGGGCAAAGGACGCGAATACTACCGCGAGCTAGCCCAGAGCCTACCTAAAGACTGCGTCATTTTGACATCAAGCTGCGGCAAATTTAGATTCAACGACATCGACTTTGGCAACGTGCCGGGTACGCAGCTTCCGCGATACATCGACCTTGGCCAGTGCAACGACAGCAACGGCGCGGTCAAAATCGCCCTAGCGCTCAGCGAAGCGACCGGTATCGCGGTAAACGATCTGCCGGTCTCGATCGTGCTGATGTGGATGGAGCAAAAGGCGGTCATCATCTTGCTGGCGCTCTTTAGCCTCGGCATCAAAAATATCAACGTAGGTCCTAGCCTGCCTAGATTTTTCAACGACGAGATAGTGAATTTCTTGGTTCAAAATTTCGGTGTTCGCCCTATAAGCGGCGACGCACAGGCTGATTTGAAGTATTTCTTGGGCGAGTGAAATTTAGGCGGCTAGTCCCGCCTGCTGGGGCGCTAAAAAAGCCCCGCTTGCTCTTTGCTTTGATTTAGCACGTTTAAAAGCTCGCTTTTATCGCAAAAAACGAGCGCATATCTAAAGCCTTTTAAATTTTTTATCTCTTCTAATTCATCGAAATACAAGGCATTTTGCACGTTTATATCGCTTGATCTCGGTAGACAGATCAGCGCTTCGTCGATGCTGAAATTCTTTTGTAAAAATGCAGTCTCTATCAAAAAGAGCTCCTCGTCGTTTTCTACTATAAGCGCGCGAAAGCTGGCTCCGAAATTTGCGGGCTTGAAATTTTTATCGATAAATATCGGCTCAAAGTGCGCTAGCACCCTTGTATCGTTTAGTTTAAAGAAGATGTTATTTTGTTTGAAGTAGTGGAGCAAACCGCAAAGCATACCCATGAAAACGCGCGGGATGTTTAAATTTTGATAGTAGATCCCGTCGCAGATCATCGTTGTGAAAAATATCGAGCTTGGATTTATCGCTTGGGCCTTAGTATCAGTCCAAACGGCGTCGTAAAGCGGAGATATGCGCTGAAGCACGCGGGTATCGCCGCTAAAAAATATATCCCCGTCCTTTGCACGCATGATTTTGTAAAAGAGCTCGGGCGCGCTTTTGGGCATGAGTGCGGCGTTTTTACCAAGGCTTATGCGCTCCAGGATCGCCATTTGAGCGGCATTCACGGCGCAAAATTTTAGATTTTTATGCGTCGCCTCAAAGCGCATGAGCCGCATGATCGCGGTTTGGACGCTGCTTACTTTTATGTAGGCGATCTCGCTGTCTTTTGGGGTAAATTCCTCCTCGCCGATGACAGCGTAAGCGCCGTGTTTGACGGCCAGATCGACATCGTTTTCGCCGGCATCAAGCGCAAAAAATGCGTATCCTTGCCTCACGTTTTTAGCCTCGAAAGCAAAGTCTGTTATGCTAGAAACGCTTGGCTTGTTTAGGGTTTGTCCGTTGATCAGGCGCGCTAAATTTTCGATCGTCATATTATCCGACTATCGCTCCGTTTTTGACCTTTTTTTGAGTGCTAAGCAGCGTCAGCGAGCCGTCTTCCGCGCTTAGGATCATGCCTTGAGAGACGTATTTTTTCATCATCGTTCGCTCTTTGAGGTTTGCCAGGACGCAAACTTGTTTGCCGATGAGGTCGCTTGGGTCGTAGTATTTTGCGATACCAGAAAGTATGGTGCGAGGCTTTTGCTCGCCCAAATCGATCGTAAATTTCAGTAGCTTCTCGCTGCCTTCGACTCTTTCGCACTCCAGTACTTCGCCTACTTTTATCACGATCTTGGCAAAATCATCTATCGTTATGATGTTTTCATCTTTTTTCTCGTTTTGCGGCTCGTTGACGCTTGGAGCGGCACTTGGCATCAGCTCGCTCTCGATCCTTGGAAATAGCGGCTCAGTCGGCTTTGAGATGAAATTTTGCACGCCGTTATCAAGCACCAGATCCTTAAAGCTTCGCTCGTTTATCTCGAAACTAAGCGCCTCGGCGATCTTGCCCGCTGTTTTTGGCATCGCAGGGCTTAGTAAAACGGCTACTTTTGCAAGTAAATTCGCACTTAGCGCGACAAGGGCGTTAGCCTCGGTCGTTTTGCCCTCTTTTATCATCGCCCAAGGCTCGTATTTTGCGATGACACCGTTTGCCAGCGTCACTACCTTCCAAAGCTCCTCCAAGTAGCGATTCGTGGCTAGAACTTCTAAATTTTCTATTGCTGATTTTAGATGAGCGTGGGCTTCTTCTAGCTCGGCGTTGTAAAATTTAGCCACGTTTGAAGCGTCTATTTTAAACTCGCTATATTTGCCGCTCATGCCGATTATGCGGTTTAGTAGATTGCCAAGTCCGTTGCCAAGCTCGGAATTTATGCGTTCTATGAGTGCCTTTTGGCTAAAGTCGCCGTCTTGTCCAAACGGCACTTCTCGGAGCATGAAATATCTGAAATTTTCAAGGCCGTAAGCTTTAGCGACCTCCCTTGGATCGATGACATTGCCCTTGCTCTTACTCATCTTTTCGCCGTTACGTGTCCACCAACCGTGTGCTGCGACGTGTTTTGGCAAGGCTAAATTTAAACTCATCAAAAATGCCGGCCAATACACCGCGTGAAATCGCAAGATATCCTTGCCCACGATATGCGTGGTATTTTGCCAAAAGTCCATCAATGCGTCGTCTCTTGAGTAGCCAAGTGTCGTGAGATAGTTTACGAGCGCGTCTAGCCAGACATACATCACGTGCTTTGGATCGTTAGCGCTAGCTGGTAGCTTTACGCCCCAGTCAAAGCTCGTGCGGGTGATGGAGAGGTCTTTTAGCCCGCCTTTTACGAAGCTTACGACCTCATTCTTCTTGCCTCTTGGGATGACGCAAAGCTCGTCGTTTTTATACCATTTTAGCAGGGCGTCTTGGTATTTCGAGAGTCTAAAAAAGTAGCTCTCCTCTTTTACGATGCTAGTCTTTCGTCCGCAGTCGGGACAGCAGTTGTCATCAAGTAGCTGAGTAGCCGTGAAAAACGTCTCGCAACTAACGCAGTAAAAGCCCTCGTATTCGCCCTTGTAGATGTCGCCGTTTGCCTGCATCTTGCTAAAAACATTTTGTGCGGTGAGCTTGTGCTCCTCGTCGGTCGTACGGATAAAATGATCGTAGCTTATCTCAAACTCGTCCCAAAGCGTGCGAAATTTAGCGCTTATCTCATCGGCGTATTCTTTTGGCGTCTTGCCACGCGCTTTTGCGGCTTGCTCGATCTTTTGTCCGTGCTCGTCCGTGCCGGTCATAAAGTATGTCGGATGCCCTTGTAGGCGCTTGAAACGTGCAAAGGTATCGGCGATTATCGTAGTGTAGGCGTGTCCGATGTGCGGAACGTCGTTTACATAATAAATCGGCGTGGTGATATAAACTTTTTCTTTCATATTTTTCCTTTTTAAATTTAAAAATCAAAGCCGCCCGAGTTGCCCTTAGACATCGAGTTGTAGCAGGTATCTACGTAGTCTTTTCGTATCTGGCAGTCAAAAAATTTCTCACAACTAAAGCAGCTCTTGAGCTCTTTTTGCTTTTGGCAACCCTGTAAAATTTTAGCCTTTTCCTCGAAAGCCAGCTCGAATTTATCCTTTTGCCCGCTCTCTTGCATCAGTCTTTTCCGTAAAATTTATGAAGCAGGGCGATCTCGCTAGCAGAGCCAAAGAAGCAAGGTGATGTCTGATGAGTCTTTGTGATATTTACGTCAAATAGTGTATCGCTCTTGCCGTCACTCGTTGTACCGCCCGCGTTTTCGTAGATGAATGCAAACGGCAGCACCTCAAAGAGCAGGCGCAGCTTGCCGTTTGGGTGATCGCTCGTGGCAGGATAGCTAAAAAGCCCGCCACCTTTTAGTAAAATTTGGTGCAAGTCACTGACCATCGCTCCTGAGTAGCGTAGGCGGTATCCCTCGTCAAACAGCTCGTTTATGAAGTTTCTATGCGTTTTGCTCCAGCCTTTTTGCGTCGCACCTGTGGCGTTTAGCTTGCCTTTTTGGGCTAGCTCGAGCTCTCTTACGAATTTAAAATTCCCGTCTTTGCCAAGGCGGTAAAATTTTGGCTTCGTACCCTTTTTATCGTTTATGACTAGCTCCAAGCGAGGACCGTATATGCTGTAAGCTGCAGCTATTAAATTTTGTGGCTTTAGCTCGTTTTCGTAGATGCCAAATATCGAGCCTACGGCGAAATTTACATCTACAAGGCTCGAGCCATCCAGCGGATCGTATGCGATTATGAATTTCCCGTTCGTATTTATAGGTAAAATTTCGTCCTTTTCCTCACTGACTAGCGCTTTTACGCAGCTAAGAGCCTTAAATTTAGCCGTGATTATCTCATCACTTTGCACATCTAGCTTCAGCTGGGTGTCACCTGTGGCATTTTCGTGCGTCGTATAGCCAAGGTCGGCATATTTTATGACCTCGCTTATCTCTTTTGCTACGCTTTTTATCGTCTCGAAAATTTCATTTAAATCTTGCATCATACGGCCTTTGCATTTTCTAGTATCCACGCGCAAATCGCGTCTATGTCGTCTAAATTTATATTTTTTATCTCGTAGGGCACACTGGGCTTATAGGTGGCTATCGCGTCTGAAAAGCTTAGATATTTTTCGTCTATCTCGTCTTTAAATACGCTAAGACGCGGCAACGGCAGGGTCTTTAGCCCCTCGACCAAAAGTATGTCAAACTCTCCTAGCATCCTTATGACCTCGTCTATTTGTGAGGGTTGCTGTGAAAAATACGTCGTCCTAGTCGGGCTCATCACGACGACCTCCGCCCCGGTCTGAGAAAATTTAAAGCTATCCTTGCCCTCTACGTCAAATCTCGCCTTGTCGCCCGGGTCGTGCTTTACGACAGCGGTTTTTAGTCCTTGGTCTATGAAGTGTTTGGCTACTTTTAAAATGAGCGTGGTTTTTCCGCTGTTTGACGGGCCTGAAAACGCTATGGCGAGTCTTTTCATGAGAGCCTTTTTTGATAAAATTTTTGGGGATTATAACCAAAGTTGGCTTTAAAATTTATGAGTGAAAATGATTTAGTTTAGCTCCGCAAACCTTGCTCACTCCGCAAGACGCCGAACATATAGCACGATTTGCGCGGTCAGCTACTGCTTTCCTGCAAATCGGCGGCGATAGCGTCGCTTCACAAGGTTTGACTTTGCTATTGAAAGTCGAAAAATTAATACTTTGTCAGAACAGAGCCTTTAGTTTTAAAAATAAAATGCTAAAATAGGGCGAAATTTTAAAATTCAAGGTGGCTGCGGTGAGAAAAATTTTACTTGTTTTCGTATTCATTTTTGGGGTATTAGGATGCTCTGATAAAAAGATCATCGTTCATGAGCCGCTAAAAAACGAGCTTCTAGCATACACTAGCAAAGCTGAGATCATCCATGATACCAATCGCACGCTAATCATCGCCACATATCTAAACCCGATCTATCAAAGTAAAATTTCCATTAAAGGCGAGGAGAAATTCCTAGTAGCCATCAGCCCCAAAGAAAACGAGATAGACGCCTCAAGTATCAAGGTAAATAACGAGAGCAACGCTACTTCGCTAAGGCTGCTTGATAAAAACGACGAGCTTTTGAGCCTTGCCGGCTTTAACATGCCTTGGGCGGCTTATTATGAGATATCAGCCCCGAGCAAAAGTAGCGACAAGCTAAATCTCACTTTCGAAATTTATCCGTCGCAGAAGGTGAGCTTAGAATTTCAAAAAGTTGCGAAATCTTTATATTGGAACCCATAAGCGCGCTATAAACTACGTAGTTTGCAAGCACCTTTTTGCCGTAGTTTCGCGTCTCAGTGACGGGTACTAGCTCCATAGATAAAAACGGCTCGTAAATTCCCTCTTTAAACATATCATCGCGCGTGATGAGCTTTTTAGTAAAGCCGATACCACCGTTATATGCGTATGCGATAAATAGCGGATGAAAGAGGAATTTCTCCAGATAATCAAGATGGTAATTTGCAAATTTAAAAGCTACATCTTGTTTAAACATATCGTCTTGGTCGAAATTTTCGATCTTTAGCTCTTTTTTGCCGATCGTGTTTGCTAAAAACGGCATGAACTGCATCATCCCAAGCGCGTAAGAGGTGGAAATGAGGCTTGGGATAAAAAGACTCTCTTGCCTACCGAGCGCGTAGATCATCGATTTTCGCGTGACGTTTGTATCCTCTAGCTCCAAGGACTCCGGCATCAAAAAGTAATGCTTGTCCCAGCCGGCGGCTCTTTGCATGAAATAAGCATACGCCCCCACGCTTTCTTTAGTATAAAAGCGTTTTGCATATTCGCTTGCCTGTTCGGCGTTCATCTGCTTTGCGAGTGCGGCGGTCTTTACCCATAAAAAGGGATCTGTTACGTCAAAATTTTCCGGTTTTTCTTTGCTCGGGCGAGGCACTATGACCTCAAAAGGCTCGGCATTTGTAAAGTCTCTGGCGTAAAGCGAGTAGATATTTACGTCGCTACTTTGCGCTAGCTCGTTTAGATAAATTTCATCTTTGCTGATGAGATATAGCCAAAATGTGGCGTTGTCTCTTTGCCACTCTCGCTCGAAGCTCGCTTTTGCTTTGGCAAAAAATTTAAGCGCAGCGGTATCGTTTTTAAGCGTGATGGCGTTTATGCCGAGCATGAAAGCGTCGTTTTTTTCGGTGATGTTTTCATCTATTTTTAGTAAATTTTGTCTAAACGCATCGTATTTTTTATTTATCACGACATCGTTTAAAAGCGCGCTAAAGCCCTTTTCCTGATAAAATTTATCCATAAAGCTAGCGTCAAATTCCGTCCCGAAAAATTTCATCGTTTGAGAGATGCTACTGGCGTTAAAAAGCGCCATGAAATTTTTCGTATCGCCATTTTGTGCAAATTTAACCGCCGGATTTTCATCGTTTAAAATAAGCAGCGTTTGCGCCTTTTGCGGGTAAAAATCAGCTAGCTTAGCGGCTAACTGCGTGCGTGTTTTGATATCCAGCTTTAGAGCGAAGCTGATCGTCGTAAGCGCGTTTTGGCAGGTGATGTTGGCATCTAGGATGTTTTTAGGATTCACCCCCGGGCAGAGGCTGGGCTTTGGCGCGGGCGGCAAAATTTTATCGATCGATTTTTGCACCGGGCCAGCGCGCCTATAAACATCCTTTGCGAGCTCTTTTATCTGCTCTTTCGTATATGAGCCCTCGTTGATGAGGCGGTTTATGTAATAATCCTTTGCGAGGCTCTTTGGCTCGTCTTTTAGCTCCTCGTAGCTTAAAATTTTGGCCGAGCCAAGCACGATAAACAGCGATAAAACGCTAAATAGACGAAGCAAGCGCAAATAAAAGCTTTATCAAAAATCTATCTAAAAACTCAAGTGCTAAAAGCACGATGAGCGGAGCTAGGTCGATACCGCCAAAAACGGTCGGTATGAAGCGTCTGATAAAGGCATAAACAGGCTCCGTCAGACGCCAAAGGAGCTGCACTACTTGGTTGTAAGGATCCGGTCTCACCCAGCTTAAAAGAGCTGAGATGATGATGATCCAAATGTAGATATTTATGACCATATGCAAGATATCTGCGATGGCCGATATGAACGTAGAAAGTATCATCTTTTCTCCTAAATTCAAGCGATTATGCGCGCTAGATCGTTTTTGATTAGCGGATAAAGCTCGCTAAGCTCGGGCCCGTGTAGATCGCCTGTGAGTAGGGCTCGAAGCGGCATGAAGAAATTTTTGCCCTTTAGGCCGGTAGCCGTCATCAAGGCCTTTTTAAAATCATCGAAATTTTCAAATTCGCCTAAATTTTTAGCCGCATTTTTGATCGTCTCAAATTCGCTTTTGTATTCCTCGGGAGCGACTTTGGGAGCGAAAATTTTATTCACTTTTTCTTTGATCTCGGGCACTAGCGAGCTTTCTTGGGTGTAAAACCTAACTAAATTCGCCAAATTTTTATCCACGCCAAAAACTTCAGCGATGCGATCGTCACTTGCTAGCTTTATGTGCTCGCGGTTGATCTGCTCTAGCTTTTTGACGTCAAATCTGGCCGAAGAGCGCGAAATTTTAGTGATGTCAAACCATTTTACCGCCTCGTCTATCGTGAAAATTTCACTTGGAGTTTTGTTGCCAAGCAGTATCAGATAGTTTGCGATGGCTTCGGGCAAAAAGCCTTGTTCAAAGAGCCATTTCACGCTTGATTCGTTCTCGCGTTTGCTCATTTTTTTGCCCTCGATATTTAGCAAGATCGGCAGGTGCGCGTAGTTCATCTTGCCCGTGTAGCCAAGGCCTTCGCGGATGAGGTCTTGCTTTGGCGTGTTGCTGACGTGATCCTCGCCTCGTATTACGAATGTGACGCCCTCTAGCATGTCATCGACCGCGCAGGCGAAGTTGTATGTAGGCGTCTTGTCCGTTCGCATGATGACGAAGCTATCGACTGCATCAGGCTCGAAGCTCAGCTCGCCTTTTATCGCATCGGTAAAACTCATCGTGCGTTCGGGCTTTTTCATACGTATGACAAAAGGCTTTTCGCAGGCTAAAACTTCTGCATCGCTTAGCCTCTCGCAAGTGCCGTCATATCGATATGCTACGCCTTCTTCTTTGGCTTTTTGCTTTTTAGCCTCGAGCTCCTCCTCGGTGCAAAAGCACGCAAAGGCCTTTTTATCGATCAAAAGCTTGGAGGCGAGCTGGCGGTGAAATTTTAAATTTTCGCTTTGGATGTAAATTTGCTGCGGCTTGATGCCGAATTTGCTCAAAATTTCAAGTATATCTTTCTCTTTTCCCTGGATATTTCGCTCTTTGTCGGTGTCCTCTATGCGTAAGATAAAGCCGCTTTTATCTTGGAGCGAACAGATGTAGTTAAATATCGCGGCGCGTAAATTCCCGATATGCATATCTCCCGTCGGAGATGGAGCAAAACGATACATTTTTGTTTTCCTTACATTGATTTAAGGGCTTGATTATAGCACTGCGTTCATAAATTTAAAGTTACGTAATTTTAAATTTTTATGAGCGGTAAAGCATTTTTTTAATAAAATCGTCTAGTTTTTGTAACTTAACACAAGGAGAGCTAATGAGTTTTATCAGCGAATTTAAAGAATTTGCAATGAAAGGCAATGTGCTTGATATGGCCGTGGGCGTCGTCATAGGAACGGCATTTGGAAAGATCGTTTCATCACTCGTGGGCGACATCATAATGCCAATCGTAGGCGTGATAACCGGAGGCGTAAATTTCACCGATCTTAAGATCACACTAAAAGACGCTGCTCAGGGCGTGCCCACAGTCACGATAAACTACGGAAATTTCATACAAACTGCGGTCGATTTTTTGATCATAGCGTTTTGTATATTCTGCGTCATCAAGGCTATAAATTCTCTAAAAAGAAAGCCTGCAGAGCCTGAAGCTGTGCAGCCTGCCGCACCTGCGGAAGATATCGTGCTTTTAACACAGATCAGAGACTTGCTTAAGAAATGATTTAAAATTTTCAAAGGGCTTTGGCCTTTTGAAATTTATAGATTAAATTTTGAGGTTAAGATGAAAGTATTAAGACAAATACCCTTTTTTAAATGCCTGGACGAAGACGAGATGAAGCAACTCGAAGACATAACCATTGCAAAAAAGTATAAAAAAGGTGAATTTTTATTTATGGAGGGCGAGGAGCCAAAATGGCTCATTTTTTTGCTCTCGGGCTCGGTCAAGCTCTATAAGACCGCGGCAAACGGCAAGGAAATTTTCCTCCATCAGCTAGCCCCTATGAATTTTGTCGCCGAGGTCGTAAATTTTGAAAACATCGTTTATCCGGCTAGTGCCGTTTTTACGATATCCGGTGAGGTGCTAAAGATAAATTACGAGAAATTTGCTACCTTATTTTTGAGCAATCCTAAAATTTGTATGAACCTCATAAAATCGATGTCAGAAAAGCTACGTATCACGAGTAATCTCCTGCATCAAGAGCTTGTTTTGAATTCCGAAGCCAAGGTTGCTAAATTTATCCTTATGCATGAAGATTTGTTTAATAGCTTAAAGCATACCAAGATCGCATCTATCCTAAATATAACCCCGGAAACATTCTCGAGAATTTTAAATAAATTTAAAACAGCAAATCTCATCAAGCTTGATGAGAAAAACCAAATAATCGATAAAAACGTCGATGAGCTGACTCAAATTTTTTCGTATTGAAAGTTAATATCAAATAAATATTAATTGATTTAAATCAAGATTTATTAATATAATTTTGGATATTATGCGATTTATTTTTTAAGTTTTATATTAAAGTTTTAAATTATAGGAGTAAATTTTGGCAAACGTTAAAAAGAAATTTTTTGTTTGGTCGTCCGTCCTTATAGGTATCGTTATCGGACTTATAGCCTCTATGGGCGTGGCTGATGCTTTACACGCGACAGGAAGCGGCTTTATATGCACCGTATGCCATACGATGGATCCTATGAACGCAGCCTATCACGAAGATATACACGGCGGCAAAAACAAGCTTGGCATAAAAGCCGAGTGTTCAGCCTGTCACCTCGACCACAGAAGTGCCTATACCTATGTCCTAACAAAAATTAAAGTATCTATAAATGACGGATATAAAACATTTTTTACAAATACAGACAAAATCGATTGGCGTAAAAAGCGCGAGCATGCTTCGCACTTCGTATACGATAGTGGCTGTTTGACCTGCCACTCGAATTTAAAAAATGTCATTCAAGCGGGCAAATCGTTTTTGCCTCACCGCGATTATTTTGTTTTTGGAAATCCCGATAAAAAGTCATGCGTTGATTGCCATAATCATGTCGGTCATAAAGATCTAGGTCTTTATATCGATAAATTTGAAGCAATGAAAAATCAAGAAAACAATAAAACCAAATAAGGAGGAGAGATGTTTAAAAAAGTTGCTATTTTATTAGCCTGTTTAGTATCTTTTGGCTTTGCTACGGGTACTGATGGCAATAAGACAGAAGCGATCAACCTTAATGTCATCAAAAACATTAAAGTCGCTCACAAAATGTCTGATTTGTCAAAAAGCTGTGTCGAGTGCCACTCGGAAAAAACGCCCGGTATCGTTGCCGATTGGAAAAATAGCCGTCACGCACACGTAGGTGTAAGCTGTATGGACTGCCACTCTGTAGCTGCCGATAGCCCGATGGCTTCAGTAAAGGTGCACCCAAAAGACTCAAACAATCACGTTTCTATGCTTGTTAGCCCTAAAACCTGTGCTAAATGCCATGAAAACGAAGTCGATGAATTTACAAAGAGCGGCCACGCAAGAGGTGCTATGCAAATGTATGCTAACCCTGCAATAGTAAAACTAATGTATCACTATGAGGGTGCAGATCACCCTGACTTTAAAATGGCTCCTGACGCGACAGGTTGTACTCAGTGCCACGGAACCGTCATCAAACTAGACGCTGATCACAAACCTACAAAAGAGACTTGGCCAAACTACGGTATAGGCAATGTTTATCCTGACGGCGGTATAGGCGGTTGCAAATCTTGCCATAGCTCACATACGTTTAACATAGCTGAGGCTAGAAAACCTGCAGCTTGCGCATCTTGCCACCTTGGACCAGATCACCCGGATATCGAAATATTCAACAACTCAATGCATGGACATATTTTCAACGCAGAAGGTAACACATGGAAATATGACAGCGCTCCTGATACTTGGGATGTACCCGACTTTAGAGCTCCTACTTGTGCTACGTGCCACATGAGCGGCGTCGGCGAGACTACAACGACTCACAACGTTTCACAACGTCTAAAATGGAATTTGTGGGCGCCAAGAAGCGAGTTAAGGACAAAAGGCTACGAGCAAGCGGCGTATGATTATTGGAAAACAGGCAAGCTAAACATAGGAACACCTCTAGCTGGCAATCCTCAAGGCCCTGAGGCTGCACGCGCTGAGATGAAACTAGTATGCAAAACTTGCCATACGATAACACATACAGATAATTTCTTTGCTATGGGTGATAAGCAAGTTCAGCTTTATAATGTATATTACGATGAAGCCAAGAAAATGCTTGATGATCTAAAAGCTAAGAATTTATTGCTTGAAGATGCTTGGGAGGACGAATTCCAAGATGTGTTCTATCACTTATGGCACCACGAGGGTCGCCGTATGAGACAAGGCGCATTGATGGGTGGACCTGACTATTCACACTGGCACGGAGTATTTGAGGTCAAAAATGACATCAGAAAACTTCGCAAGATATATAAAGAAAGAATCGAGAGCGGCAAAGCTCATTAATCTTTCGACCAAGAGACGGGGCTTCCCGTCTCTTTTTATCTCCTAACATCCATTTAATAAAATTTAATATAATCAGCCAAAATTTAAAGGAAAAATTTGGGCCTTTTAAGAATAATAATCGGTGCTTTCATATTCTCCGTTTTGACAAATTTCTATTCTTATAAACGTTTCATAAAAAAGGTCGTGTTTTTACAGCCTTATTTGCGTTATATACGTTATTTTTTATATTTCATCTCCGTAGCCGAGTTTGTTTTCGTCATGCAGATAAGATTTAGCTTCTTGAGTGTAGAGCTTTATCTTATCGCTGGCACGTTGATCGGTTTTTCACTATTTTTATTTGCAGTAAGCGTGGGCTATGATGTTTTAAGAAGTATTTTCAGGCGTACTAAATTTAGCTCCAGTCGCCGTAAATTTATAAAATTTTGTTTCGATGCCACCTTTTTGATATTGCTTTTTGCATATTTTTTCAAGGGCATGTTCAACGCCCTTACGCCACCCAAACTGCGCCAAGTTAATATAAAAATAAAAAATTTAAGCGCTCCTTTAAAGATTGCTATGATAAGCGACATCCACTTGGGCGATTTTTTGCAGAAAGAATTTTTAGCTACTCTTGTTTATCAGATAAATGAAACAAAATCCGATATAGTCGTCATCGTAGGAGATATGATAGATATCGGCGCGGACAAGATAGGGGATTTTTTAGATCCGCTTAAAGATATACATTCAAGATACGGCATCTTTTACGTACCTGGTAATCACGAATACTATCATGGGATAGACGGAATATTAGCCAAGATAGATCAAACTGGCGTCAAAATTTTAGGCAATGAAAACGTCAAAGTAGGTGGCGTAAATTTGGCTGGGGTTTATGATCTTGCTGGCGTTAGGTTTAAGCACTTAGAGCCTGACCTGGACAAGGCGCTTGAGGGCATAGACGAAAATTTGCCTACGATCTTGCTCGCGCATCAGCCGAAATTTACTAAATTTATGACGCGAGATGTCGATCTGCTTCTTTGCGGGCATACGCATGCGGGGCAAATTTTTCCGTTCCAATTGCTTGTTCTACTGGATCAAGGATATTTACACGGCCTTTATAAATATAATGATAAAATGCAAATTTATGTTAGCAGCGGCGCCGGATTTTGGGGACCACCTGTGCGGATCTTTGCGCCAAGCGAGGTTGCGATACTAAACTTAAAGGGAGAATGATATGGTAAGTGACAACACCTTTTCACAAATTTTCGGGATTATAAGTAGGTTTGAGTTTATAAAGCCGGTGCAAGAACGCATAAATTCACAATATATGAAATTTTTTAAAATCGACATGAGCGAATTTAAAAACGTTAGCGAATACAAGAGTCTAAACGAGCTTTTCACACGCTCGCTTTTAAAGCCACGTGAGTTTGATACGGCCGATGAAATTTTCATCAGCCCTTGCGACGGCACTTGCCTTAGCGTGGGTAGTAGCGAGCGAAATAAGGCCTTTAGTATAAAGGGTATGAGCTACGATATTAAGGAGCTTTTAGGCTCAGCCATGAGCGAAGCGGCCGATGCACAGTATGATTTTGCAAACATCTATCTAAGTCCCAAAGACTATCACCACTACCATGCGCCTTGCGATCTGCAGATAAAGCGGGCTGTCTATATCCCAGGCAGGCTTTATAGCGTCGCTGTCAAGTGGCTAAAAAAAGTAGAAAGCCTATACACTAAAAACGAGCGAGTGGCGCTTGAGTGCGAGATGAGTGGTGGTAGGCGACTTTGGCTCGTTTTTGTGGGTGCGCTAAATGTTGGCAAGATGAAATTCGTGTTTGACGAGCGCATACAAACGAATGCAATGGCCGATTTCACGCAAATTTACGAGTATGAGAATTTGAAATTTAAAAAGGGTGATAGGCTTGGGAATTTCGAGCTTGGCTCGACTATCGTCATCATCAGTGAGCATGGCAGTATAGAATATAACCTTTTTGAGGGCAAAGAGCTTAAATTTGCCGAGAGTATAGGGCTTATAAAATTTTAGCTCTATTTTAGAAAAGTTTTAAGCCCTTAAACGAAAGCTTCACAAATCTTATATGTTCCAGGAGCGAGTAGCCGAACATATAGCACGATTTTTCTGCTTCGCATCGCTCGTAGCGAAGTGAAAAATCGGCGTTGGTAAACTAGCTCGTAAAATCTAGTTACCCTAGACTGTTTAAAATTTTAGAATTTAGCAGAGTCGATTTTTATAAGGCCATTGAAGTAGCCATAAGGCTAGCTTCAACGGCTTCTTTAGTTAGTGTTTCGTGCAGCAAACAGCCTCTGGGTCGGGCTCTTTGGTCACGCGATTTCTTATGTCCCGTCTGACGATCTCCATGCCCCAAAGCCAAACTATATGACCGAAAAATTCTGAACAATTCTCGTCAAAAGGTATCTCGCTAAGAGGTGGCACCTCTTTCATAAGCGGCATAGCGATAACGTGCGCCAAAACATATACCGCGATGCCAAAAACGGCACCTTGCCACATCTTTATACGCGGCCAAGCCTCAGCGATGACGCAGTACATCACACCAAAAACTACCGAGAAAAGCACATGCACGATAAAGATCGAAAGCGGCTGTGTTACGCCCGAAAATACGTAAGTCCAGTCTGTCGCAGCTCCGATCTGCTCTAGGAAAATTTTAGGCGGAGTGACGCGCTCCATCGCATCTACCGGGAAAAATACATTTGGATTGCGCGGCGGAAACGGCACTTCCCATCCCCATTTTACGATGGCTCCAAACACCCCGGCTAAAATCCCTATCAAGAACATGAGACCGTATCTACGTTTTGCAGGATCAGTAAAACACATTTTTTCTCCTTCGTATTGAAAATAATTATTATTATATAATTATAATATTAAGGGGCTATTAATTGGTGAGCTTATGCGCATTTTTACTGTAAAATTTTTCATTTATTTGCTTACGAGTGATGGAAAACGAAAATGGCATTTGGATAATAACCACAAAGTACGATTTTGCCTTACTTTACTCATAGTTTTCGAGGTATTTTGGCCTTGTCTTAAAACGAGCAGACCGTGCTTTGCATTTTGCTTTTAAAGACGAGATTTTGTTTATTTTGGGTTGATTTGCAACTTCACAAGGAACTAGTCGCAAACACCAGTAAGGCAAATGTATCCGTTTATACTATTTGCCTACGCTGTCAGAAAAGAGCTTTAAATTTAGACATTAAACCTAAAATGCATCACATCGCCGTCTGCTACGATGTAGTCCTTGCCTTCCAGTCGCATTTTACCGGCTTCCTTTGCCGCCGTTTCGCCTCCGTACGCGATATAGTCCTCGTAGCTGATGACCTCCGCGCGGATGAAGCCACGCTCAAAGTCGTTGTGGATGACACTTGCGGCTTTTGGGGCTTTCCAACCTTTTGTGATCGTCCATGCGCGCACCTCGACCACTCCGGCGGTGAAATAGCTTATCAAATTTAGTTTGCCAAACGCCGTGCGGATGATCTTTTCCAGTCCGCTTTCGTTCGTGCCAAGCGAACTTAAAAACTCGTGCGCTTCGGCATCGTCAAGTCCGATTAGCTCTTCTTCTATTTTCGCGCAAAGCTTGATGACCTCGTGTCCCGAGCGAGCGGCAAATTCTCGCAGAGCTTCGACAAATTTATTATCCTGTGCGATGCCGTCTTCATCAACGTTTGCGCCATAAATCACCTCTTTTGCGCTCAGCAAGCGAAGCTCTTTGTTTAAATTTATATAAATTTCATTTTCCTTGTCCGCAAAGCTGCTGGCACTCTTGCCTTCGTTTAGGTGCGCCAGCAGCGCGTTTGCCACCGCTAGCGTCTCTTTCGCGCCCTTTGCGTTCGCCTTTGCTTCGCGCGTTAGACGCTCGATTTTTTTATTTAGCTGCTCGATATCGGCTAAAATGAGCTCCGTCTCGATGATCTCCACGTCGCGGATGGGATCGACGCCGCCTTCTACATGCGTGATGTTTTCGTCCTCAAAGCAGCGCACGATGTGCAAGATGACCTCCGTTTCGCGGATGTTGGAGAGAAATTTATTCCCCAGCCCTTCGCCACCGCTCGCACCTTTGACGAGCCCAGCGATATCGACAAATTCGATGGTCGAGTATTGGATACGGTTTGGATTTACTATTTTTGCTAGCTCGCCTAAACGTTTGTCGGGTACAGGCACGACGGCTTTATTTGGCTCGATCGTGCAAAAAGGATAGTTCGCACTTTCGGCGTTTTGAGCCTTGGTTAGAGCGTTAAATGTCGTTGATTTGCCTACGTTTGGAAGTCCTACGATACCTACTGCCAGCCCCATCACAGCTCCTTTGCAAGCGCGTTTAGGTAGTATAGATTCATCCGCACGCCAGCGCCTGTCGCGCCTGCTTGGTTGTATCCCCATGCTTTTTCCAGATATGCAGGCCCCGCGATGTCAAGGTGTATCCACTTGTCTTTAAACTCTTCTTTTATAAATTTATCAAGGAAAATCCCCGCCGTTATCGCTCCGCCGTATCTGCTTGATGCGGTGTTTGAGATGTCTGCGATCTGGCTTTCAACGAGCTCACGAAGGTGCGGGTTAAATTCTAAAATGGTCGCGTATTCGCCACTTTTTGCAGCCTTTGCTTTAAACTGAGCTTTAAGCTCCTCGTTGTTGCCCATTATGCCGCTTGTGTATTCGCCAAGTCCGACCACGCAAGCACCCGTGAGCGTCGCCATATCGATGAGTAGATCGGGCTTAAAATCCTGCGCGTAGCTAAGGCAATCAGCTAGCACGAGCCTGCCCTCGGCGTCGGTGTTTCGCACCTCTATGCTCACACCACTTCGTGAGATCAGCACGTCATCAGGTTTATACGCATTACCGCCGATCATATTTTCAGTTGCACCCAAAATGGCGTGAATTTCAAACGGCAGTTCCAGCTCACTCGCACCTTTTATGATCCCAAGTGCCGCCGCAGCCCCGCTTTTGTCGGCTTTCATCGTCAGCATATAATCAGCCGGCTTTAAGCTCAGCCCGCCGCTATCATACGTGAGCCCTTTGCCGACGAAGATGATCTTTTTCTTTGCATTTTTTGGCTTGTAGGTTAGATGTATGAGACGCGGCGGATGCACGCTCGCGCGATTTACAGCTAAAAATGCGCCCATCTTTTCTTTCTCTAAAAATTTCTCGTCATGCACCTTGCAAGTGACGTTTTTTAGGCTTTTGGCTAAATTTTGCGCGTCATTGGCCATCTTTATCGGAGTGTAAATTTCGGGAATTTCATTTACGATGTCTTTGGTGAAATTTGTCGCAGCTGCGATGACGGAGCCGTTTTTAAAGCCAAGCTCGGCCTTTGCTACATCTACTTTGCCGCCGCTAAATTCTTCCGTACCAAAGATTATCTCTTTTAATGCGCAAGTTTGCTTTTTTTCTTTGTATTTGTTAAATTCATACGCTCCCAGCAAAAAGCCCTCGACAAGGCATTGAAAGCTCATTTTGCCGCATCCTGCCAGATATGAGCCGAGTTTTACGCTTTTTATATTTAGATTTTTTACAGCGTTATAAGCCTTTGCCGCAGCGATCCTTAGCTCGTTATATTCGAGCTTTGCTACATCTACGTAAAGCCTCGCGCTCTCGGGTAAAAGCAGAGTGCTATCGCCTTTATAGTTTGTAAATTTAAAGATTTTTTGATCTTTTATGAATTTATGCTTTAAATTTTTATCCACGACGAAAACGAGCTCTAAATCGGCTTTTATTTCGTTAAGTTTTTTATTTATTATTTGAAATTTCATTTCTGTATCTCCTCTCGTATAAAATTTTATTTTCGATACGCCTGAATATATAAAGTAAAGCGGACAAAAATACCAGCACGATAGGTATGGCAAAATACCAGTGCTCTTTGGCCTCTTTTAAAATTTCAAGTATATGCTCGCCTAAAATCCATGCAGGTATGACCGTTATCGCCGCCCAGCACCAAGCGCTTATTAAATTTATGAAAGCATATTTTTTCGCGCTATAGCCGGTAAGGCCGATACAAAGCGGGATTATCACGCGAAAGCCATACATATAGCGCTGCATAAAGATGATCGGCCAGCCGTATTTTTTGAGCATTATATGCGCGATGGCAAATTTACGCCGCTGTGCGTGGAGCTTTTTGGCGATGTATTTTTTGTTATAGCGCCCAAGATAGAAATAAATTTGATCACCGCAAAAGCCGCCAAGACCTGCAACGAATATTGCGACGATGATGTGCATATGCGTGGTATGGGCTAGGATACCAGCCATTATGAGAGCCATTTCGCCCTCCATTATACACCATACAAAAAGTATGATGTAACCGTACTCCGTGAGTAGTTTTATGAAAAATTCTTCCATCTTAAATCTCTAATACGCTGTAAATTTTAGTGAGTTTTTTTAGAGTGCCGCTACCGCCGAGCTCTTTTAGATCTATGAGAAAGCACGCCTCGACGCATTTTGCTTTGGTTTGATCGATGAGCTCTACAGATGCCTTTGCCGTGCCGCCAGTGGCGATGAGATCATCGATTAGAAGCACTCTGGCATCCTCTTTTTCGCCAAATGCGTCAATATGAATTTGCACTTCATCGACGCCGTATTCGAGGCTATATTTTTGCGAGATCGTGATGTAGGGCAGCTTTTTAGGCTTTCGTATCGGCACAAATGGTAGCCTCAAACGCGCAGCCAGCGCAGCTCCAAATATGAAGCCTCGCGACTCGATACCGGCGATGAAATCGATCCCAAAATTTTCATATCTGGCAGTCAAATGATCCATCAAAAAGTTAAACGCCTCTTTATCGTTTAAAAGCGTCGTGATATCGCGAAACACGATACCGGGCTTTGGGAAGTCCTTGATCGCTCGGATAGAATTTAGCAAATACTCTTTTTCCTTTTTGTTTAGCTCTTTCATTTTTGTCCTTGTGAATTTATAGTAGCGCTTCGATCTTGCCCTCTAGCTCGCGGATACGCTGACGAAGTTTATCGTTTTCGAGGCGATATTGAGAATTTCTGGTGCGAAGCGAGGTCACGTCGTTTTTAGTTTTGTTTAGTTCGTCGGTCAAGATGTCGATATTTCCGAGGCTTCTTTGGAGTTGGATCTGAAGCTTTCGTATGACGATCTCAGTGTCTTGGAGGTTGTTTTTCATGAAGTCTTTAGTCGTGCGCTCCTTTTTCAAAAGCGTTTTAAAGTAAAAAACCATCACCGTTAGGTAGATACAAACGCAGATCAAAAATGTGAGAAATAGCCAGTCGCTTATCATGAAATTTCCTTATTTGGCTCGATCTTACCGACTCTGCGCTCATGTCTGCCACCCTGAAATTCCGTGCTAAAAAATACCTTTAGCATTTCGCCAGCCACGCCAGCACCGATGACTCTGGCGCCAAAGGCTATCACATTTGCGTCGTTATGTTCTCTTGCTAGACGAGCGGTAAATTCGTCGTGACAAAGGGCGCAGCGGATATTTTGGTGTCTGTTTGCAGCGATGCTGATACCGATGCCGGTGCCGCATATCAGCACTCCGTAACATTTAGAAGCTAAATTTTTAGCCATCGAATGTGCAAAATCAGGATAATCGACGCTCGTTTTGCCATCATTAGTTCCCAGATCGATGACTTCGTGTCCTAAATTTGAGAGGATCGTTTTTAGCTCGTTTTTTAGCTCAAAACCTGCATGATCGCTCGCGATGAAGATTTTTTCTATATCCATGTATGTTCCGTAAATTTAAAAATCAAGGGATTATAGCGCAAATAGGATTAAAGAGAAATTTTATTTACTTTCTTTTTATCAGATAAAATACCGCTAATGCGATGACCGAGCAGGCGAAATTTCGCTTGGTTAGGATCTTTTTGCCGATCAGGTCGATTAACAATGATTGAGATATGGGGTTGTTTAGGTATGAGACAAGGGATCTTAGCTTGTCAAACGGCTCTAAAATTTCTTTTTTTGTGGCATTAGTTTGCGCAAATAGCTTTATGCGCAAGGCATCGCCTTTCATCTTTAGCAGCTCTTTTTCCAGCTTGAACGTCTCTTTCATCTTAGCGTGTCTCGAGGTTGATTTATGATCTCTTTTAGCGCTTTAATGTCTTGTTTTATCTCGGACACCGTATCGCTCAAAAAGGCTTGTTTTTTAAAGAATTTGACTACAAAAAAAGCCATCGTAAGAGCCAGCAGTAAAAAAATAATGGCGATGATGAAAAATGCTGAAATTTTAGACTCTGTGTTTTCTAAAAACGCGTTTAGCCCGAAAAGCAAGCTTATAAACGCTGTAAAAATGAAAAAGGTCGCTAGCAAGATGTAAATCATTGCCACCAGCAACCTTTCTTTTTGTTCGCTGATTTCCAGGCAGGCCATTTCAAGGCGGATATGAGCTAGTTCAAGTACCGTGACTAAGGTATTTTTAATATTTTGAATCGCTTTTATCTTTTATCCTTTAAAATGGCCGCTTGAAATTTTGACAGCCTATTTCTTGCTGATGAGCACACCGAGCAACAAGCCGATAAGACCCGCTACACCGATAGCTTTATATGGATTTTCTTGCACTAAAGACTCGGTTTGTTTGGCTATATTTTTTGCGTTGCTCATCGCGTCTTCCTGTAATATGGCAAATCGCTGTTTAGCCTTATCTATACGAGAATTTAGGCTTTCTTTCAGTCTCTTTAGCTCTTCTGATCCTGCTTTTGACTTTTCGTCGAAAAGCTCCTCTGCGCTTGTGAGGATATCGCGAATTTCGCCTAGCAACTCTTCACGTTTTTTTCAAACTGAGTATTCATTACCGCTCCTTTGTTTTGGTATGTGACGGATGAAAGTGTATCAAGGATTTCATTTCAAGTCAATATGCAAAAATATATAAAAATTCAACAATTTTTTAATAGAATATGAGGAATTTTATATTTTTGCCGATATAATGTTAGTTAAAATTTTTCAAGGAGATTCTTGTGAAGGCTGCAGTTTTAAGCTCGACGCTCGCTATTTGCGCGTTGGCAGATGAAAATTTGATAGAAGTGTATGCAAATCGCGTATTCTTACACCAAAGCTTTATGGATCAAAAAAGCTCTTTTAGTCTAAATTTGCCTGAGCCCGTGACCCTAAACGATATCGACGTGAGTGCATCTTGCGAGGTGCGAAGCTTGAAGCTAAATGAGCGCGAGATCGTTAAAGATGATGATTATGTCGAGGTCGAGAAGGCTAAAAAGGAGCTGGTGCGCCTAAAAAACAAGCTAAGTGCGCTAAGTAGCAAGAGCAAATTTTTGAGCGATTTCTCGCTTGGCAAAGAGGTTCAAGACATCGCCGTTTTAAAGGACAATAGCGGGAAATTTTACAATCTGATGCTTGAAAATTTCAGTGAAATCTCGGCGATAGAAGAGGCTATGAATGATCTAAATTCAAAGATACAAAAATATAGCCCTAAATATTTCGTAAGACTTGATCTAAGCTTCGAGTGCGGGCCGAAATTCGTAAAAGTCTCATATCCTGTAAATGTGGATCTGCGCTTACAAAATAAAATTTTAGCCGACACGGCAAACAAAAAGATAAACATCATCCAAGGTCTAGTCGTCAAAAATCCGCTCAGTCAGGATCTAAACAACCTCACGATCGCACTTTATCCGTTTGCCTATTCTTCAAATTTATCTCCGTCACATTTTTATCCGTGGTACGAGGGCAAGGACGAGCCGATGCTGGAAGTGGCGGCTGCGCCTATGGCCAACGAAGCTTATGACATGGCTAGCGCAAAGTTTGGCCGCTCGGCAAAAGAGGTGCAGGGCCAGAATTTTCAAAGCACGCTTTCAAATTCATGGCGGATAAAAAACGTGAATCTAAAATCAAACGAAGAGGGCTCGTTCGTATATGATAAGCAAAATTTAGACGCTAAATTTGATATTTTTATCGATGGATACGGAGCGTCAAACGCTTACGTAAGGGCGAAATTCACCCCTCTTAAAAGCGTAGAATACGCCGATACCACGATCAAAATAGACGGCGTAAATATCGCTAAGACACAGGGCATAAAGGTCTTGCCAAGTGAGGAAAATTCTATATTTTTTGGTAAAAATGACCTCATAAGCGTAAAAAAAGAAAAGATAAACGACTTTACGAAAGAGTCGTTTTTTGGCAACAATAGCTCCACCACCGAAGCCTACAAATACACCGTGAAAAACGGCTCGAATTTAGCTTGGAACGTGACCTTGCAAGAGAGACTGCCGATATCTACGCACGAAGATATCAAAGTAAGCACCAAAAATACGCCAAAAGAAAACGGCATAGACCGTGAGGGCAGGGTCAACTGGGACTTTGAGCTAAAGGCAAACGAGAGTAAAGACATCGAGTTTTCATACGAACTGACGAAGGTAAAAAAATAAGGCTCTGTTAAAATATTTCATTGATTTTCAACTTTCAAGAGTGAAGTCAAACCCTGTGAAGCGACGCTATTACTGCCGATTTTTCACTTCGCTGTCGCTCGTAACGAGACTGCGCTACGAGCAGAAAAGCCACAGGCTGAACGCGTTCTGCTTGCAGTTGCGAGTGTAACGAAGCGTCTTGAAAAGCTGCGAGCAACGCGAAGCAGAAAAATCGTGCTATATGTTCGGCTACTCGCTCCCGCACAAACGCTGTTCGCATCCGTGCTAGGTCGCTCCTGGAGCAAGCAAGGTTTGCAAAGTGAGTACCAATGATTTATTATAATAGAGCCAAAAATAAATTCAGGGCCGTTTGGCCCTTTGGTTAGATCGGCTCTTTAAAATTTTATTTTTTCTTTGACAGGCTAAATTTAAGTCCTGACTATAAACGATCAGTCCGTCAAAGCAAAGAATTCATTAGATCCAAAGCGTATCCTACAGGGTAGAAAAACTGCTCTTTAAAGGGCGATACTAAGATAATGACGAGCGCGATAAAGCCGTATCTTTGTAGTCCCGCAAAGCGATCGGCTAATGCACCAAGTCCTAATATCCGCAGAATGTATTCAAGCGCTTTTGAGCCATCAAGTGGCGGGATAGGGTAGAGATTGAAAACGGCCAAGATCAAATTTAGAGCCAGCAAAGTGTATAAAAACTGCATCAAAATTGCGCTTGGCATGGCGGTTTTTACAAATTTAAACGCCAAAAACGCAAGCGCAACCAGGATGAGATTATATAAAATCCCGGCCAGCGCCACGGCGATAGCGCCTTTGTATCCGCCGTTTTTGATAACCGTGTTCATATTTACCGGCACGGGCTTTGCCCAGCCAAACATAAGTCCTGTGGCCATATACATCACGCTTGGTATGACGATAGTGCCTAGCGGGTCGATGTGACGGATAGGATTTATACTTAGGCGGCCTAAATTTTTAGCCGTCGTGTCGCCAAATTTATAAGCAACAAAACCATGCGCTATCTCGTGCCCGACGATAGCTATTACGAGTGATGCGACTATGATTAAAATTTTAGCCGCGTCAAAATCAGTGAAGTCCATCGACTTCAGCCTCTTTTAGCGCATACTGCGTAAATTTCTCATCGTTTTGGATCGTATCTACAAATCTTCCGATGCGCTCCCAACGGATGCGGTATTTATCGTCCCAGCTAAAATAGACAAACCACGGCTTTCCGACGATGTCTTTATACTCTACGCTGCCCCAAAAGCGGCTGTCGTTAGAGTGGTCGCGGTTATCGCCCATCATAAAGTATTGATCTTGGGGCACTTTAAAATAAAACGCGTTGAAATTATACTGTTCGCTTGGCTTGAAAGAATTGATAAAAACGGGCTTCATCGCGAGCTTGCCGGCGTTTAGATAGTAAAGCATCTGCTCAAACATATTTACTTTAGGGTCGTAGTGGATGCCGCTAAATTTATAAGGCTCTTTTACAAAAAGCTTGCCGTCAAGCGAGACGATGTCTTTTTCATCGTAGTTTGCGCGGATGTATTCATCGCCTTCAAACGGGCGTAAAAAGGTCTGCTTCTCGACAAATACGACCTCATCGCCACCCACGGCAAAACAGCGCTTGACGTAGTGCACTTTCTCGTCGTTTGGATAGCGAAAGACCACGATATCGCCGCGTTTTGGACCTTCGCCGTTTATGAGGTGTCCGTTGCCGTTAAATTCCGGCAAGACTTTGATTTCCAGCCACGGTATCCTAGGTGTAGGCACACCGTAGCTAAATTTTTTGACAAACAGATGATCGCCTATTAAAAGCGTGTTTTTCATCGATCCCGACGGGATGACAAAAGCCTGAGCGATAAAGAAAATAACGAGCAAAACGATGATGACAGTGCCAGTCCAGCTGCTCGAAAATTCATGTAGTTTATTAAAAATTTTTCTCATTTTCACTCTTTTACTATGCCTAGATTTTTAGCCCTGTTTTGAGCCGATCTTATGGTGTTGCTAAGTAACATCGCTATCGTCATCGGCCCTACGCCCCCGGGAACCGGTGTGATGAAGGAGCTCTTGGGCGCTACCGTCTCAAAGTCCACGTCTCCTACGAGGCGTCCGTCATCCAGGCGGTTTATGCCTACGTCTATGACTATCGCGCCCTCTTTTACCATATCGGCCGTTACGAAATTCGGCCTTCCGATGGCGGCTACGATGAGATCGGCTGTGCTACAAATTTGCTTTAAATTTCGCGTTTTACTATGCGTGATAGTCACTGTGGCCGAGGCGTTTAGCAGTAGGCTTGCCATCGGCTTGCCCACGATGTTGCTTCTGCCTATGACCACGGCGTTTAGCCCGGCTACATCGATGCCATACTCTTTTAAAATTCTCATTATGCCAAGCGGCGTGCAAGGCACGAAGCCATCAAGTCCGCTAACTAGTTTCCCCACATTTTCCGCGTGAAAGCCGTCTACGTCTTTTTGTGGCCAAATGGCCTCTAAAACGCTCGTCGTATCGATGTGAGCCGGTAGCGGCAGCTGCACTAAAATTCCATCTATGCTGTCGTCTAAATTTAAAACGTTTATGAGCGCTAGAAGCTCGTTTTGGCTGGTGGTTTGTGGTAGTTTGTGCATCACCGAGCGGATACCGCTGGCTTCGCAGGCCTTTTGCTTTGCCGCGACGTATGTTTGACTGGCCTTGTCGCTACCTACCAGGATAACGGCGAGGGCCGGTTCTATGCCTGCATTTTTAAGGGCGCTCGCTCGCTCTTTGACCTCGTCCTTGACCTTTGCACCGGTGGCTTTACCATCTAAAATTTTCATAATTTATCCTTACTTAAATACTCTTTTAATCACAAAAATTGTATGATATCCAAAATTTAATTAAATTTTAAAATAGGAAACCGATGAGGCTGCTTTTTTGCATTTTCGCTTTGTATTCGCTGGCGCAAAGTGCCGATTTTATAACCAAAATGGAATACGCGAGGATGCTTTATCTAAACCCGCGCGGCATAGGCTGTGACAAGTGTCACGGCGCAAACGGCACGGGCAGCGTCATCTCTAAATTTAAACATTTTGATAAAAAAACGAACAAGCTCGTAGACGACGAGCTGCGAGCACCTCGGATAAACGATCTTGATTTTGAGCGCTTCAAGGCAGCGCTTGAGAGTCCAAGAGGCGTGATGCCAAGCTATTTTTTAACGGCCGAGGAGAGCAAAATTTTATACGAATACGTGATAAGTTTAAACAATCAAAATAAACCAAAAGGAAAAAAATGACGAATAAAGAGGCATTCAGCGAGGCTAAGAGATTTATAGCAGGTGGCGTGAATTCGCCCGTGCGTGCATTTGGTAGCGTGGGCGGCGAGCCTATCATCATCGATCACGGTAAGGGCGCATACATCTACGATATAGAGGGCAAGAAATATCTTGACTTTATCCAAAGCTGGGGACCGCTGATATTTGGACACTGTGACGCTGATATAGAAAAGGCGGTCATCGAGGCGGTCAAAAAAGGCCTTAGCTTTGGTGCGCCGACCCTGGTCGAGACGACGCTTGCAAAGATACTTTGCGAGAAATTTGAAAATTTAGACAAGATCCGCTTCGTAAGCTCCGGCACCGAGGCCACCATGAGCGCGATACGCGTAGCTCGCGGATACAGCAAAAAAGATGGGCTCATAAAATTTGAAGGCTGCTACCACGGACACTCGGACGCTTTACTCATAAAAGCGGGCAGCGGTGCGACTACGTATGGCAACGCATCAAGCGGCGGAGTACCGCAGGATGTCGTGAGAAACACCTACTTGGCAGTCTATAATGACGCGGCGAGCGTGGAGGCGATATTTGAAAGCAACCCGGGCAAAATAGGCGCCGTCATCATCGAGCCTATCGCCGGAAATATGGGGCTAGTGCCTGCAGATAAAGAATTTTTACAAAGCCTTCGCGCACTTTGCGATAAATTTGGCGCCGTGCTCATACTAGACGAGGTCATGAGTGGTTTTAGAGCCTCAGAATTTGGCTCGTTGCCGTATCACGGTGTTTTAGCTGATCTGGTGACCTTTGGCAAGGTCATCGGCGGAGGCATGAACGCGGCTGCATTTGGCGGCAAACGCGAGATAATGGACTGCCTAAGCCCTGACGGAGCGGTGTATCAAGCGGGCACGCTAAGCGGCAACCCTATCGCGATGAGTGCCGGTATAGCCGCGCTTTCAAAGATAAACGCAAGCAAAAATTTATACGCCAAGCTTGAAAATTTAGCCCATCGTTTGATGCAAGGCTTTAAAGCCGCGGCCAATGAGGCCGATATAGCGCTTCAAACTAACGTCAGAGGCTCAATGTTTGGCTACTTTTTCACGCCTCATGCGGTCAAAAACTATGACGATGCGCTAAAGAGCGATACCAGGCTGTTTGCTAAATTTCACGCCGCTATGCTAAAGCGAGGCGTCTATCTCGCCCCTAGCCAGTTTGAGACGGGCTTCATCTGCGAGCCTATGAGCGAGGCGGATATCGATTTTGCCGTAAATGCGGCGCGTGAAGCGTTTAAAGAGATAAAACGTAATGGCTAAGATAAAAGACATCGTTTCTGGCGCCGAGCAGCTTAGCCTAGGCATTTCGATGGTCGTGGCGGTCGCACTTGGCACGGGGCTTGGCTACTGGGTAAAAAGCCTCACAGGCTGGGGTTTTGCGCTTTGGTGCGGGCTTGCTCTTGGCATCGCGGCGGCGATCTTAAACGTCTATAAAGCTTATAGGTCTCAAATGAAAAGCCTTGACGAGCTAAAAGATGAAAATCGCTATAAGCCCCTAAAAGACGACGATGAGGACGATGAGTGATAAAAAGAGTCGCGCTCGTTTATCTTTGTTTTTGGCTGATTTTGCTCGTGGCGGGCAGTTTTATCTCGCTTAAATTCCTGCTTAGCTCGCAAGTGGCATTTTTTGCCTCTTTGCTGATCCTGGCCGCTAGCTTTCGCGCGTATAAAAGGCGTGTTGAAACTCGCGTAGAAAACGGACGAGATGAAATTTTAGCTATGCAAAGCATCGATGATGAGTGGGACGAAGAGGAACAGGGCGTAGAGCAAGAGGCCAAAGTGCAAAATTTTAGCCTCAAGGACGAGAAAGCTAGGCTCAAAAAGCAAAAGCTTGGCTTAAAAGATATGAACCTCACGGCGGCCGTCATGCCATATAGGCTGCTAGCTTATGCGGTGCTTTTTTTGGGATTTTTGATGTTAGATCGCAAAGGAGCGCTTGACATCGCCGGCTTTTTGATAGGACTAGCGCCTATGCCGCTTGGAGCGCTTGTTTTTGGCTTTGTTAGTAAAGAAAGCGCCGATAACGCGCAGTCGGTATCAGGACCCGGCGGCAAACGACTAAATTTCAGCCAAAACGAGCAGACAAAAAGCGCTCGATCGAAATTTCAAAATTTAGCCTCAAATCCCGCGATACAAGGACACGCAGATGTCAAGTAGTATGCGCACGATCCGCTCGATGCTGCCTTTGTTTTTGGGTATGAGCTTGCTTTTTATCGGCAACGGACTAGTCATCGCCTCTTGCGGCGTGGAGCTTAAGAAAATGGGCGTGGACGAGATGCAAATCGGCCTTGTAAATACCTGCTTTTTTGTCGGCGCACTAATAAGCACCATCAGCTCGCATCGCATCATCTCAAAGACCGGTCATATCCGTGCATTTGCGATATTTACGGCGGTTTTTGGCGTCTCGGCGATGTTTCATAGCCTCAGTCAAAATTTATATTTTTGGGCGTTTTTGCGTGCTTGCCTTGGATATTGCTACTACGGGCTACTGATGGTCATCGAAAGCTGGCTGAACGCAAAGACTGCAAATTTCATCAGATCGCGTGTGCTGGCGTTTTACGAGGGCGTTTTTTACACGAGTTTTGGCACTGGCATATTGATACTGGCACTCGATCTTAGCAGCTTTGAAATTTTCATAATAAGCGCCGCATTCATAATGATCTCAAGCATCCCACTAAACCTCATCCGCATCAAACAGCCGCAGATCCCGCAAAAGCAAAGCATCAACATACCTAAAATTTTAGGTATCGTGCCGCTTGCGCTCGTAGGCGCACTGGTCGCCGGCATAGCGGTAAACGGCTTTTTCTCTATGGCAAGTTTATTCGTGCTGCTTCAAGGATACGGTACCAAAGAGGTTTCGTTTTTTATGACGATCGCGATGGCGGGCGGCTTTAGCGTGCAGCTTGTGATAGGCGGCTTTTCTGATAAATTTGGCCGCAGACCGGCCATCATCGCCTCAAGCTGCGTAGCGCTCGTCTCTGCGCTGCTGTTTTTGCTAAACGAGCACAACCTCACGGTGCAATACATCCTCGCATTTTTCTTTGGTAGCGGGATATTTTGTATATACGGGCTTTCCATCGCGCGTGCAAACGACGAGATCACGGACAAGACGCAAAGCGTGCAGGTGGCAAGAGCGCTACTTTTTAGCTACTCGCTAGCTTCACTCGTCTCACCTATGTTGATGGGCGCTAGCATGAGGTATTTCGGAGCCTTTGGCTTTATTTATGTCTATTTGATCGTTTTTAGCTTTCTTATAATCTTTGCTCTGACGCAAAAGACCGTTCCGTCCTATCTTCGCAAGAACTACAACGAACAGCATGTCGCTCGCACCAGTGCGATAAGCAGCCTAAACGTAAAGCAAAATTTAGCCGATGTAGAAAAATAAAAAGCGAACGATGGAAATTTTAAACAATATAAACACTCAAACAGCCGTCCAAAGTGGCGCTTCAGGCGCACAAGGTGCGGTAAAGACGCCTCAAGGAGGGCTTTTTAAAAACCAGCCCACGCCTCAAAGCGTAAGCGAACAGAGCGTTCAAAATGCGCTTGATAATGTCGGCAAGCTCGTTGCACGCGTGCTTGACGAGCTAAAAAGCAGCGCCAGCATCACAAAGACCGAGCAGATATTAGAACAAGCCAAAGATACGCGCATAGCGCCAAATTTCTCAAACGACCTGCAGTCTTTGGCTAAGGCTCTTGAGAGCGAAGGCGATACCGAGCAAAACGCGAGTTTAAAAGAGCTCGCACTAAAGCTGAAGGAGTTTTTAAAACCTATCGCCGAGCTAAAAAATGCACCGCTAAACGAGCAGATAAAAAACTCGGGCGTGCTGCTGGAGGCGAATTTAAAGGATGCGTTAAGCGGCGAAAAGCTGCCATCATCGATCCAAAAACTGCTAAGCGACATCAAAAATTTAAGCAATCAAAATCTACTAAATGAAATTTTGACGCTTGCAAACGATGAAAATTTGGACAATCAAAATTCTTTTTCAAAGCTTAGCACGGTCTTGGAAAACACCAAAAATCAAGCTCAAAATACGCTCAATAATTCAAACATCAAGGTGCTTTTAAGCGATGTCAATAAGCTTGATAATGTCTCGAAATTTTTAGATAAAATGAGCGCGAAAGATCCAAACGCCGATAATATAAAAATGCAAGTAGGAAAAATGCTTGATTTCGTCTCAAATTTAAAAGATAAAATAGGCGGTCTGGCAAACGAAAAGCTAAATCAAAATTTTGGCTTTAGCTCTAACCACAAGGAGCTAAGAATGACGCTTGAGGCCTTGCAAAGGGATCTGAAATTTTTAAACGATATAGGTGATGAGGCGGGGCTCGTCAAAGAATTTAAGGCGCTAAGCGGCAGCTCTAACGAGGCTAGCTTGCAAGATAAGCTCCAAAGCGCAGCTCGTCGTTTGGCGCAGACGCTAAATTTCGCAGATGCTAGCGCAAGCGCTGCAAAGGCGAATTTAGACGAGAGTAAAGCGCTTTTAAAGCAGCTAAAACTAGCATCCAACGATATAACAAATATCACTCAAAAAAATTCCGCCGAGGTCGCAAAGACACTAAGCAGCGATGTAAAAAGCACTCTTTTATCTATCAGTGAAAAGAGTCAAAACCCGCAGATAAGCCAAATGGCTAATAAAATGCTCTCTCAAATCGAGATACATCAAGTAGTCTCCAGCTTGCAAGGAGGTATACAAACCTATATGCCCTACGTTTGGGACGGTGTGGAGGGCGGCAATGTAGCTTTTAAACACGGTAAAAAAGACAAATACTACGCGCAAATCGATCTAAATTTTAAAAAATACGGCCAAGTAAACGTCATGGTAGGACTGATCGATAAGCGCTACATCGATATCTCGGTAGCTACACAAACGAGCGAATTTAAAAATCTAATCTCAAGCGGGGCCGGCGAGCTGAAGCAGGCGATCTCGCAGCTTGGGCTCATAGTCTCGAATTTCAATCTAAAAGCGATGCCCAAAACGCAAATCAGACAGAAATTTAAGAATTTCGGCGGATTTGACGTGGGGTTTGATAAGAAGATCTGATGCAAGTGTCTAAGAAAAAGGCGGTCGCGCTTGGCTATAATCGCGAGAAAAATAGCGCTCCAAAAGTCCTAGCCACAGGCTCTGGCGAGATAGCAAACAAGATAATCTCCCTCGCTCGCGAACACGAGATACCGATCAAAGAAGACCCCGATTTAATAGAAATTTTAAGTAAAGTCGAGATAGATCAAGAGATACCGCCAAATTTATATAAGGCTGTCGCTGAAATTTTCAGCTTCTTGTATAAGGTGACGAATAAAAAATAATCGTTAGCTTATTTTTACTTTTAATTTATTTTTTGTTTTTTGATGTATAATCTGCCGAGTTTATAAAATTTGCAACACAAAGGAGTTTGAATGAAAATTTCAACAAAAGTTATGGTGATGATAGTCTCATCACTTGTTGTTTTGCTTGTTGCGCTAGTTGCCCTAAACAACTATGAACAAGATAAAACGATTAAATCTTCCGAAGACGAGCTCGTAAAAGCCGTAATAACCGGGAAAAAGGTAGCTTTAAGCGAGGAGCTGACGATAGTTTCTACGCTAATATCAAAGGTTCAAAAAGAATTTATAGATAGCGGCAAAAGCCAACAGGATATAAAAAAGGATATCTTGGCATATATCGAATCGATTAGATTTGGTGCGGGCAATAAAAACTATATCAGCGTGTATGATAAACAAGGCAATACGATCATAAATCCAGGCAACCCGCAGTTTAACGGGCAAAGCAGGATAAATGCAACGGATGCGAACGGACTTAAATATATAGAAAAGCTTATTCAAACTTCAGATAGAGACGAATTTGTGGAATTTACCTTTGTTGCAAAAGATGGAAAACATACAAGAAGACTTGGCGATAGTTTTGGTATAAATTTATTTGGCGAAGATGTTGTTCTTGTATCGATAGCCGATCTTGAAGACGCCTATAAAAGAGCCGATAAGATAGTAGAAGATATGGAGGCGGACGCGGCAAAAGGTATGCAGATGTTTGTGATGGTCGCCATCATCATAATGATAATATCTTTGATCGCGACTATACTTTACTCTAAATTTTCTATCACTAAACCGCTCAATGAGCTCATAGACAGAGCGAACAACCTCTCAAGCGGAGACGGCGATCTGACTAGAAAGCTTGAAGTAAACGGCAAAGACGAGATAGCTCAAGCAAGCGAAGCGATAAATAATTTCATAGAAAAAGTAAGGATATTGATATCTGACGCTAAGCACCTATCTTCTGAAAATTCCTCTATCGCAAACGAGCTTAGCTCGACATCGCTTCAAACCGGCAAACGTGTAGAGGACTCTACGACGATAGTGAGCAAAACCAGCAAGGACTGCAACGAGATACAATCAGGCATGAAAGAGTCTATCCAAATAGCTCAAAACGGCAAAGACGATCTACAAAAGGCGCTAGGATATGTAGATGAGGCTACTAAATCGATCTCAAATTTGACATCCGAGATAGTCCAGACCGCTCAAACCGAAAACGAAATGGCTGGCAAGATAGATCAGCTAAGCCGTGATGCAGAGCAGGTCAAATCAGTCCTCGTCGTGATAAACGATATAGCCGATCAGACAAATCTACTAGCTCTTAACGCCGCTATCGAGGCTGCTAGAGCTGGCGAGCATGGACGTGGATTTGCAGTCGTCGCCGATGAGGTCAGACAGCTTGCAGAAAGGACTCAAAAGAGCCTAATAGAGATAAACGCGACCATAAACGTCATAGTCCAAGCGATATCAGACTCTAGCGAGCAGATGAGTGCAAATTCTAAACAGATACAAGAGCTTACAAATGTCGCTAGCGATGTTGAAAAGACCATCAAGGTCATGAGCGAAGTGATGAGCAGTGCGATAGGGCTATCTGATAAAACGATACAAGACTACATAAACACAGGCAAGAGCATAGACGAAATAGTAGGGAATATCGATGGTATCAACTCTATCTCAACAGAAAATGCAAGAAGCGTCGAAGAGATAGCAAGCGCAGCCGAGCATCTAAATAAGATGACCGATACTCTAAACGCCAAACTGGGCGAATTTAGAACGTGACCAGATAAATCGATAAAATCTAAGCCGAAATTTTGAAATTTCGGCTTTGGATATGACAGAGACTAGGTAAATTTATTCCAAACGACTTGATTTTTTATGATATAATGCCATCTAAATTTTAAGGGCAAAAAGGCGGATAGTGGCTCAAAAGCTAGTATTGATAGGCGCATCTACGGGCGGACCAGGTCATATAAAAAAACTCCTCAAAAACATCGATCTAAAAGGCGCAAGCATAGTCATTGCGCAGCATATGAATAAGATGTTTATCCCGTCTTTTGCGACGCAAATAGGCAGAGAATGCGAGATAAATGTTGAAATTTTAAGCGATAGGGCGGTCCTAAAAGACAGGGTATATATCTGCGAGCAAAATTTCATGATAGGCGATAGCGTGCCGCTAAACGCAAAGCCAAATACCGAAACTAAAACCATATACACACCAAATGTCGATATGCTTTTCAACTCCGGCGTGAGTGTATGCAAGAGCGCAAACGTAATGGCGATACTGCTGACTGGTATAGGCGATGACGGCGCGAGCGGGCTAAATAACCTTTATAAAGCGGGTGCTAGATGTATCGCCGAGAGCGAGGACAGCGCGATAGTTTATGGTATGCCAAAACGCGCCAAGGAGCTAAATCCAAATTTAAAATCGCTAAATTTATTTGCCGCCAGAAAAGAGCTCGAGGACTTTTTAAATGCTTTTTAAAAAACACGAAAATTCAGACAAAAAAGACGCGCAAGACATCCTGAGCGCACAAGCGCCTACCGATATGGACGGCTTTAACGACTTTATGAACATCATAAAGACGCTTTGCGGAGTCGATCTCGAGCCAAAACGAGATATCACGTTTCAAAGACTGGGGATATTTGCCAAAGACAGACAGATAAAAACTTTTAAAGATATCGTCAGTATGATACGCTACAACAGCGAGCTGAGGCAGGATATTTTAAATTTAGTCACGGTGAACGAGACCTATTTTTATAGAGAGTTGCCGCAGCTAAAGGACGTGATCGGCTATGCTAAAGACCTTGGGAGCGCTAGAATTTTATGTGCGCCATGTTCCAGTGGCGACGAGGCTTACTCGCTGGCGATGCTCGCACATGAGATCGGCATGCCTCAAAGCTCTCTAAATATCGTAGGCATCGACATAAACTCGGAGGCCATAACCGGCTGTCTAAACGGCATATATAACGAGCGTAGCTTGCACCGACTCGATGCGTATCAAAAAGAGCGATTTTTCACCAAAGAAGGGGATAAATTTGCGATCAAAAAGTCGATGCTGCCAAGGTGTGAGTTTAAAATTTTAAATGTCTTTGACGATGCGATATTTTCTCTTGGCAAATTCGACATCATCCTTTCGCGAAATATGATGATATATTTTGACGATAGCTTCAGGCTAAAATGTGTCGAGCGCTTGCATAAGCTACTAAAAGAGCAAGGCAGGTTATACACCGGCCATGCTGATCTCGTGCCTTATACTCCGCTTTATGTCAAGCAGTTTTCTTACGGAGCGTCTTACTACGAGCGTGCGTAAAGAGATCATCCCTCTTTAGCCTCGACTTCGATCTCTAGCTCGACTTTGTCGGAGATCGTAAGATCGGAGGTGTCAAGCCCGATCTCAAAGAGGCTTCTTTTCGTATGTCCCTCCAGGCTAAAGCCGATCTTTTCCTTGCCGTCTTGATCTTTGCTAAATCCGCCAAGCTCGAATTTCAGCACTACCGGCTTTGTGATGCCGTGCATCGTGAGCGTACCCACGACCTTGCCTTCGGTCGGGCTTTCTTTTTCAAATTTCATCATTTTGTAAGTGATCTTTTCAAATTTTGCCGTGTCAAAAAAGTCTGCGCTTCTTAGGTGGTTGTCACGCGTCTCATTTTGCGTATTTATCGAGGTTGCGTCGATGCTGGCCTCAAATGTTTTTAGTGTGTTTGAACTCTTGTCATAGTCGATGGTCGCGCTAAATTTGCCGAAATTTCCATTTACTTTTGAGATGCTTAGGTGTTTGACCTTAAAGCCGACATTCGTATGAGCGGCGTCTACCTCGTAGACTGTGGCATTTGCAAAGCTCGCTAAAATAGCGACAACGAGTGAAAATTTCATGATTTCTTTCATATTTACTCCTTAAATTTTGCGCCAGTATAATCAAAAATCGTAAATGTATAGCTTTTGATCGTTTTGTAAGCTTATTTCAAGACTACTTTATATCGTAAGAGTTCAAAATTTTGAAGTAGTAAAATGCGCCGATGAAAAACATCACGCCCATAAGCGCGGTTATCATCTCTAAATTTACGCCAAATTTAAATAGCGAGCCGATAGCTAGCGACGTTATGGCGCTCACGCCAAGATAGATCATATCGTTATAGGCGATGACGCGCCCGTAAAAATTTTTATCGCAGTTTTGCTGCAATAGCGTGTAGGTGTAGCTCCAAAGCGTCGATGTGAAAAAGCCCGCCGCAGTGACGCCAAGCAGCCCTACGTAGAAATTTTGCTGCGAGAGCGCCCAGATGATGATGCCAATGCCGTGCCCGATGTAGATGAAGACAAGGTTGTTTTTATTTACGAATTTACTTAAAAGCATCGGCGCTAGCATCAAGGAGACCGCTCGCATAGCGTTTATGAAGCCTATCACCAGCGAAATGGATAAAATTCCCATGTATTTATAATCCGCCAAAAGCGCTACCAGCGCCTCATATGCCGTCACGCCAACAAATGCGTGTAAAAATATGAGATGAACGACCAGTCTATTTTGTTTTAGATAAATGAGACCGTTTTTTAGCATTTTTAGGCTTGATTCGACGAAAATTTGCGCTGTGCGTTCGATCTTTAGAGCCGCTAGAAAGTAAAAACTGCAAATGTAGATCAGCCCGTCAAGGATAAAGGCGCTTTTGATGCCGAAAAAATGTATATAAATACCTGCAAGCCCCATGCCTGCAGTATATGAGACGGCCCAAATGATGGAGTGTATCTCATTTGCGAGCTTTAAATTTTGCTTGCTCAAAATTTTGGGCAGCAGGCTCATTTCGACCTGAAAATACATGCCGCCCGTGCCGTTTCGTATAAAAATCAGCACTAAAAGCAGCCAAAGAAAATCGAGCGAATCTATAAAAATGAGCATGAAAACGGTGATAGTTTCTATCAGCGCCATCGCTACCAGCATGGGTTTTGGGCTAAATTTATCGACTAAAACGCCACTAAAAGGCGCTAGCACGACGCCCGGCAGATACGCCATGGCAGCGCTAGCCGTGATCGCCCAAACGGGCGCGTCAAGCTCGATGAGCAGCGTGAAGATGCCAGTGTGCGAGAACCATACGCCAAAATAGCACATCAGTTGAACGAAGCTTAAAAGACGAAAATTCTTTTCGTCTTTTAAAAGCTTGAGATAGCTTTTCACCTACTGATTCCAGATGAGTAAAATTTTATCTATTTTCGTGTCGTCCGGGATGTCGCTTAGGCCTTTTATCGCTATGTTTTCAGCCGTTTTTAGCTTGATGACGATGTTATGAGTAGGGATCTTTAGTGAAATTTTGCCATTTTGGTTCGTAAAATTTTCTATTTTGAGTGCGTTTTTTATCTCGCCAAAATTTGAGCCTATGCTTATACCTTCCGGAGTTTTAAATTTAGGCGTCAGCAGCTCGATCTGCGTTATGATGCCATTTAGCAGAGTGTATTTAAAAAGCCCGTTTTTTGCGCTATCAAATACGATATAGCTGTTTTCGTCTTTTAAATTTGCATCTCGTTTGATGTTTTTCGAGCCAAAAATTTTAATGATATCAGAGCTTTTCATATCGTCAGTGAGAACTCCTAAAAAGTGCTTGCCAAATAGCCATTTTAGGCTCGTTTTTTGGCTGTATTTACCGGCTATATAGCCTCTTTTGCAGATATTTTTACTCTCGTTTTTTATGAAAATGTTATCGTGAATTTTATGCACGCTTAGCGCCAGTCCATTTTCATTTTTGAGGTAAAAGATGCCGTCTTTGTAGCTTAATGCCCCGTCCAGCGAGCAAGGCGGCTCGCCATCTTTTAAAGACGAATACGCATCAAGCCTGGCACCGTCTTTAAACGGAGTTATTATCACGCTTTGAAAGCTTTTTTCGTTTTTAAATTTAAAAAATTGCCTAAAAAAGCTCTCTTTATAGCCCTTATCTACCGGCTCGAAGCTATATATGTCGGCTAAAACACCTGTGCGCTTGTTTTTGTTTTCGTCAAGCTGGATGAGGGAATTTTTATGCGGTGTGAAAAACTGCGTTTTGCCTTCGGCGCTTTTTAGGGTGATTATATTTGCATTGATCTCAAACGTGCCAACCTCTTGGCTAAATTTCGGATCTTTTGCTATGTAAAGCATCGATCTTACGTAGGTTTTGTCTTTGTTTAGCGTGAGTATGGTCTTGATGCCCTCGCAGTCAGGGCAGGGCAGTATGGCGTGAAAGGTGCTGAAAATAGCGTTTGAGACGGCGATCTTCGTCTCTTTTTTCTCGGGCTGGATGACGGCTGGTTTTTGGGTCATATTTTTATCTTGCACCGCCGCTTCTTGAACGGGAGCTTTGTTCAGCGAACAGCCCGCCAAGATCAAAGCAAGAATAGACGCTAAAATTTGCTTCATCGTATCTCCTTTGGGTGGCGAGATTATAACATTTAGTAATTTAAAATTGGCTCTGTTATATCAGAGTATTGATGCCCGCTTCGCTTCTGCTTTGCAGTTGCGAACGAAGTGAAGCAAAAACCCTGCTCGCTCCAGGAGCGACCTAGCACAGACGCGAACAGCGTTTGTGCGGGAGCGAGTAGCCGAACATATAGCACGATTTACGCGGTCAGCTACCGCTTCCCTGTCCTCGTAGCGAAGTTTTGCTTCGACTTCGTCTCGCAACTGCAAGCAGAACGTTACGAGTGTGCAGCACGAAGTAAAAATCGGCGGCGATAGCGTCGCTTCACAAGGTTTGACTTCGCTTTGGAAGTATAACAGGACCTTAAAATTTTAATAGAGCCAAACCGGGCTCTACGATCAGTTAATCGGCTTGAAGGTGTAATTATCCTTAAATTCGCCTGTCGCCATCGTGCCGTCGGCATTTAGCATATATAGATTTTTGCCGTCAAATTTATAGCTCGTTTTTTCTTTGTATTCGTCTGTCGTAGTCACTGTATCGCCTACGACGATGTATCTTCCCTTGGAAGTATCTGTAAATTTATCTTTTGACTGATAGATCATTTTATTTGTGAACGTCCCGTCGGCATTTAGCGTGAGGGTAGCGTCTATGCCAGAGCAGCTAGCGCAAGGCAGAGTGGTTTTATATGTCCCTGCGACAGGCATTTTGCTGACTTCGCAGCCTTTTACGTTGTCTATCGTGCATTTGCCTTTTGGGACGTTTGCGTCTTGGCTGGAGCTAGCGCAACCGAGTAAAAATAGGGACGCACTCAAAGCGAGGATAAAATTTTTCATATCGTAAATTCCTTTGATTAAAATGAAATGTATTATAATACGACATAAATCAATAGATGATAAATTTTTAAAATTTCAAGGAGAAAATATGATAGATCCTTATGTGATGCTCGCTATCGGCGCGCTTCTTATCGTGGCCGAGCTTTTATCGCTCTCGTTTTTCCTTTTCTTTTTCGGACTTGGCTTTCTCATTATAGGAGTGGCGAATTTTTGGCTTCCTGGGCACTGGTATCATCAAATTTTATTTGTGCTTTTCGTCTCGCTCGTGCTTTTGTTTTTCCTAAAAAAGCCTTTGAAAAAGAGATTTGGTAGGAAAAAAGAGAAATTTAGCGAAGATAGCTCGGACGAGAGTGATATGGGCATCGTTAGAAACGGCATGATATATTATAAAGGCGTACTTTGGCGTTATGACGGCGACGAGCTGGAGGAGGGCGTAAAAGTCAAGGTCAGAGGCACGATAAAAGATACGGCGATTTTAGAGAGATGAAATTTATATTTAAGCATTTTTCAAGCCTTAGTGTGAGCGAATTTTATGAGATCATCAGGCTTCGCATCAAAATTTTTGTAGTGGAGCAAAAATGCGCTTACGAAGAGTGCGACGAGAAAGACAAAGACGCTTATTTTTTGATGGTCTTAAGCGATGATGCGCAGCTAGTAGGCACTTTGCGTATCCTAAAGCGTGGTGTATCTTTCCCGCAAATATCGATAGGTCGTGTCGCTGTGGATGCGAGATATCGCGGCCAAAGGATAGCTCGCCAAATGCTTGAAGCGGCTATAAATTTTTATTGCTGATGAGCTAAAAGAAAATGAGATAGCTCAGAGCTATTTGGTAAAATTTTATAGTTCGTTCGGGTTTGAAAAGATCAGTGAGGAGTATTTGGAGGATGGCATAGCACATGTCGATATGCTAAGATCAGTGCATAGGTCTTGGTGCAGGTCCTTGCGGTCCGCCGGCTCCGCCAGGGCCTTTTTGCATACAGCCGCCACCGCAACCCCCATGTCCTGCCTCATGATGAGGATGGCGAGGCGCGCAACCTATCATAAATGCAGCTATCACCGCCAATATAGCGATCTTTTTCATGCTTTCTCCTTTTGATTAAAATGAGATTTTTATTCTACTGTCGATTTTTTAATATTTTTGCAATACCTAAATTCGCGCGTTTTAAGTGATAAAAGGCTTTGTTTGGTAAGTTTTAAATTGTTACCTTTGGGTATTAGCGAGCTTGTCGCTGATTTGTAGCGAAGCGATAGCGCACCGGGTCGTTCAAAATTTGCGAAGCTTAAATTTATGACGTCTTAGTTAGAAATAGAGCCTAATAAAAGCTAAAATTTGCTACACTACGCCAAAAATTATAAAGGTTTTGAATTTGAAGAGACTTAGTGTCGATGAAGCGGTCGATCTGATAGAAAATACCGAGCTAAACGAGCTTGGAGCTATGGCGCTGTCAAGAAAACGCGAGCTTCATCCCGATAAGATAACGACATTTATCGTCGATAGAAACATAAACTATACGAACGTTTGCTGGGTGGATTGTAAATTTTGCGCTTTTTATCGCCACGCCAAAGAGGAGGACGCCTATGTGCTTAGCTACGAGGAGATCGGCAAAAAGATCGAGGAGCTGATCGCTATCGGCGGGACGCAGATTTTATTTCAAGGCGGCGTTCATCCAAAGCTAAAGATCGAGTGGTACGAGCAGCTAGTGGAATTTATCTCTACGCACTATCCTACGATCACGATACATGGATTTTCGGCTGTCGAGATCGACTACATAGCTAAAATTTCAAAAATTTCGACCAAAGAGGTGCTGAAGCGACTCAATAAAAAAGGCCTTTTCTCGATGCCCGGAGCCGGAGCTGAAATTTTAAGCGACCGCGTGCGCGACATCATCGCCCCTAGGAAATGCGACACCGCAGACTGGCTACGCATCCACCGCGAGGCGCACGAGATAGGCATGAAAACGACTGCGACGATGATGTTTGGCACGGTCGAGACTACACGCGAGATAGTCGAGCACTGGGAGCACATCAGAGACCTGCAAGACGCTACAAACGGCTTTCGAGCGTTTATACTTTGGAGCTTTCAGGGGCTAAATACTCGCCTAGCGAGCGAACATCCAGAGATCATCAAACAAAGCTCGAACCAATATCTACGCCTGCTCGCGGTCTCCAGGCTGTTTTTGGATAATTTTAAAAATATCCAAAGCAGCTGGGTCACGCAGGGCAGCTATGTCGGACAGCTGGCGCTTTTGTTTGGCGCAAACGATCTGGGATCTACGATGATGGAAGAAAACGTCGTCAAAGCCGCAGGAGCTAGCTTTAGGATGAATCAAGCTCAAATGATCGAGCTCATAAAGGACGTGGGCGAATTTCCCGCAAAACGCAACACAAACTATGATATCTTAGAGAGGTTTTAGATGAAAATTTTAAATTTAGAGGTCAAAGATGCGAAGATACCAGTCGTTTTTGAAAGCTCAAAGGCGATGCCTGTGGTGCTTTTAAGGCTCGTTTTCAAGGTAGCCGGTAGCTGCGAGGACGGCGAAAAGTCAGGCCTTGCCAAGCTGGTGGCAAATATGCTAAACGAGGGCACGCTCAGCCTTGGCTCCAGCGAGTTTGCAAGGTTGCTCGAGACAAGAGCTATAAATTTAAGCGCTAGTGCGGGCTTTGAGACGCTGAGCATCGATATAAATTGCCTAAAAGAGCACTTTAGCTACGCTCTTTCAAAGCTAAAAGAGCTTTTAAGCGAGCCAAATTTCACGGATGAAATTTTAGCTAGGAACAAAGCCCTCACGCTTGGCGAGATAGCGAGCAACGAAAATGATTTCGACTATGTCGCAAGGCGCGGACTGATGGAAATTTTATATCCTAAAACGCCTCTTGGTAAGGCCGGGCTGGGCAATGAAAAAAGCATAAAAAGCATAACGCTTAAAGACGCTAAAAATTTCGTCGCTTCTCATCTTGATCTGGCAAATTTATTTGTCGTTTTTGGAGGCGATGTGAGCGAGGCGCAGACGGCTACGGTGGGTGAAATTTTGAGCGTTTTACCTGCGGGTAAGCAGCGAAATTTAAGCCATTTTGCCACTAGCGACAAGTGCGAGGCAAAAGAGATCGTAAGGTCAAGCGAGCAAGCGTATATCTATTTTGGCTCGCCTTATGAAGTGCCAAAGCAGGAGCGCTACAAGGCTATAGTGGCTACGTTTATCCTAGGCGAGGGCGGCTTTGGCTCCAGGCTGATGGAGGAGATCCGCGTCAAAAGGGGGCTCGCATATAGCGCCTACGCGAGAAATATCTTCAACCTTTCATACACGCAAATTTTTGGCTATATGCAGACTAAAAACGACAAAAAAGACGAAGCCATCGCAGTCATCAAAGATGAAATTTTAAAATTCAGCCAAAATGGCGTGAGTAAAACCGAGCTTGCTCAAGCAAAAAAATTTTTGAGCGGATCGCTACCGCTGCGCCTTGAGACGCTATTTAAGCGCCTTGACATCGCACAAAACGAATTTTATGAGGGCAAGCCCCTTGGCTCGTTTCTAAGCGAGCTTGATAAAATTTCAGCCCTAAAGTTTGATGAGCTAAATCACTTCATCACCTCTCACGCGGAGATAAACAAGCTTAGTTTTTGCGTTTTAAGAAATGAAATTTGAGTCAAAAGATAGGGACGAGCTAGCAAAGATCGGCGTTACCAGCCTACTTGATCTGGCTTTGACGCTACCAAAAAGCTTTGAGGATACGACTCTGGCAAATGAGCCCAAAGAGGGGCAAGTTTGTATCGATGTCACGATAAGATCGACTTCTCGTGCGCGCGGCGGTATGCTGGTCGCCATAAGCTTTTGCGAGGCGTGGCAAAGCAGCGTCAAGATCGTCATTTTTAATGCAAAGCCGTGGCATTTTGGAGCGTTTAAGGTCGGCAAAGAGATGATAATAACGGGCGTAGCCTCGCACACTTTTGGCGCGTGGCAGGTGATAAATCCAAGGATCATCACTAAGCCCGGCGAGATAGTGCCAAAATACCGCACTACATTAAAAGACGAGCGGCTAAAAACCCTCGTGTCAAAATACATAAATTTTGAAATTTTAACGAACGAAGGGCTTGATGAAAGAGAGGCGAATTTCATCTTGAGCCTTCAAAATGCGAACGAGCGAAGCATAGAAATTTTAAACGAACTAAAGAGTAAAAGCGAAGGGCTGCAGACCCTAAAATTCATAGAAATTTTTAACTACATAAAAAAGCTAAGCGCCAAAAAGATCCATTTTAAAAGCCAAAAGATCGAGCCTTTTGACATCGGCGAGTGGTTTAAAAATTTACCATTTGCCCCGACAAACGACCAGCTAAACGCTATAAACGATATCCGCACCGATCTAGCGCACGGCGAGGCCAAAAGGCGCGTCGTGATGGGTGATGTAGGTAGCGGCAAGACGCTAGTCATCCTAGCCGCCGCACTTAGCGTGTATCCGGGCTGCGCGGTGTTGATGGCGCCTACTAGCATCTTGTGCGAGCAGATTTATAACGAGGCGAAGCGCCTGCTGCCTGGGTTTATGAACGTGATGCTCGTTAAAAGCGGAGATAAAAATTTAGATTTTTCGGGCGTAAATTTCATCATCGGCACTCACGTTTTACTCTATCAAGAGCTGCCGCCCGTGCCGTTAGTGATGGTCGATGAGCAGCACCGATTTGGCTCGAGCCAGCGCGGAAAGATCGAGCAGATGACGCGAAACGGCGACTTGCACGCAAATTTCGTGCAGTTTTCAGCTACGCCCATACCCCGCACGCTAAGCCTCATCCAGTCCTCACTCGTAGAATTTAGCTTTTTAAAGCAAATGCCCTTTGAAAAGCATATAAAAACGCAAATTTTAAAGCCCGCAGACTTCGCCTCGCTTCTAACGCACATAAAAGCCCAGATATCAAGCGGTCGTCAAACGATCATTGTCTATCCGCTGGTCGAGGGCTCTGAAAATTTAAACTATCAAAGCCTGAGCGAGGCGCAGGGATTTTGGCTGCAAAATTTCAAAAACGTCTTCATCACGCACGGAAAAGATAGAGAAAAAGAGGAAATTTTGCGCCAGTTTAAGCAACGAGGCGATATCTTGCTCTCAACTACTGTCGTCGAGGTCGGTATCTCGTTACCACGGCTTAGCACGATCGTGATCGTAGGAGCCGAGCGACTGGGTCTTGCCACACTTCATCAGCTGCGCGGTCGCGTCGGACGAAACGGCGGTAGCGGCTTTTGTTTTTTATTTACGAAGCTTAAAAATCCGCCCGAAAGACTGGTGGAATTTTGCTCGACGACGGACGGCTTTGAGATAGCGCAGCTCGATCTAAAAAACCGCCAAAGCGGCGACATACTAAACGGCACGCTTCAGCACGGAGCGACCTTCGAATACTACGCATACGAAGAGGAGATCACCCAGGCGGCAAAAGACAGGCTGGACGCAGTTTTGGGCTTTGCAAGCAGGAAGTGAAATTTACGTTAGTGCTGAAATCTCGGCATTTTGTTAAAAAGAGCCAAATTTAAACATAAAATCAATATAATAACTAAAATTTTACTCAAGGAATAGCGATGGGTTATGTAAATGATGCCGTTATATTAGCGGTCGTGGCCGTTTTAGTTTTACTGTTTGTCCTAGTGCCTTTGTTTTTCAGGCGCGTAGTGGAGACGAACGAGGTGCATATCGTGCAAAGTGCCAGAAAGACGATGAGCTATGGTAAAGATACGGGCAATGGCAACAGCTATTACGAATTTCCAAGCTGGATGCCGATTTTTGGCGTTACAAAGATCGTTTTGCCGGTCTCCGTTTTTAGCATAAAGATCGAAGACTACGAGGCGTATGACCTTGGTAGGTTGCCTTTTGTCGTCGATATCACGGCGTTTTTTAGGATCAGCGACTCAAATTTAGCCGCTCAGCGCGTCAATAACTTTGACGATCTTAACAATCAGCTGACAAACATCATCCAAGGCTCGATCCGCTCGATCCTCTCAAGCCGCGTACTTGAAGATATCTTGCAGATCCGCTCGGAGCTTGGCGATGACTTTACGAAGGCGGTCAAAACGCAGCTTGAAAACTGGGGCATCGAGCCCGTCAAAAACATCGAGCTCATGGATATCCGTGACAACCGCGACAGCAAGGTCATCTTTAACATAATGGAAAAGAAAAAATCCCTCATCGAAAAAGAGAGCCGCATAGAGGTGGCAAATAATAAAAAGCTCGCTCAGATAGCCGAGATCGAGGCCAAACAAGCCACCGAGGTCAAGCAACAAGAGGCTAATAAAATGGTCGGTCTAAAAACCGTCGAAAACGAGCGGGAGGTCTCTATATCAAAAGAGCAAGCCGAGCAGCTCATCAAAGACCAGCAAAAGATCACGCAAGAAAAGGCGATGGAGGTCGTGCGCGTAAATGACGTCAAGCAAGCCGAGATCAAAAAGCAAGTCGAGATCGTAAAAGCCGAACAAGAGCAGCGTAAGATCGAGATCGACGCTGAAGCGCGTAAAAATGCGGTCATAAGAGAGGCTGAGGCGACAAGGGAAAATCAAATCCTCATCGCTCAAGGCGATAAAGAAAAGCAATTTTTAGCCGCTGCTGCGCTACTTGAAATGAAAGATAAAGAGGCCCAAGGCACGCTAAAGATCGGCACCGCAGAGGCTGAGGCTCTACGTCTAAAAGAGCTCGCCCCCGTAAATGCGCAGATCGAGCTTGCCAAAGAGATCGGCGAAAATCAAGGCTATCAAACCTACCTGATTTCCATCAAGCAAATCGAAGCAAACCGCGACATCGGACTAGAACAAGCCAAAGCCCTAAGCGCAGCCGATCTAAAGATCATCGCAAATGAAGGTAGCGTGGGCGAAGGTATGGGAAAATTTGGCGAAATTTTGAGCTCCAAGGGCGGCACGAATCTCGCCGCGATGCTTGAAGCTCTAAATCAAAGCGAGATCGGCAAAAAGGTGCTAAATAAAATTTCGGGCGAAAAAAAGAGCGATGATATCGGCAAAGCGTAGTGAAATTTTAAAATAGGGGCGAGGCTGAAGACTCTCGCTCGCTTTGCCCGGCTAAATCAAAATTTCTTTTCAAAATCTACGTAAAAATTCCGCCCCTTCCCCACGGCAGTCGTGTCGCGGTAGCTTTCAGGATGGATGTATTTTTTATCAAACACATTGTTTATGCCAAATGAAATTTTAAGCCCGTCTTTTACTAGATCTTTTTTAAAATTCTTTGGCTGCCACATCGCGCGTAAATTTACGATCGTAAAGTCTTTGTTGATGTATTCTCTGAGCTGACCGCCGCTCATAAAACTAGTTTCGTTGTAATGCGGCTTCATATAATGCGCCACGTCCGCACCGCCGCTAAGCCCCCATGCTCGGTAGGTATAATACGCTCCAAACGTGATCTTGTCGGCATAGATATATATCCTGCGCTTGGTCTTTTTATCATATACCTTTGTGTGATCGTAGCCTAAATTTAGCGCGAGGTCCGAGATGTCGTATTTGGCTTCGAGCTCATAGCCGTATCGCTTTGCAGACTCGATATTGTCGTAATTCACATAAGTGCGCGGTATCCACGGAAAATACCTAGGCGCAGGTCCTAAGTCGTCTCTTTCCACAGGTGCTATCATATCTTTTATGTCGCCGTTGTAATAAGTCGCTTTAAGATATAATGCGTCCTCACCCAGCAGGTCTTGTTTGTCGATAGAAAAGCCCACTTCATATTCCTTGGCAAGCTCGGGTTTTAAATTTAGATTTGGCAAATACCAAAATACTGGGCTTATGCCGCCTTGCTTGAAGCTCTCCTCAGGTAGCGGCGCACGAAAGGTCTGCGAATAGCCCGCGAGTAAATTTATGCCGTCAAAAATTTCATAAGAAAGCGCGATCTTGGGCGAAAATTTAGACTCTTCGTATTGCTTCGAGTTTGCATTTTTTAGCCCGCGCTTAAATTTATCGTAGCGTCCGCCCAAGGTAAGCTCAAAATCCCCCAACGCGATAATATCTTGTAAATAAACGCCAAGCTCTTTGTAAAAATTTGGCATGAATGTATTGTAATTTGGCGATGCTATCGTCCTGGTGGGCGTATGTCTGTAAAATTTTAGATCCGTTTTCCTATCGGTGTAGTCAGCCCCTGCTACCAGCCTATGCTCCAAAAAGCCCGTGTTAAAGAGGCTTTCGTTTTTTAGTTTAAGCCCCCATCTGTCGTCCGTGTTTGTGTATTCTTGTGCGTAGGTCGGATAAATTTGATCGTAATGATACTTTGCCTTGGTGTAGAAATACTGCGCGCTAAAATCGATCAGATCGGTGTTAAGCGGCTTATAGACGTATTTAGTGCTAAAATCTTTTTGATCCAGTTTCGCAGCTATGCTAGGTACGGACGAGGAAGCCCCGTCGCTCTCCAAAACCAGTGGCGGAGAGATGAAATTTTCGTGATAATTAAAAAAGCTTGTCTCCAAGCGGTGTTCATCCGTGATGTCCCACTAGACCTTGCCAAGTGCGGTATTGATCCGCTCATCGTTTTGCACCTTTGAAACGCCGTTTCTGCCGCCATCAGCTAGCTTTATATCCCCGAAATCCGCATGCTTTGCATAAAGTAAAATTCCTAAATTCTCCGCGGGCTTAAAAGCAAGCGCGCCACGGTTTGAGTTCATGTGGTTGCTCTCTTGTCTATGCCCGACCATCACGCCGTAGCTTTTGCCGCCTAATATAAAATCATCTACGCTTTTAGTCCGCATGCTTACCACGCCGCCTATCGCACCGCTGCCGTAAAGCACCGACGAGCCGCCCTTTACGACCTCGACACGTTTTAGCAGATCATTATCGACGCGAAAGCTCGAAACCTGACCGTTAAACATCGATGGTGAGCGTGCTATACCGTCTTGCTCGACTATCACGCGGCTCTCAGATGTATCGCTACCATATCCGGTGCCCCGTATGTTGTATGATTGCCCTGCTTGCCTACCGTAGTCCGCGCCTGTCTGGATGCCCGGAATTTGCCCTAAATTTTCTATTATCGAGGGCGATTTGACGAGATCATTTTCGTTTAAGACTCCGACCTGACCGGCAAATTTTGCATTTTGCGTAGGCATCTTATTTGCTACGACGATGATACGCTCCAAAGATACCGATCTGATATCGGTAGAATTTTCATCATTTTTTAAACTCTGTGCTAGGATCAAAACCGGTCCTAATATTGATAAAACCACCATTTTACCAAACATTTCATATCCTTTGTCGAGTGAAATTCGCTCAAAAATATTCTTATTAAACAATAATGATAACAAATACTAAATTATACATTAACGAAAGCTTAAGATTTAATAATTTTTTGAAATGAAATGCCGCTCTTTTTAAATTTTGCCGATGGACTTACTCTCAAATAATGTAGCCAAAATTTAAGCTTCGAGGCATTTTGATCTTGGCAGATATGAGTTATGAAACCACTAAAGAAAGAATACTAAAAAGAAGCGTATAGAGGTTTTGTGAATGGAGACGGAGTTTGACCCTTTGAAGCTAGTCATAGACGTGCGAAACAAATATGCCATTAAAGAACCCATTCTCTCGCACAAGCACGCGCTCACGCATGTAAAAAATATACAAAAAGCGACTGGCTAAAGAGGTGAGCTTTATGCGGCGCGCTGAAATGACATTTATAGCGGATAGGTGAGACAGCACTTCCTACCGACGTCATTAACGTATCCTACGTTTAAATTTAGCCCGTAAAGCTTGCTTAAATTTTCGCTTTTTACGATCTCATCCACCGCTCCGCTAGCTACCTCTCCGCCGTCTTTTACCAACGCGACCGTGCCTCCAAGAAGTATGGCAAAGTCTGGATTATGCGTGGTCAAAACGACGGTGTAGCCCTCTACTAGCAGGCGCTTTACGACCTTTAAAAACTTATACTGGTTACCAAAGTCAAGTGCCGAGGTCGGCTCGTCAAAAATGATGATCTCGGGCTCTGCGGTGAGGGCTCTGGCGATCGAGCACATCTGCCTTTGCCCGCCGCTCATCTGAGTGATAAATTTATCCGTCAGCGCCTCAATACCAAGCATCGCGATGTATTTTCTAGCGATATCGTAGTCAGCCTCACTAGGTCTTGCAAATATGCCTAGATGCGCCGCTCGTGCGAAGGTGATGTATTCAAGCGCGGTGTATTCGTATTCGTAAATTTCACTTTGTGCCACGTAAGCCATAAATTTCGCCCTTTGCTTGTTGCTTAGGCTAAGGGCGTTTTGTCCTTTTAGTAAAATTTTACCGGAATTTGACCTCAGCGCCCCGCTTATCAGCCCCAACATCGTTGATTTGCCAGCTCCGTTTTTACCCAAGATGGTCAGAATTTCGCCCTTTTTTAGGCTCAAATTCACGTTATGCAGCTGCCCGGCGCCGTTTGCGTAGGCAAAATTCATATTTTTTATCTCTAACATCAAACGACCTTTTTGTTTTTAAATAGCACCCAGATGAAAAACGATGTGCCGATAAAGCCCGTGAGCACGCCAAGAGGTACTTCGCTGACGCTTATCGTCCTTGCCAAGGTGTCTACGACGACTAAAAATATCGCGCTCATAAAGATGCTTGCGGGTAGGCTTTTCGTGTTGTTCGCGCCAACTAGCATACGGGCAAGATGCGGCATCAAAAGCCCTATCCACGCGACTATGCCGCTTATACAGACGCTACTCGCCGTTAGAAGCGTGGCACAGACGATGATGACGCCGCGCTCCAGCGGGACGTTCACGCCCAGCCTCGCCGCGCTCGCATCGCCAAGGGAGAGTAGGTTTATACGCCAGCTCATCGCCACTAGCACGATCATGCAAACGATCATCACTGGTGTTAGGAATTTTAGATTTAAGATATCGATCTTAGCTAGACTGCCAAGCTGCCAATACACGATGTCAGGCAGTTTCGTCTCGGGGTCTGCGACGTATTTTAAAAAGCCGATTATCGAGGTCATGAGGCCGCTTACTATGACGCCCGAGAGCACCAGCATCAGCGTGCTGTTTCGCCCCATCAGCCGCGGTATGCTAAGCGTCAAGCCCACGGCGATGAGGCCGCAGACGAAGGCCATTATCTGTATACCAAAGATCGAGAAGTCAAATATTATCGCGCTCGCCGCGCCTACGCAGGCTCCGGCCGAGACACCCAGCAGATCGGGGCTCACGAGCTGGTTTTTAAACACGCCTTGATACGCCGTGCCGCTTATGCCAAGTGCGGCGCCGACTAATAGAGCGGCTAAGATCCGCGGTAAGCGTATGTTGGCGACGACGTTGTGGATATTTAGAGCCATTTGCTCGTTAAGACCCAGTAAATTTAGTATCACGCGAAGCACGTCCTCAGGCGAGACGCCAAAGCGCCCGATGCAAAGTGCGCCAAGAGCCGTCAGTATCGTCAATACTACGAGTAAGACGAGGGTAAATTTAAACGGCATGCTTGCTTTTTGCAAATTTTGTGTCATATGAAATTTTCCTTTTATATTGGTTGTGTTTTAATAAAGTGCTGATGTCCTAAAAGCGCCTTACAAATCCTACTCACTCCAAGAGCGACCTAGCACGGGCGCGAACAGCATTTATACGGGAGCGAGTAGCCCAATGCGTAGCACGATTTTATACTTCGCGTTGCTCACAGCTCTTTAAGACGCTTCGCAACCGCTAGCAGACGCGCCGTAGTCAGCCGCCGCCCTCTGTCCTCGTAGCGAATCTCGTTGTAGCGGCGATAAGCTCGCTAGCAAGGTAAAGCTAAATCAACACTTTATCAAAACGAAACCTTAAAATTTAAAACGCCCAAAATAAGGCGCAAATTTTAAAATTTAGCCACCATATTTTCGCGCTTTTTAATATCACTTAACGATCCCGTCTATCCACGTAAAAAGTTCGTCCAAGTCGTAATCTCCGCCATGCCCTTGCCCCCACGGCACGGCAAAATCAACGCTCTTGCCCGCATTTTGCAAGCCCAAGGCAAGTATGAGCGGTACGGCTAGCGCGGTGTCGCGATCAGCCGAGCCGTGCTTGATACGATAAAATTTCGCCGCGTTTTTGTTTGCCAGATAGCTCATCGCGTTCATCATTTTTATGATCTGCGCGTCTGCCATCTCGCCCTTGCCACGCTCTTTGGCAAAGGCTGTAAAGTGCTTTGAAGCAGTTTTTACGTCACCAAAGAGATCGTTTTCAGGATTTGCCAAATTTAGATCATCAAATGCAAGCGGCGTTTTAGCGCGCTTTATCTCGCGCAAGTAGTTGTCAAATTCCAGAGTGTATTCCAGCTCGCAGCCGTCCTCTTTAAGAAAGATAAATTTAGGAGCTACGCTGATTTGTTTGATCCTTTTTGCCTCTGCAAATGAGGCTGAAAGCGCCTTTTTTAGGTATTCTTTAAAGCTTCCCTCGCCGCTAGGTTCAAGGCTCAAAGCTCGACCTTTGGCGTCCTTTAAATTTAGCGAATTCACGTAGCCCACAAACGCCGTTTTCCTCTCGTTTGAGAGGCTTTTTTGCTCAGGCGTGAGCGTGCCGTTTATCGTTTTTCGTTTGCCGCCTCGCTCGTTAAAGCCGCCCGCATCAAGCTCCGAAAAGTCCATTTTCTCATATTCATCGACGCCGTTAAACATCCACTCGTAGGCAGCGTCAGCGTTGTCTAAATTCGTGATCGGGCAGTAGGCGGAGACGGCGTAAATTTCATCACTTGCAGGGGCTGCGCCAAGGGCTTTTAGATATGGCTCAAACTCCGCTGCGTCCGCCGAGACGCCAAGCAGCGCAGAGAGAGCGCCACCCGCGCTAGTGCCGTTTGAGACGATCTTGTTTGCATCGCCAGGCATCTTTGCGTCGTTAAATTTTAGATAGCGCACGGCGGCTTTTAGATCGACGATCGCCGCGGGGGCTTTGCCCGTGAAATTTCCCTGCGCGTCTGTGAGCGTCCTACCCCGAGCACCCGGGGCTGCCACGACATAGCCACGCGCGAGAGCTTCCAAAATGGCGTTTGGCTTGCCGTTTTTAAGCCCTGGCGCAGCAGCCTTGCCCGGCATATATCCGCCCACGGAATTTGGGAAAAATATCGGTGCGCTCGCAGCGTCAAATTTGCCGATTTTGCCGCCCTCAAAATACTCTATCGGCGCATAAAAATTCATCCTTTGATACTGCGTATCCACGGGGTTTGCGACATAGACGATATTTTCATACGCTCTAAATTTGACCGCCTTACCACCAACGTCCAGCGTTTTGGTTTCAAATTTACCCTCGTCAAATTCTAGCCCCGCACCCAGCAGCCACACCGCCGCACTCGCTGCCAGCACTATTTTTTTCATTTACTCTCCCTTTGGGCTAAGCCCTTTTAAGATATACTCAAACTCCGCGTCGCTAAGCTCGTAGTTCATAAATTTTTTATAAAACCATTTCGTTTCGCCCTTCATATCGATGTCCGAAAAGAGCTCGGGATGGATAGTCTTTGCCGCCCATAGCACTTGCAGTGTCGCCTCCGCGCCGTATCGATCCCAGCTAAAAAAGCCACTTGGGTTTGCATACACACGCTTGTTTTTGACCGCGTTCAGTCCAGAAAATCGCGGTTCGGCGTAAATTTTAGCCAGCACTTCGTCCGCCTTTGAGTTGCCCGCGATGATGATGTCAGGGTTTGCCGCGATCACCTCCTCGGCGGTGATTTCTAGCATTATACCCTCTTTTTTGATCGCGTTCGTGCCGCCGGCAAGCTCGATCCACGTGTTTATCATATTGTTCGTACCGTCGATTTTTAGCAGGTTCGAGCCATTTACGATGTGAAGCACTTTGGGACGTTTCTCACTCGGTAGATTTTTTGTTCGCGTGGCTACTTTCTCGATATTTTGCGTGAGATAGGCGTTAAATTCGCGCGCTCTTTGCTCCGCGCTGCCGCCTAAAATTTTAGCACTCATCAAGGCACTTTTTTGCATGCCCTCATAGTCGCTAAATCCCGCGAAAAACGCGCTAAAACCATGATCTGCCAGCTCTTGACGCAAATTTTTGTTTGAAACGATAGCCACATCGATATTTGCCGCCATCAGCTCCTCGATATTTATGTCGCCGCTAAATTTGACTTGCACGTTTGCTATCGGCGGGAAAATGTGCGCGAACCACGCATTTTTCGTGATGTGTGTCGAGGTCGCAGCGATCTTGTCCGTGCCTCCTAAAATGAGTAAAATTTGAGTGTTTGCAGGCCAAAGAGCGGCGATCTTATCGACCTTTGCGGGCACTTTGACTTCATTGCCCGCAAGATCGCTAACGCTCTTAAATTCGCCCGCATTTAGGAAAAGCCCCAGCGCCGCAAGCAGCGCCAGAGCCCTTAGGCAGAAAATTTTAAATTTCATTTGCTTCCGTCAGGATTTAGTCCGTTTAGGATGTATCCAAACTCCGCGTCGCTAAGATCGTAGTTCATAAATTTCTTGTAAAACGCCTTAGTTTCGGCTTTCACGTCAATGTCGGCAAAAATTTCAGGCTGTATGGTCTTTGCTGCCCAGAGGATCTGCAAAGCTGCCTCCGCGCCGTAGCGATCCCAGCTAAATACGCCTTTTGGGTTGCCAAAGACCTTTTTGTTTTGGACGGCCTTTAACCCTGAAAATGCCGGATCGGCGTAAATTTTAGCCACAGATTTTTGATTGTCCGCGCCGCCTACGATGATGATGTCAGGGTTTGCGTTTAGTATCTCCTCAGCCGTGATCTCAAACATATTGCCCTCTTTTTGGATCGCGTTCGTTCCGCCGGCGTATTTTATCCACGTGTCGATCATGCTCTTTGTGCCATCGACTTTGAGTAGGTTTGAGCCATTTACGATGTGAAGCACTTTTGGACGTTTATCGGTTGGAATTTTGTCCGTTTTTGCGCTGACAAGAGCGATGTTTTTATCAAGGTAGTCGTTTAGCTCCTTTGCGCGTGCAGGGGCGTTGCCACCGATGACCTCAGCCGTGAGAAGCACACTTTTTCTCATATCTTCGTAGTCTTTAAACAGCGCATTCACCACGCTAAATCCCTCTTTTGCGAGGCTTGCTTGGAAATTTTTATTTGAGACGATGACGACATCAGGAGCGAGCTTGACTAGCTCTTCGATCTGGATATCGTTGCCATTAAGCGCGGCTGGAAGCTTGGCAAGGCGCGGATAAATGCGCGCAAACCATTTGTTTTTGCTTATCTGATCGGTGGTCGTCACTACCTTGTCCATACCGCCTAAGACTAGGATTATTTGGTTGTTCGCGTGCCAAAGAGCGGCGATTTTATCGACCTTTGCGGGGATCTTGACCTCGCTACCGGTCATGTCGGTCAGAGTTTTAAAATCAGCCGCATTTAGGTTTAAAGCCCCAAAGATCAGAGCCAAGACTAGTAAAATTTTCTTCATATCCATCTCCTTAAGATAAATTTGATCTTTTAAAATTTGACCTCAAATGACGCCATGAAATTCCTGCTATCGCCAGTGTATAGGTCTGTCGTGCCGCTGCCAGCTCCGTCGCTCTCGCCTGGGCGCACGCTGATGTAGTATTTTTTGTCAAAGAGGTTATTTACGTTAAAGCGTAAAGTCGTCTCCTTGCCAAACCACGTTTTTGTCGCGTAGCGCACGCCAAGATCAGTCGTAAAGTAGCCATCGACGCTTTGAGTGTTTCTATCATCGACATAGCGCTTGCCTGTGTAGTGGAGGTTTGTTATGAAGCTCAGTTTGTTTGTATTTGGCACGGCAAAGTCAAATAGCAGGTTTGTTTGAAATTTAGGAGCGCCAACGACGTATTTATTGTCTGCATAGCTGTTTACGGTGTGTTTAAGCTTTGGATCAAGTAGCATGAAGCCGCCATAAACGCTCACGTATTCGCCTAGCTTTCCGCCGGCTGTGGCTTCAAGCCCTTTATTGACTTGTTTGCCTTGTTTGATAAATTTAGTTGTCGTGCCGACTCTATAATAAAGCGGTCTTTCTATCTGGAAAAGTGCAGCGGATAGATCTATCGTGCCGATAGTTGATTTCACGCCCAGCTCATACTGCTTTGTTTTGATCGGTGCGACGTATGTGAGTGTCCTACCCGCGTCATAAGCTGGCGGCACGAGACCATCGACTTGGACGCTGTTTGAGTAGGTGAAATACACGTTCGTATTGTCGATAGGGCGATATGTGAGTCCTGCTAGATAGGTAAATTCTTTATCTGTGTTGCTTCCGACCTTATCTCTTGATGTGTTTGCGGGATCATTATTTGCGAAACTATCTTGCTTTACCCATGTATGAGTGATAGCGCCAAGGAAGCTAAACTGCTCGCTTAGCTTGATGTCATCGGCCAAAGTGACATTGTATGTCTTAAATTTCAAAGCGCGTTTTCGCTCATTATCTATTTTAAAGTTATTAGGTTGCGAAACATTTCGCATATTATTGATATTTTGACTTCCAACCGGAACGGTCCCTTTGTTACGGCTACCATAGATAAATTCTGATTTTGAATCATAAATATAGCCATAGGTAGAAATTCCCAAGTCATGCTCGATACTGCCTGTAGTTTCGTGTCCCATGGCCTTTACAAACCAGCTTTGGAGGATAAAACGAGGTGGCTTGCTTAGTTTTCTATCGACACTTGATGTTATTTCGCCGTTATTACCGGTTAGAGTATTACCTTGTTCCATAGTATTACGATCTGAAATATGGTGCTGGTATCCGCCCTCCATATACCAGTTATTGCTGATGTTATATTTTAGTTTTACGCTTGTATTGTAGCTTTCTAGATCCATGCCGGCCCAAGTTTGCGCTATACCTTTTTTATCATTTGCGATAGCGCCCGGAACGTTAAATTTTGCTAGGCCGTTTGTCTGAGGTGACATCAAACGTGCGCCGTAGCCGTATCTGATGTAGTTGTAATAAGTGAAATTTGTCTCGATCGTCAAATCATCAGTAGGATAAAAATCAAGTGCTAAATTTGCGAGCTTGCTTCGTTTGACGCTGTCTTTTACGAAGCCCTCGCCGTCGTTAAAGTAAAATATACCGCGGTAGCCGACCTTCTCAAAGCGATCAGACGTATCGAGCATCGTGCCAAAATTTGCCTTCTCGCTCCAATCCACGCGAACTATCGTCTGGCTATCGACCGGACGTTTGCGCGTGTAGTTGAAGATGCCACTTGGGTGCTGTGAGCCATAAAGCGAGCCTGAAAGTCCGTTTTGCACCTCGAGCTTGTCAAATATCATCATCGGCACGGCAGTCGTTGCAGTCACCATGAAGCCGTCCCAGTAGTTGTTGCCGATGACGCCGCCATACATACCTCTTGTGGCAGGGCGGGTGACCGAGCCGGAGCCCATATATCCCACAGTAGCGCTTGGTATCACGCGCCAGACATTTTCAAGCCCCGTAGCTTGCAGGTTTTGCACGAGTTCGTTTGAGACGGTGTTTATTTGAAGTGGGATGTCTTTGACCTTTTTGTCCATGAGCGGTCCAAAAAGCGCGTCTTTTTGTAAAAAATGCTCCGAGATACCGCTATCAGAAATGCTCTCGCCGGTACTGTTTTTTATCTCGATCGTCTCGAGACGGACATTTTCAGCTGCCACACAGCTGCTGCCGACGGCCAAAAACGCAGCCAAAATGGCTGAAATTTTGATATTTCGCATATTTTTCCTTAATTATATTTTTAAATTTTTAAAATATATATCTATATATTTTCGCGGATTATAATTAAACGCCACTTAAATTTTCATAAATATAAAACAAAGCAAAATTTAACGGCTGGTAGCCGAGAAGGTAAAATTTCACTAAGAGGAGGAATTTGCTCTCTTTCTTGACATACATCATTATTTTAGGCCTCAAAAAAAGATAAACTTACTCCGAAATTTTAGGAAAAGGAGCGCAGATGCGTGAATACAAGAGGTATTGGTTAGCACTGGTCGCGGTGCTGATCATCGGCTTTGGGTTTTTGGGCTATTACGGCGCGGAGGTGTATAGACAGTCTCCGCCAATGGTGAGCTTCGTCGATGAGAACGGCAATGTAGTCATCGAGGAGGAGAGCATTTACAAGGGGCAAGAGGCCTGGCAGAGCATCGGCGGCATGCAGGTGGGCTCGGTCTGGGGACATGGAGCTTATCAGGCGCCTGACTGGAGTGCAGACTGGCTACATAAAGAGCTGATGGCGTTTTTACAGATCAAAGCGGGCGAAATTTACAACGCTAAATACGAGGATCTAAACGACGAGCAAAAAGCGCATCTAAAGGTCATCCTCAAAAAAGAATACCGCACCAATACCGTCAAAAACGGCACGATCACGCTAAGCAAAGACAGGATTGCAGCGATGAATTCAGTCGCTAGCGAATACTCCGCACTCTTTGGCAACGATCCTAAATTTAAGTCTTTAAGAGAGGCTTACGCTATGAAAGAAAACACCTTGCCTGGCGAGGCTGACAGAAAAGATCTAAACAACTTCTTCTTCTGGGCTGCCTGGGCTACGGCGACTGATCGTCCTAACAGCGAAGCTACATATACTAACAACTGGCCGCACGAGCCGCTCATCGACAATGTCCCGACCAGTGAAAATATCTTTTGGTCAGTCGCAAGCGTCGTGATCTTGATCGCCGGTATCGGCTTTTTGGTATGGTGTAGTTCGTTTTACGGCAAGCATGATGAGGAGAAGCCTACTCCTATCAGCGAGGATCCGCTCAGCCGCCTAGCGCTCACTCCGTCTCAAAAGGCGCTTGGCAAGTATCTTTTCGTAGCGATCGCGCTTTTTGTCTTTCAGTTCATGATAGGAGGCTTTGCAGCACACTATACGGTCGAGGGACAAGAATTTTACGGTATCGACGTTTCGCAATACATCCCGTATTCGCTAGCGCGTACCTGGCACATACAAGCTAGTATATTTTGGATAGCGACCGGATTTTTAGCGGCGGGTCTGTTTTTAGCCCCTATCATAAACGGCGGCAAGGATCCGAAATTTCAAAAGCTTGGCGTGGATCTGCTCTTTTACGCGCTTCTCATCCTAGTCGTAGGAAGCTTTGTGGGCGAATATCTAGCTATCGCGCACATCATGCCTATAAATTTAAGCTTCTGGTTCGGACATCAAGGATACGAGTATCTAGACTTGGGACGTGTTTGGCAGCTTATACTTTTTGTAGGTCTTGTCATCTGGATGGTGCTGGTTTGCCGCGGATTTGTCGGTGGCTTCAAACAAGGCGGCGATAAGAATTTACTAGCCATCTTTGCTATGTCTGCTATCGCTGTAGGTCTGTTTTACGGAGCAGGGCTATTTTACGGACAAAGAAGCCCGCTACCTGTGATGGAATACTGGCGCTGGTGGGTCGTTCACCTTTGGGTCGAGGGATTTTTCGAGGTATTTGCGACCGCTTCGCTTGCGTTCGTGTTCGTATCTTTAGGCCTTGTCTCAAAGAGAATGGCGACGTTTTCGACGCTTGCCAGTGCGTCTTTGTTTATGATAGGCGGCATCCCGGGCACTTTCCACCATTTATACTTTGCAGGAACGACTACGCCGATAATGGCGGTAGGAGCTAGCTTCTCGGCGCTTGAGGTCGTGCCTTTGGTGCTTCTTGGAGCTGAAGCTTACGAGCATTATAGGCTTCAGTTTGCAACTAGCTGGGCGAAAACCCTTAAATGGCCGCTTTACTGCTTCATCGCAGTCGCATTTTGGAATATGCTGGGCGCTGGCGTGTTTGGCTTTCTCATCAACCCTCCGATCTCGCTATTTTACATACAAGGCCTAAATACAACACCTATTCACGGGCATGCAGCTCTATTTGGCGTGTATGGATTCTTGGCTCTTGGCTTTGTTTGGCTTGTGGCGCTTTATGTCTTTAAAGGCAAAGAATTTGACGATAAGCTTATGAAGATCGGCTTTTGGTCACTAAACTGGGGACTCATGCTGATGATACTTTTATCACTGCTTCCAATAGGCATACATCAAGCTATCGCCAGCCTCAATGTGGGTATGTGGTATGCTAGAAGCGCTGAATTTCTACAATCAGCACATCTGCAAGATCTAAGATGGCTAAGGATGATCGGCGATATGATATTTATCATCGGCGGTCTATGCTTCTTTATCCAGATCCTTAAATTTGTCTTTGGCAAAGCAACCGCCAAGGCGTAAATCCAACTAGCGGCCGGGTCATACCTGGCCGCTATACTTTAAATTTTACTTCTCTAGAATGTTTAAATTTAGCTCTGTTTTAAAAAAGTGTTGATTTCTAAAATTTTAAACATTATAGCGTAGTCAAATCTTATGAAGCGACGCTATCGCCGCCGATTTTTAGGGAAGTTGTAAGACTGACCACAAAAATCGTGCTATATGTTCGGCGCCTTGCGGAGTAAATAAGATTTGCGAAGCATTCGTTTGAATACATCAAAACTTTGTTAAAACAGAGCCTTAAATTTTTAAAATCACTACTCTTAAAAACGCAGCTTAAACCTAATGATATTTGCCTAAAATTTACGGTTTTGCTCTATCATAATCTAAAATTTAAGGAGCGAAAATGAAAGAAATTTTTCATAGAAGCAGTGTGAGAAACTACGAAAACAAAGCGATCGAGGATGAAAAGATTAGGCGGGTCTTAAAAGCGGCGATGGCTGCGCCAAGTGCCGGAAATCAATGTCCATGGGAATTTTACGTAGTCGAAGATAAAATTTTACTCCAAGCGCTCTCAAAGCTCAGCCAGTACTCGGACTGCCTCAAAGATGCACCCGTCGGCATCGTGATCTGCTACAAGAATGAGGGCTGCAAATATCAAGAGTGCGTGCCGTTTGATGCAAGTTGCGCAGCGCAAAATTTATGGCTGGAAGCCGATAGTTTTGGGCTTGGAGCGGTTTGGCTAGGCGTTGCGCCCTATGAAAAGCGTATGCAAGAGGCAAAAGAAATTTTAAATTTGCCGCCAAATTTGAGCGTGCTTTGTATAATGGCGATCGGCTACCCCAAAACGGCGCACGAACAAAAAGAGCGATTTGACGAGAGTAAAATACACTATATAGGCAAGGAGCAAGCATGAAACGAAGGGAATTTTTATTGAAAGCGGCCGGATTTGCGGTGATGCTTAGCGTGCCAGTTTTTGCGAAAGCTGCGTCAAATAAGCCGTTAAAAGCCACCGCGATCACGCAGGTGTTTGGCGACGGGATAAATTTAACTGGCGTAGCGATCGAGTATAAAAGCCCGCTGGAGGCTTCCAGTATAAACGCAAAAAGCTTTAGCGTGGCTGGGCATAAAATAAGCAAAATTTATCTTAGCGACGCCGTAGACGGTGCGCCAAAAGATAGCGGCAAATTTGTGACCTTAAAGCTTGAAAGGACAAATCTGCTCGTAAAAAAGCCTCCTAAGCAAAATCAAGATCAAAGCAAAGGACCGGGTAAGGCCGGCGATAAGCAGGAAAATTCGCCAAAATACACCGTCCCTCGCCTCACGATCGACACCAAAAACGCCGCGATAACTAGCAGCGCCGTTAAAAATTTGATCGTTGATGATTTTAAGCAGCTTGAATTTAAGGATCCTAAAACGGGTCAAACGCTAAGATACAACCTCTTCGTTCCTAAAAATTACGACAAAGCCAAATCCTATCCGCTCGTGCTTTTTATGCATGACGCCGGGGTGACCGGCACGAACACCATCGCTACGCTCATACAAGGAAACGGTGCTACGTCGTGGGCGGGCGCTGAAATTCAAGCCAAACACCTATGCTTCGTGCTAGCGCCGCAGTTTGACGAGATCGTCGCAGATGACGACTCGCAAGTCTCGGGCAGCTTGGATACGACTATAAATTTGATAAACGAGCTGGCGGGAGTTTACAGCATCGATAAAGACCGCCTCTATACGACGGGGCAGTCAGGTGGCGGCATGCTAAGTATCGCGATGGATATAAAATTTCCGAATTTCTTTGCCGCATCGTATCTAGTCGCTTGCCAGTGGGATGAAAAGCTAGTAGCGCCGATGGCAAAGCAAAATTTATTCATAGTCGTCTCGCAAGACGATACCAAGGCATATCCGGGTCAAACGGCTATCGTAAATGAGCTTCAAGCAAACGGCGCGAAAGTCGCGCGCGGCGTGTGGGACGCTAAATGGAGCGCACAAGAAAGCAAAGAAGCGTTTGAAAAGCTGATAAGCGAGGGTGCAAACGTGAATTTCGTATCGTTTAAAAAGGGCTCGGTCTTGGCGGACGGTCAAACAAATAGCGGCGCAGGGCACGTAAATACGTGGAAATTCGCCTACGACCTCACGCCGGTGCTCGAGTGGATACTGACTAGAAAGAAGCCCTTATGAGTTTGCTATTTAGAGCGTTTTTGCTTGCCGTTTTATGCTTTGGCGCGGCAAGCGCGGCGCAGACGGAAAATAAAAGCGATATGAATGCAAGCGAAATGATACGTCTAGCGGACGCGGGCGATAAAAAGGCTTCGCGGTATATAGGCATCATCTACGAGCAAGGACTTGGCGTGAAAAAAGACTACGCCTTAGCGGTGAGGTATTTTAGCCTAGGCGATGAGAGAGACGACATCACGTCGCAGTATCATTTGGGCAAACTGTATGAGAGCGGGCTAGGCGTAAAAAGGGACTATAAAGAGGCGATGCGGCTTTATATGAAAAACGCTTCAAGGATAGATCACGTCACGGCTGACACGCTAAAAGCCATCGGCGATCTTTACGCAAACGGGCTTGGTGTGCCACGCGATATGAATAAGGCAAAATCATGGTATGAAAAGGCCAAAAAAGCGAGAGAAAGATAAGCTGACAGGGCGAATTTGTCTACCGTACTGCTATGATTACGGGCTAAATTCAAGCAAATAAACGCCTCAGATGAAGTCATCGCCAAATATGACTCACATATCTAGCCTAAAATTTGCGTCGATGCGAGCGAAATTTTAGGTGTTTGTCGCTTTGGTTTTTATACGCAAAAATCCATTTATTTATAAAATCCTTGTAAAATCCATCAAAAAATTTAAGGAAATTTGATGAGCTTTCTTGATACTTTGCGTAAATTTTCAAAGATGATCTGTGTAGTTTTCGTGGTGCTTTTGCACCTATTTTTAGCGGTCATGGTAGATTTCGCGTTTCCGCATTATGATAAAGCCCTGATAACAGGCGGTGAGGTCAAGCGAATGGATAAGGACGGGCTCATAGACGCCTCAAATCCGGCCGACGGGCCGACACGCGATGTGTATTTTATCTACACCAAACAAGAGGTCGGCGACAAGGTGATGCCATATCGCAACGAGGATACGCGCTGGGGGTTTCCTTTTTATTTTAAATTTAACTCCGCTGACTTGCAGGCTAGGGCGCAGAGCTTTGCGGGCAGTCAAAAGGCCGTGCAGATAAAATTTTACGGCTGGCGCATCGCGATGTTTGACGAGTTTAGAAATGCCGTCTCGATAAAAGAGCTCGGCGAGAACGAGCAGATCGCGCGACCTGTGATGAGCTACGTCTTTTACGTGATCTTGCTCGTGTCGATGATCATTTGGATAAGGGCGGTTTTTAGATTTTTCAGACAAGAGACGAAGGAAGGTGGTGAAACGGCGAAATAACCGCATAAATCGCGCCGTAAGTTCGGCTCTCTTTCGCAAGTTAGCCGACTTTGCAAAGCCAAATAAAATTCACATCAATATACTAAAATAGCGTCTGGAATTTAAAAAGGCTATATTATAATAAATCATTGACACTTGCTTCGCTTCTACTTGCAGTTGCAAACGAAGTGAAGTAAAAGCCTTGCTCGCTCCAGGAGCGACCTAGTGCAGACGCGAACAGCGTTTGTGCGGGAGCGAGTAGCCGTTCCCCCGCTTGCAAGAGCAGCGAGCGAAGCGAAGCTAAGCCTTTGCACGATTTTTTCTTCGTTGCACTCGCAACTGTGAGCAGACCGCGTTCAGCCTGTGGCTTCTGCTTCGTAGCGCAGTTTCGTCACGAGCGATAGCGAAGTGTCTTGGAAAGCTGCGAGACAAGTCGAAGCAGAAACATCGGCGGCGATAGCGTCGTTTCACAAGGTTTTTACAGGGATGCTGTTCACATTCTCCTGCTTTAAAAACTGAAAATCAATGAAATATTTTAACAGAGCCTTTAAAAATCAACACTTTGCCAAGCAGCCACACAAAAGTAAAACAGCTAAATTTAGCCTCATGTCATTCAAAAAGCGATCTCTCTTTTGTTGGCTGAGAGCTAAATTTCGGATAGCTTTTGTAAATTTTGCCCCCTAGCACAGCGCCGTTTGCCTTTTTATCGCGCTTTATGCCGTCCTCGCCCCACGCGCCCCATTGCTTGAAATAAAACGCCACGCCCTGCCTATCGCATTCGCTTTTTAAATTTAGCGCCCATTGCTTTTTCATTGCTCTGGCCTTTGCGCCGCTCTCTCCGCCGGCCACGACCCAGTCGATGCCGCTAAGGTTTAGCTCGCCAAGGTCGTTTATCAGCGGTTCGCATGAGAGCCATTTGACGCTGGCGTTTAGATCTCTTATGAGATCGATGCGGTCTTTGACGAAAGACGACTCGACCGTCGTGCCCAGCCAGACATTTTTGGGGATATGACGTGCTAGAAAGTATGCGCGCATCCTGTGTGGTCGTTTGGTTAAAATTTGATACTGATGGTGCGGGGTTTGCGAGATGATCGTCAAAATTTCGTCCAAAAACTCAAAGCTCATGTTTTCGTGAAATAGATCGCTCATGGAATTTACGAAAAATATCGTTGGCCTTTTAGCCTTTAAAGGCTCTGTTAGGCGGCTTGGCAGCATTTTAAATTTAAAGCCGTCTTTATAAATTTCATTTCCCAGCGACTGTAGCCTTTTTGCCATGACCTCGGCGTAGCAGTTCGTGCAGCCGGCGCTTACTTTATGACAGCCGATAGTAGGATTCCATGTGGAAAATGTGAAATTTTGGTATCGCTTCATCGTGGGATTTAAAGTAGGGGAGGGGCGAAGCCGCCCCAAGGAGTAATCAATAAAGACCGAATTTCCCGTCGGCTCTTTTGTAGATGACGCGCATTTTGGCGTCGATATCGTTAAATACATAAAACTGCATATCGCTGGCTTTCAGCTTTTCAAGCGCCTCTTCCACTTCTAGCGGTTTATAAAGCTCAAGCTCCATAGGCACGATCTCATCGACACCTTCGATGGCCTCCTCGCCTATGCGAGCGCGGACCTCTTTACCGTCGTCTTTGCCTTTGACGGTCGTCATCTTGTCATGCTCTCTACGCAAAACCTTAGCCGCACGATCTATCGCGAGGTCGATAGCAGCGTAGAGGTCTTTGTCCTTTTGACGGATGACTATCGTATCTTTGTGTGCCATATTTAGAGCAAATTCGGCGTTAAAGCCCTTTTTGCCCTGCTTTTCGTCAGCCGAGACGACGCATCTGCCTGAAATGATGTCGAGGTTGTATCTAGCAAGCGACTCGAAGGCATTTTGGATGTAGCTTTTGATCGGTTCGGTAAGCTCGAACTGCTTTCCTACAATGCTTATGTTCATTGCAAACTCCTTTTTAGAAAGTGAATCGATTATAACACAACCAAGCTGAAATCACATATAAGTTAAAAATTTTATAAAATTTTAAAGTTTCTGAAGCGTTCGCTTGTGAAAAGCTATCGGGTTTGGGGTTTTCATTTTATCTCGGTCGCTCTCATCGTAGCCGTAGCTTTTGACGAAAACATCGAGCATGACGGTGCCTGCACTCTCTTTGCTTTGTACGGGTATGCCTGCACAAGTGCCGATATTTCCAAAATACGTTATATCCACCTCGTAGGTGAGGATAGGATTCGCGTCGTTTTTGAAATTTCCTTTTACGCTAGATAGGCAGCCTTTGCTTTTGAAGTCGTGATTTAAAATTTCAAGCACCGCATACTCGGTCGCACCTTGCGCCAGAAGCTCGGCTTGCTCTCTTAGGTAAATTTCGCTCGTTTGCCTTGATGTGGTATTTGACAGCGACAGTGCGAGCATGCAAAGAGAGGATGTCACGACTACGAAAAATATCGCGGCAAGCAGGCTAAATCCACGTCTCATCAGTATATTGCCTTTGTTTTGCAGATAGTCGCTTCGGAATTTTCAGCTTTTATACAAAGCTTTAGGGCTATGACGCCGTTTTGCTCTATGAAGTTAAAGCGCGTTACATGGCTGGCGAGCGTAGCTTTTGGGGTATTTTGGCTATCATATTTTTCACCCATCCACGGGCGGTAGTTGTAGTGAAGTATGAGGTCGAAGTCTCCTTGCGCGGAATTTTCTCCCGTGCTGATAGCGTAAGCCGTATATGCCAAGTGATATTGCTCCGAGACCCTCTTGCCGTCATAGTTTGAGATATTAAGAGCAGTGCCGTCCTTGACGCTGGCTCTTGCGACATCGAGATCGCCGTTATTTATTTTCTTTTGGTAGCCGAAAGATTTTTCTACATCGTAGGCGATCCCTTTAAAGACGACCGCCACTCCGCCGTTATCTTTTTTAAAGTCCACCTTGCCGTCCGTAAGGTCGATAAACATCTGCCTAGCCGTTTGATCGGTGCCACCTACATTGCTATACACATCAAATTTACTTCCCGGAGAGACCAGTCCGTTTGCCGCCGAGCTGACGGACAGATCAGCCAGTCCGCTATAAATGCCGGCGTCAAAAGCCTCATAAGAGTAGGTGATAAATTCTAAAACCGTATAGTCAAAATTTACATTCTCATCATTGAGCGCTAGATATGTATTGTCCGGCTTCCTGGCGATGACGCTCTCTTTTATACGGTATCCCAGTCGTTTTGAAATTTGCTCCAGCACCAGCTCGGTTTGAGTCTCTAAGGAATTTATGATCTTGCTTTGCGAGTAGTTTTTATAGACGTTAAAGAGCATGTCTAGCGTCATCAATGCGATGATGCCAAGGATCACTATAACTAATATGAGCTCCACAAGCGTAAAAGCTTTTCGCATCAACGCCACACTTTGGTTATCAAAAACCCGCTATCGCCGATGTTTGCCACAAAGCCCCTGATAGTAACGTCCGTTTTTATACCTTGACTTTCGCCGTAAGAGATCGCTTGTATCACTACCTCTTTGATGTCGTTGTTTGATGCACCTTTGAAAGTGTTGCTGCCGTCATTTACTTTGACCGAGTATTGCGACTTTACGACATAGTCGCGCTTTAGCTTTATGCCCTTGTCTTTGTCGTAGTTTATCGTCAGCTCTTTGGTTGCAAAGTCATCTATGCTTTTTTTGGAGATATATTCTTCATTGTTGCCGGTCGTAGGTGGCTTGTCGATGTTGCCTCTTGTGGTTAAGTTATAAAATATCCTACGTCCATCGCCATTTAGTCCAAATTTCTCATAGAATGTAGGCTCGTCTATATCGCCACCCTCATAAACCCTAGGAGATAAGGCACCGTTACTAGTCTTTACCGTCTCTTTGCTAAAAGGAGCTTTTAGGATCAAGGACATATAGGTTTTGGCGTTCATTATGCTCTCTTGCGTCATCGCTTTTGCGTTCGTTTGTGATGTGAGCTTCATCACGAGCGGTAGGCTGAGACTGACGATAGCTACGATGACGATAGAGAGTATGAGCTCTATCAATGAAAATCCGCGTCTTTTTACCATTCTATTCTTCTATTCGTTTTGTCGTCTAAATTTTTAAGATCACTGCCACCTATTATCTCGCCCACATTATCTTGTTTGCCATCGGGCCTCAAAGCCTTGCCGGCCCATTTGCCTTTATCTATAAATTTCACGTTAAAATCGCTCGTAGTGGCTTTTTCGTCGAAAGCATCGTGTATCAGCCACTGCGGCGCGGTCATTTTTATCAGATCCATCGTCGCACGAGTGTTTCGTAAATTTACACTCTCTTTGCCACTGGTTATGGTAGGCACGGTCGCAGACGGCGCGGAATTTATACGCGTGATATTGCTGCTTGCGGCAGATTCGTATTTGCTCACGTAGCCCTTGTTCGTATCGTGAAGCGGATTTACATACCATGAAGTGGTGCTTGGCATTTTCTCCCATGAGCTGCCATAACCCGTCGGGACATAGTCTGCGCTGCAGTTGTCACAATAAACCCCATAGTAGACATCGGCATCAAAGCCGCTCTTTGGCCCTTCGTAATACGGTGCATAAACGCGTCCGTAGTAGAATTTTGCGGACGTGAGATTAGCCGCGGCAGGCTTGGTGTAGGTCGCACCTTTGACGCCATCGGTGTCGTATATGTTTTGAAAGTTGAATATATCGCTTGTGGCCTTGAAAGGATTTTTGGCTAAATTCGTGAGTCTTGCGAAGTTGAATAAAATTCTATTTTTAGAGGTGCCGTCTTTAAAGCCATCGGCCAAAACCTCGTAAGATCCGTCATTTGCCGCAACGCCTGCTGATTTTTTGGCGGCGGAGATATTATCGCTAAAAAATAGTATCTCGTCGTTTAGCCTTTTCTTTCCGTTGTCGTCGTCTGTAAGAGCGGCTGACTTGTTGTCGGTGTAGTCTTTGATTATCTTATCCGTGCTGATCGTAAATTTGGCATTTTTCGAGTAGCAGCCTTTTGAATAAAGCCTTGCCGTTTTATCGTTGCCCAGCCTTGCTGTGAGGTCAAAGCTCGCAGCAGCCGCCATATCAGCGCTATTTGAGAGATAGGTCATATTGTTGCCAAAGTCTGAAATTTTAAAGTCGCTTATAAGCAGATCTTTTGGTAAAAATTTAAACGTAGGCGTTTTTAGGGCGATGTTGCAGCCTATCTTACCGCTGGTATCTTTGGTGGCCGTATCACTACCTGCTATGCAGTCGCCGTTTGCTTGATCGACAGCCGTATATGAGCCGTCTATGACTATGAGCTTCGCATCACCTATGTCAGGGTAGTAAAAGCTGTCGTCGCTTGCCCTGGCAGCACCTTTTATGTTGCGTTTTAGTGAGCCTACCGCGGTATTGCTGTTTGTAAATTCCGCTTTCAAAAGATTTGAAACAAGCTCTTTTTTTAGACTTTCGCTGATGACGCATGTGCTTGGCAGCTCGGGGAGGAACGAAACTATGTTATTACCGGAGGTTTCAAGCAGGCTAGTGTATCCTTTTGCGGGTTGATTTTTAGCGTCGGTAGCTATGAGCCCGACATTTTTATATCCAAGACCGCCGGTGAGGCTAAGTGGTAGTGAAGCGGTCTTTTTTTGCGTATCATAAAGCTTAAATTCCTTTGGTCTGACGGCAAAAGGATCATAGCTTTCGCAAGATGTTTTTACCTTGTGGTTGATCGGATCTGTGTAGTAAAGCTTTACGTGTAAAGATGTATATGGCTTTTCTATCGTTATATCTTTTATCTTGGCTACACTTTGGGTGCTTGTGAATGTGGCTTTTTTTATCGGGGCAGCTCCTGCGATCAAAGACTCGTCAGAGGTGCATTGATCCACTATCTTTACGTCAAGCTCGACATCGTCTTCGGCCTGGGCTATCTTGCCGCCTTTAGTGTGGACTATGTTTAGATCAAAAGGCTTATTTGCAAGCTGGGTGTATATGCTTAGCTTATCTGTGTCTTTTGGGTCGGCAACGGTGGTAGGTATGAAATCATGAGGATTTTGATCTTTTATTATTTTTAGAGCGTATTCTACTTGCTCGCATTTCTTGATAGCGCCGTTATATTCTAGTTTTATGCTCTTGTTTGAAAATTTTGCCAGATATCCGGTTTCTTCAAATTTATTTTTAAGCGTAAGATCGTATTGTATGAACGCCTTGTTGTTTTTTGCTAAATTTCCGCCTGAGCCGCTACTGGCATTTTGTCCTACAAAAAACTGCAGATCTTTGCCTATATGCTTTTGAAGTCCGCTGTTATCATTTACTTTGTCACTAGCACTTATACTAAATCCCCCACTCGCATACGGCTTTACGTATGTTGAATTTGGCGAGTATGTGCCTGTTTTATCGCTTATATTCGTGCTTATCGAGATATTTTCGGCAGTTTCGTTTCCTTGATTTAGTATAGTTACTTGTGATCTTAGGGTATCTCCCTCTTTTGCCGGCGTAGGAGCTCCCGAGCCTTTTTTTGCCAACTCTTTAAAGCCACCACCGTCTTTTGATTGTAAGAGGAGTTTCTCGTCATAACAAACGTGAGGTATATATACATCAGTCGAAAAGGCAACAAAGCTGATGTTTGCTCTATCGCCCAGTGTAGTTACTCCGTTTTGAATAACGTTTGCTTGCAGTGCTACCTCAGCTTCATATTGCCTATTTGTTATGTGATTTGATATATCGTATGTATCAAGATCCATTTGGTTATTATATTTTTTATTGCTATCTACATAATTGCCAAATTTTGTTATAGTTGAGTTGAATTGACCGCCTGCAGGGTTGTTTGCAGATGTTACTACTTCGTATCTGCTGCCTTTTTTGATCATTATGTTTTCGCTATTAACCTCTTTTTTTGCGCCAAATGCTAAAACGGTCAAGCTTGATTTTATATCTCCGTTACTAGGCGTATAAAAGCCGTCGAATTTTACTTTGGTTTCTTTGACGCCTATATTATGAATAGGTGCTAATATATATAGTCCATCAAATACTGTTACATTTTTTGCCTTTGCTTTTGTGTCGTCTTTCAAGTCATATACTACGACTAGGCTCCAACCACCATAGTGTCCAGAAAAGGCGTAGCCATTGTATTCGCCAAGCCAATCTCCGTCACGAAACATCCTTATGCCCCCAGGCTGACCCTCCGATGATTTGATGTTGCCGGCGCTAAATGTGGCATTATTAAGAACCAGATCGCCCATACTTTGTATGATAGTTGTTACATCATAGCTCGTATGATACATGAATTGCATACCTTTTCTAGTAAATGAGCCATACCATCTAGTATCGGTCTGCGATGCCGTAAAGTCATAATATTTGCCATCCGGTGTTCCAAATTTTATCTTGTTGAAGTCTTTTATGAGGTTAAAAAATGTAGTTGTTAGATTCGCTTGATTTGGATTTCCTTGCCAACCGCTAGATGACATGCCTCCGGCCCAGTATAGCCTAGCAAATACCACATCTTTTGCTTTTATGTCTACTGCGACCTCTTGCCCGTTTTGGTTTTTGGGTTTACTAAAATTAAATTTTGCATACGATGAATTCGTTTGATATTTTGGATTTTCTTTTAAGAATCTAACGTCTGTGAGTGAGCTCACATATATATCTCTTCTGCTTGGTTCGTAATCAAACCCACCATTTTTAGGCACGGATATAGTAGCTCCTATGACCTCTATATCGCCGTTGATTCTTCTTGTTTTGCCGCTATCTCTTGGCGTAAGACTTTCATAGCCTTTAAGATCTACAAAGCCAAGCTCCCCTTGATAGTCTTTTCTTACTATATTGTGAGATAAACCGTTTAAGTCATTGACCGCAAAAAGCGCCTGACCTAGAATAAGCGTAAGTATAAGTATCTTTAAAATTCTCATTTTTGTAGCTTCTTTACTGCGCCAAAGCGTCCGACTTCTTTAGCGCTCGTTAAATTTTTATTTTTGTATAAAATTTTCTATCGGTTCGGCTTGTCCGTATTGCGGATACGCCCCAACATCCAAAACCACCTGCGACAGCGTCATATTGTCCATATTGCAAACTATCGGTGCGACAAAATTTACCGTTGATTTCTCAAGAGGCAAAGATACGACTATGATGTTGTAAATTCTAAGCTGGCTCGTGTCTCTTATATCCATCAGCTCCTCATAGTAGCTAGGGATGTCGAATTCATAGCTTCTAAGTGCGAAAGGGTTTATCATCGTAAATGAAGTTTCGTCATCTTTGCTTTGTAATTTTACAAAAAATTTATCAAGCTCTATGAGTTCCATCGTTTTTATGTGCTCAAAGCCTAATATAGGGCTTTTTACGCTAAATGTCATACCTTCTCCTTTTCTAAATTTGGGGCATTTTACCATTTTTTAAATAAAAATACAAAAAATGATAAATTTATGTAAATTTAGGCAAAAATAATGGCAAAAAATGTAAAATACCAAAATCAAAATTCTTAAGGAAAAATATGCGTAAAATTTCAAAATTTATTGCGACTTTGGGCTTTGTCGTTTTGATCGGCGGATGTGCTGAAAAATACACCGAACTATACAACCTCACGCCTGATGAGTGGTACGCGCAAATAATAACCGATATCAAAGACAGCGATCTTGAAGCGGCAGATAAACACTACACTTCGATGGCTAGCGAGCACGTAGCCAGCCCGCTTTTGGAGCAAATTTTGCTCATTTTGGCTCAGGCTCACGTAAATGAAGAGGAGTATCTTTTAGCCAACCACTATCTTGACGAATATATCAAAAGATACGGCGACGGCGGTCCTAAGACGGAATTTGCCCAATATCTTAAAATAAAGGCGAATTTCGACTCGTTCTCTCAGCCAAATCGCAACCAAAAACTCATGGAAGACAGCGTCAAAGAGATAGAAAAATTCCTTTACATGTATCCAAATACCGAATTTAGGCCACTCATCGAAACCATGCTGATAAAATTCAAGCTCTCGCTTTACTATCTAAATATACAAATCGAGGATCTATATAAGCGCACCGGACGTGACGTATCGGCTGAAATTTACAAGGAAAGAGTCGAGTCATCGCCTCTAAAAGATGCCGACCTCATCAAGCCTGACGTGGCTTGGTATAGAAAAATATTCGAATAGGAGCGATCTTGCAAATAAACGAAAACAAAATTTTACCTACCGAGATCCCGATAATCGTCGAAGATGAGCTGTTTTTATATCCTTTTATGATAACGCCGCTTTTTTTGAGCGATGAAGAAAATTTACACGCGCTTGACCTTGCCATGCAGCGAGAGACCTCGGTCTTGGTCGTGCCTTCAAAGCCGCAACAAGACGGTGCACGCGACTTTAACAGCATATATGATGCCGGTGTCATCGGCACGATAATGCGCCGAGTGCCGCTACCTGACGGACGAGTGAAAATTTTATTTCAGGGCATCGACAAGGGTCGCATCGTGAAGCAAACCGGCGTAAATCCTCTGCGCGGAGTCGTCGACATGCTACATGTTAAGCGACCTTCGCAGGTAAAGACGGACGCGCTCATCGTGGTTTTACGCGAGAAGGTCAGGGAGCTGGCGCAGTTTAGCCATTTTTTCCCGCCAGATCTTTTAAAGACTATCGAGGAGAGCGCCGAAGCGACTCGTGTGTGCGATCTCGTATCAAGCGCCTTGCGCCTAAAAAAGCAGATAGCTTATAGTTTTTTTGTAGAAGAAAATTTAGAACAGCGCCTCTTAAAGCTCATCGACTACGTGATCGAGGAGATCGAGGCTAACAAGCTGCAAAAAGAGATAAAAAATAAGGTTCATTCAAAGATAGATAAGACCAATAAAGAGTATTTTTTAAAAGAGCAGCTAAAGCAAATTCAGGCCGAACTTGGCGGTGATAGTAGCCGCGAGGAGGAGATAGAGGAGTATCGCAAAAAACTCGAGGCTAAGAAAAAATTTATGGGTGAGGATGCCTATAAGGAGATAAAAAAACAGATCGATAAGCTAAGCAGGATGCACCCTGACTCGGCTGATGCGAATACTATCCAAGGCTATCTCGACTGGGTCGTCGAGGTGCCGTTTGAAAACGTAGCCAAGAAAAAGTCATCTATCGCCGAAGTCTCAAAGCATCTAAACGCCGATCATTATAGCCTGGAAAAGCCAAAGGAGCGTATAGAGGAGTATTTTGCGCTTCGTGAGCTACTTGAGCTTAGAGGCATCAGCGAAAAGATAAACAATGGAGCGATCCTGTGCTTTGCGGGGCCTCCCGGAGTCGGTAAAACAAGCCTTGCAAATTCTATCGCCAAAGCGCTAAAGCGCGAGCTGGTGCGTATAGCCTTGGGTGGGCTTGAAGATGTGAACGAGCTTCGCGGTCATAGGCGCACCTACATCGGAGCGATGCCAGGACGCATAGTGCAGGGGCTAATCGAAGCCAAGCAGATGAATCCTGTCGTCGTGTTAGACGAGATAGACAAGGTCGGCAGGAGCTACCGAGGCGATCCGACTGCCGTTTTGCTGGAGATACTAGACCCTGAGCAAAACAATAAATTCAGAGATTATTATCTAAATTTCAACATCGATCTTAGCAAGGTGATATTCATAGCCACCGCAAACGACGTGAGTACCATACCGGCTGCACTTCGCGATAGGATGGAATTTATCCAGCTAAGCTCATATACGCCGCAGGAGAAATTCGAGATAGCTAAAAAATATCTCGTGCCTCAAGAGCTCAAAAAGCACGGGCTAAGGCCAAGCGATATTAGCATAAACAAAGATGCGCTCGAGCTCATCATAAGCGACTACACACGCGAAAGTGGAGTGCGAAATTTACGTCGCAGGATAGCTGACATCTTGCGAAAAGTCGCCAAAAATATCCTGACTAAAAAAAGTGAAAGCAAGGTCGTGATCACGGCTAAAAATTTAAAAGAATTTTTAGAAAAGAAAGTCTATGAGATAGAGCCGGCCGATAAGAAAGATCAGATAGGGCAGGTAAATGGCCTGGCATGGACTAGCGTAGGCGGTGATGTGCTGAGGATCGAAGCCATACGCATACAAGGCAAAGGCGGCATGCAGATCACGGGGCAGCTGGGCGATGTGATGAAAGAGAGCGCTCAGATCGCATTTAGCGTGGTCAAGGTGCTGATAGATAATAAAAAACTCAAAGTGCCGATGAGTATCGTGCCAAAATTTGACGATGATAAAAGAAAGCTCGAACCTAGCGACGTTTATCGTAGGTTTGATCTGCATCTTCACGTGCCGGAGGGCGCTACACCAAAGGATGGGCCAAGTGCTGGTATAACGATGGTGACGGCGATCGCGTCGATATTAACAGATATCAAGGTCAGGCATAACGTGGCGATGACTGGCGAGATCACTTTAAGTGGCAAGGTGCTACCGATAGGCGGACTAAAGGAAAAGCTCATAGCAGCGCATAAAGCCGGCATAAAAACCGCTCTCATACCACGTAAAAACTACGACCGCGATCTTGACGACATACCTCAAGAGGTAAAAAAAGATATGAAAATAATCGCGGTCGATACGATAGATGAAGTGCTCAAAAACGCACTTGTAAAATAATCCAAAGTCGGCATAGCGCCGACTTTGACTGCATAAAATAAAATCAAGACCTTATTGTTTGATGGTTATAAAACTTTATAAAGCCTTAAGTTATTGCTGTATAATATTTTGATATTAGTTATTGATATAAAAAATTAATGCGTTAAGGAGAAAGATGACATTGGAATATATAGGTATTTATCTTGGTGAGGCCTTGGAGTGTCTAGATAGCGCAGGTGCAGAGCTTGTCAAATACAAAAATGAATCTCAAAATGATGAAAAAGCTCGAGACCGAGGAGCTTTTGACTGTAGTTTCAAAAAGTATAACCCAGCTATGGAAGGCTCGAGAAATTTTATACGAAAGAAAGCCCGATTTAAAGCAAAATTTTAAAAAAGAATTTGATGCTGACCCGAAAAAATATGAGGAACTAAGTAAAATTTCACAAACCGCGCAAAAGCTAGAGCGAGGCGGCAAACTAAAAGAGGCTGTCAAAAAATATGAAGAGCTTTTGAAAAGATCAAATTTCAGACATTTTGCACTGGTGGCGCAAGCGGGGGCTTTATAGATGCAGTAAAAAGTGAGAGCCTAGCCCGAATGGACTAAGCTTTTTTGGATCATATCCCTTCAAAAGGGTTTGTAACTACGTCTTTGCGATCGACTATGTAAGGTATTATCGCTGCGTGGCGTGCTCTTTTGATCGCTTTTTCTACCATTTCTTGGTATTTTTTAGATGTGCCGGTTAGGCGTCTTGGCATGATCTTAAATCTCTCTGACAAGCAGTACTTCAAAAGCGAAGTATCTTTGTAATCGATAAAATCTATCTTTGCCTCTGTGTATTTGCAGTATTTGCGTGAATATTTTCTTTTTTCTGCCATTTTTGATCCTTAATTAAAACGGTATTGTGTCGTCACTCTCGTATTTGTCAGCGTCGACATTGATATCAGGGACTTTGTCATCATAATATTCTTCGGATTTTTTAGCGGATTGCTGATTTTGCGGTCGCTGTTGAGAATTTTGATTGTATCCGCCGCTTTGCGCGTTATAGCCGCTATTATTGTAGCTTGATTGGTTATATCCGCCTTGCGAATATCCGCCACCTTGATTATTTTGATTGTATCCACCTTGCTGAGAGTTGTTGCCTCCTAGCATCTCCATGTTTTCTACACTTATGGAGTGTTTGCTGCGATTTTGCCCGTTGTTATCGGTCCATTGATCAAATTTCAATCTACCCTCGACGAGCAGCTTCGAGCCTTTATTTAGGTATTGGTTTGCTATCTCAGCTTGCTTTCCAAAAAAAGTGATGTCAATAAAGCAAGTCTCTTCGCGTTTTTCGCCATTAACGCTAAATTTACGTGTGACGGCGATACCTGAGTTGCCGATAGCCGAGCCGCTAGTAGTGTATCTAAGCTCGATATCTCTGGTTAAATTTCCGACTAAAACTACTCTATTGAACATTTTTTATCCTTGATTATTCTTCCGAGAAGGTTTGCTCTTCTATCTTTTCCGCCTTGGGCTCACGTGGAGCTCTTGGCTCTCTAGGCTCGCGAGGTTCTTTTTTGATAGTTTGCTTGATGCCCTTGCAAAGTCTCTCCCACGCTGCGATCTCTCTTTTATTCTCGTACTTGACACTTAAGAACCTAATGATATCTTCAGTGATCCTTATGTTTCTAGTAAGCTCTGCCAAAAGTGCAGGTGGCGCTTTGTAGTAAATGACGAAATATGTTCCGCGCTCATATTTTTTGATGGTATATGCAAGTTTTCTTGTGCCCATCTCTACGACAGTCGCGATCTCGCCGCCATTTTTGGTGATAACTTCTTTTACGAAGTCGACTTTCGCTTTAACTTCTTCTTCAGTCAATGTAGGCTTAAGAATGAATAAAAGCTCGTAATGTTTCATTGATTCTCCTTATGGGTATTAAGCTCGCTGTGCGAGCAAGGATGCTTTAAGCAAGTGCTGATTATAGCTTCATTTTACTTAATGTTTGCTGTTGATATTAAATTCTGCAAGTTTAAAATAGCGGCCAAGATAAACGAATTTTTGTCTATTTTAGGGTTTGCTTTTAGCTCTAGCTCGGCTAAATTTAAAGCGGTAAAAATTTGCCTGTAAGCCTTTAAATTTAAAGACAAACTTTGCGTTTTTAGCATATTTGCGATATTTGGCGGAGGCGCATAGCCGATAGCGTCTTTTACGTCGAATTTCCCGTTGATCTTGATATATAAATGAAGCTTGAATAGCCTAAAAAACGCTTTATAAAGCGAATTCAGAAGTAAAATTTCATTAAAGCTGGGATCTTGCTCATATGCGAAAAAATCCCCCCTTATATCCTTAAGGCTTATAAATTTGTTGAAAAAATCATCGAAATTCACGGCTCCAAGCCCGAAAACCAGCCTCCTGACATCGTCTTGTTCGATATGTATGTCTAAGCTTGCAAGCTTATTTAGCTCGCTTGCGGCAAGATATAAATTTTCATTATGTATGAAATATAGCTCGTAAAGTGCGTTTTTTGTGATATTTAGAGCGATCTTGCCGGCTTGTCTGCTTAGTAGCATCACAGCTTCGTCAGGGCTTGAGGGCTTAAAAAATCTCGCGAAATTCGGCTCGAAAATTTTTTGCGCCTCGAGTGCGAGCTTCATGTCCGCTTCGTAAAATTCAAACAAAAAGCAGTTATTTGTGTCTTTTTGACACGCCGCTACGAGCTCTTTTAGCTCTTTGCCGGGTATCCTTTTATCGCTTTTTATGTGAAGCACGTTTTTGCCGCCAAAGAGCGACGGCTCACTGATGTGAGCTTTGGTCCTGGCAAAGTCATACTCGTCAAAATAGACGCTTAGCACATTTGCGTCGCTAGTACAATATAAATTTAAAATTTCCTTGCCGTAAAGCTCGATCTGGTATTCATCCGCGCCAAAGAGCAAAAAATAATTTCTCACATTGCCGTTTGCAAGGATATTTTCGAGCTCTTTTCTATACATCAAATTTCCTTTTCGAGCTTGCGAACGACCTTGCCGATTATTTTTGCCGAGGCGATGTCGGCTTCTTTGATCTCGACTAAGACCCCTTGCAAGAGCTCGCAGGTATAACCAGTGATGAAAATTCTAGCGCCCACGAACTCATCGTCCAGCTTTGCTACTAGGATATTTTGATTTTCACTGATGTAGCAAACGACCTGCTTGCCGATGTTTTCGCTCGCCCAGCGTGCAAATTTCCTATCCATGAAATCAAACGCGACCTTATCGGCCTCTCTTTCAAGCTCACTCAAATTTGAGCAAGTGCTTTCGATATTTAGGAGCAAAAAGTTATAAAGCTTCTCGTCTTTGGCTAAATTTGCCTTTAAAAGGCGGTGTAAGATGAGGTCTGAGTAGCGTCTGATCGGGCTAGTAAAGTGCGTATATCTGTCAAATCCAAGCCCGAAGTGGCCTAAATTTTCACTTGCATATTCGGCCTTTTTCTGCGCTTTTATGATGAGCTTGTCTATCTCCTCGCGGTTGCCGATAGCTTGGGCTTTGGCTTGTATCTTTCGTATCAAATTCGCAAGATCGTTTTCATAAACGAAGTCAAGCCCGAGCGCGGCCAGATCGTTTAAGAGATTGTCTATTTTTTTTAGATCTGGTGCGGCGTGATTTCTAAAGACGCCCTTTTTTATGCGTTTTGCGGCGGCTTTGTTGGCCAGCAGCATGCAGTCCTCGACTAGCCTGTGCGAGTCTGAGTCGCTCTCGTAGCGCGTAGCTGAAATTTTGCCGTTTTCATCCAGGCTCATCCTGAGCTCTTGCGTGTGAAAGTCAAATGCGTGCACGAGGCGCTTTTTGCGAAGTTTGGTCGTGACCGCAAATAGCGGCTTTATCCACGAAATTTCGCTCTTTCGTCTGCCCTCTAAAATCTCATCGACCTCATCGTAGTTAAAGCGCTTTTTTGAAACGATGATCGCCTCGAAAAGCTCCTCTTTCGTCACGTTCAGCTCGCTATCAAGTGAAATTTTAAAGCAAAACGCAAGGCGCGGGACGTTTGGCTTAAGCGAGCATATATTTTCGCTCAGCGCTCGCGGCAGCATCGGTATGGCCTTGTGCGGAAAATATATCGAAAAGCCGCGTTTTTTAGCCTCGCTGTCTATGGCGCAGTAGGCGCTCACGTATTCGCTTACATCGGCGATCGCGACGTAAATTTCGAGGTTTCGTTCGTCAAAATATATCGCATCGTCAAAGTCCTTGGCATCGATCGGATCTATCGTGCAAAATTCTAAATTTCGCAGATCCACGCGGTCTGGATACATGCTAGCATCGACCTCGTCGCCCCAAGAGCTCGCCTCAAGCTCGCAAGCATCGCTAAATTTATCGTTTTTGTTATATAGGGCGAGTGAAATTTTCTCATCGCTGAAAGGATCGTTTATGTTGCCTAAAACCTCGACTATTTCGTTGTTTAGGTTATTTATCTTTAAAAGCGTCCCTATAGGAAGCGCTTTTAGGCTTTTTTGACTGGCTTTTAGCGCCAGAGATAGCCCTGTCTTTAAATTTACGCCAAGTACGGCCGCGCCAAAGTGCTTCGTATAAACGACGCTGGTTTCGTTGGCTAGCTTTAGGCTCATGACGACCTTAGCGCTTTGACGCTTTTTTTTAAGCGGTAGCAGCTTTGCTAGCACGATGTCGCCAAAGTGCGCGTTGTTTAAATTTTTATTTTCTATGATGATGTCTTGTTTGAAGCGCTTGTCAAACGGCATCAAAAAGCCAGTGCCGTTCGCACTGATGTCTAGTTTGCCGCAGACAAAGCCGTTGTTTAGGTAAAATTTATCTTTATGTAAGCTCGCGGCGCCTAAATTTAAGAGGTTTCGTAAAACCTCTTTGCTCTCGCTGTTTATCTCTTTCTCTTTTACGCCGCTTAGCAGGGCAGTGAGAAATTCCTTCACAGATTGTCTTTGACTTTCGCCGTCGCCATTAAAAATGTATCGTGTCCAAAGCCGTATTCATCAAGAAGTGGAAGTGTATTTTGTATGCTCACGTCATCAAGCTGATTAAATATATTCACAGCCGTTTTTATGACCTTCAGCGCCTTTGCGTATTCTTTTATGTGTTCCGGAGCTTCCTCCGGGTCGTTTGAGTAGAGGATGGAGTTTACGAGCTCGGTCTCTAGATTCCACTGTTCAAAAATTTTAGCCGTGACCTCTTCGTTGGTGATCTCTAAAAATTCCGTCTCAAGTAGCGCCAGATCGCTTGGATAGACGATATTTTTCAATCTTGATTTAAATTCCTCGTCCTCGTTATATTCTGTTAGCTCGTGCGCTAAGACGATCTTGCCGATCTCTAGCATAAAGGAAGCCGGAGATAAAATTTCAAGGCTTTTTGGCTTGATCTTTGAGTACCAGTTATACATCAGCGCGTTTTGGATAGTGGAAATATTTAAAAAATCTTGCGCTGTGATACCGTATGGTTCTAAATTTATCGAAAAGCTTTTCTTGATAGTGCTTGAAAGTGCGAAACCTCGTATCGTCGCCATACCAAAAAGCGAAATAGCGCGCGCAACGGTCGTGATCTCCTGAGAAAATCCATATAAAGGCGAATTTGCCGAACGCAAGATATTTGCCGTAAGCATCGGGTCTTTTTCGACGACTTTGGTTAGGTCGCTTATGGAGCTGTTTTCGTCCGCATGTAGCCTCTGGATCTGGATGACCGTGTCGTCAAGCGGCGGTAGGGCTTTGATCTTTTTATATATAGAGTCGTTCATTATGCTAACTTTCTGTATTAAAATTTGGGCCATTTTACCAAAATTGGCTTTTTATAAAACTTAAACCGCCTTTTTGCCATTTCAGCGACATTTGAGTTCATGAGGTGTATAATTTCCCGAAATTTTATTATTAGGGGTAAAAAATGGCAGTAAATATCTACTATGACAAAGATTGTGATCTTAGCCTCATACAAAGTAAAAAAGTCGCTATCGTCGGCTTTGGCTCGCAAGGACACGCGCACGCGGAAAATTTACGCGACAGCGGCGTAAAGGTCGTGATCGGTCTCGCAAAAGGCGGTAAAAGCTGGGCAAAGGCCGAGGCTAAGGGCTTTGATGTAAAGATCGTCAGCGAAGCTACGAAAGACGCTGATGTCGTTATGATCCTCACACCAGACGAGCTTCAGTCTGAAATTTACAAAAAAGAGATCGAGCCAAATTTAAAAGACGGTGCAGCTATTGCGTTTGGTCACGGCTTTAACGTGCATTTTGGTCAGATCAAAGCTCCTAAAAATATAGACGTCATCATGATCGCTCCAAAAGCGCCCGGACACACCGTCAGGAGCGAATTCGTCCGCGGTGGCGGCATCCCTGATCTCATCGCCGTCGAGCAAGATGCCAGCGGGCAGGCCAAGCAAATCGCTCTAAGCTATGCAAGCGCGATAGGCGGGGGCAGAACCGGTATCATCGAGACTACTTTTAAAGACGAGACCGAGACCGATCTTTTTGGCGAGCAAGCTGTGCTTTGCGGTGGGCTTTGCGCTCTTGTGAATGCAGGATTTGAGACGCTAGTTGAGGCCGGATATGAGCCGGAGATGGCGTATTTTGAGTGCCTCCATGAGCTAAAACTCATCGTCGATCTCATGTATCAAGGTGGCATGGCTGACATGCGCTACTCTATCTCAAACACCGCAGAATACGGCGACTACGTGAGCGGCGGACGTGTCGTAGGCGAAGAGAGCAAAAGAGCGATGAAAGAGATTTTAAAAGAGATACAAAACGGCAAATTTGCAAAAGACTTCATACTTGAAAGAAAAGCCGGATATGTGAGGATGAACGCAGAGCGCGGCATCGCGGAGCGTTCGCTACTAAATCAAACCGGTAAAAAACTACGCGCGATGATGCCTTGGATAAGTGCCGGCAAACTCGTAGATCAAAACAAAAACTAAAATTTTGAGCGAAAAAAAAGCTACGAAAAAGCGCCCTTCAAAGCCTAAAAAAGGGCGCTCTTTAAATAAAATTTATGCAGGTGTAACGTTACTTGCCGTTCTTTTGGTGATGACGCTTACAGTAGCCTTAAATAGCGTAAATAAAAACACTCCGCAAGTCCATACGACACCTCAAATCGTGCAAAATACGCATGAAAATAAAGCGGCTCCAGTAACAAAAAGCGCTCCTACTGTCAAAAAGGAGTATGAGAGGCGAAAATATCCGCTAAAATTTGACGAGGATGAAAATTTAAGCCAAATTTTTGCAAATTCCAAGAAAAAGGACGAATTCTCCGTCTCAAAAGAGAAAAAGCAAGAACATAAAAACGCCGAAAAAGAGCCCGTAAAAGCTGTAACCGAGCAAAAATCGGAGCAAAACGACACTAAAAATTTACTAGCGAATTTACCAAGCGCTATCGCTCAAAGTAGCGTCAAAAAGGATAAAAACGAGACTATCGTTTTTGAGGCAAACGTATCTGCTAAAACCGAGCTAAACGCAAGCGTCGCGCCGATTTTGCAAAAAGATGAAAACAAAACTTTGCCCAAGGCTTCATCCACTCCTTTAAAAACGCAACATGATCAAGGTTTATTAGCCGGCAAATCCGAAAAACCGGAGCTAAAGCCACAAAAACCGGAACCTAAAAAACAAGGTAAACAGAGCAAAAGACAAGAATTTAGCCCCGCTCCTTACGTGCCGACTAAAAAATTTAGCGGCAAGCCAAAGCTAGTCATAATAATCGACGACGTGGCAACGTATGAGCATGCGAGCATGATCCGCTCGACCGGGCTGAAGCTCACTCCGTCGATATTTCCTATGACTAAAGATCATCCAAATACCCCAAATATCGCAAGAGGGTTTGAATTTCACATGATACACTTGCCTATGCAGGCAAAGCACTTTGATCACCCCGAGATCGGTACTCTAAACACGAACGACAGCTTTGAGAGCATACTAAAAAGGATACGAAAGATACGCGCCGACTTCCCTCGCGCAGTCTATATGAATAATCACACCGGATCGAAATTTACGAGCGATTATGACGCGATGGATAAGGCTTACAGGGCGTTCATAAGCGAGAAATTCATCTTTATGGATAGCAAGACTATCGGTCATACCGTAGTCGCCGAGGTCGCCAGAAAATACTCTCAGCCATACATCTCGCGCGATATATTCTTAGACGACGATCCGTCTCGCTCTGGAGTGCGCAGACAGCTCGTAAATGCCGTAGAGCTGGCTAAAAAACGCTCTTACGCGATAGCTATCGGGCATCCAAAGAAAAACACCATAGACATCATCAAAGAGAGCAAGGACACGATCTTGCGTGATGTCGATGTCGTTTATCTAAAAGAAATTTTATGAAATTTTTAGCCAAAGACGAGCTACCTTCTGGCTTGTTGCGTCTTGAAAATACACCAAAAGGACTCTATGCGATCGGCGATGTCTCGCTTTTAAATCTACCAAAGGTCGCAGTCGTAGGCTCTAGAAAGGCTAGCGTTTATACCAAAGAGTGTGTGAGAGATCTTTGCACGAGGCTAAAAAACGTTGGTGTTTGCGTCGTGAGCGGCGGAGCTATCGGAGTGGATATCGCTGCACATAAGGCTGCGATGCCCCTTACTATCGGCATCTTCGCAAGCGGCCTTGACATCATCTACCCGCCCTCAAATGCAAAATTTATAAAAGAAATCTACGAAAATTCCTTAGCCCTTAGCGAATACGAAAACGGCGAGCCGCCGCTTGCTTATAGATTTTTAGAGCGCAACCGCATAGTAGTGGCGCTTTGTGAGGCGCTAGTCGTAGCTCAGGCCGACGTCAAAAGCGGCTCGATGCAAAGTGCGAGACTGGCCGGAGAGCTTGGCGTACCGGTGTTCGTCCTACCTCAGCGCATCAACGAAAGCGGTGGTACGAATAAGCTTTTAAGCGAAGGCAAAGCCACACTGATAAGCGACTACGACGAGTTTGCGGCGAAATTTGGCGATGTAAAATTTGCACCTTCAAGCGATGAAATTTTAGAATTTTGCAAAAACGGAGCGAGCTTGGACGATGCCTTATCGAAATTTGGCGATAAAATCTACGAATACGAGCTTCTTGGCAAGCTTGAGATATCGAATTTAAGAGTAAAATCCCTATGAGCGAAAAATTTATGGCTATAGATGTTGGGCTAAAACGAATAGGCGTGGCTTTTGGCACGGGTAGCATCGTCATACCTCAAGAGCCGATTTTAAGGAAAAATCGCAACCAAGCAGCCCGCGAAGTAAGCGCTAGAGTGCAAGGATACGGCGTAGATACGCTCGTCGTCGGAGTGCCAAAGGGTGGCGGTAGCGAAGAGGAGATGCGCCGCAGGATCGAGCATTTCGTATCGCTGCTTGAGACCTCGGCCAAGATAGTCTATCAAGACGAGGCGTTTAGTAGCCTTGAAGCGAGTGAAATTTACACCGATGCCAAGCGCGACGGTAGGCTTGATAGCGTAGCTGCGATGCTGATTTTGAAGCGATATTTGGGCATTGCTTAGGCTAAATTTATCAAAGATCGGTTTGATCGTCAAGAAGAGCCGCTATCCGCGTTTCGCGCCCAGCTTCACAGCGTAGCACATATCAAGTACCGCCCTTAGCACGTCGTAGGTGTATGGCTGTCTTAAAATGATGACTTCGCCTGCGTTTTTACCGAAATTTTCATCATCCTCGCATATCGCGACGATGCAAAAATTTTTAAGCTTTTTAAATTTCAAAAGCTCCTCGAATTCCGCCTCGTCGTTTAAAAAAGCCTTGCTGATAAAGACGATATCCGGCTTAAAAATAGCGTCTGTGACGTGTCTTTTTAGGCTTTGGTAGTCGCTTGTAGGTCTTACGTTTATGCCTACGAATTTTAGCTGATTTGAGAGGATGTGAAAGCCCGCCTCGTTCTCGTATGCGATGACGGCGCTATATTTTTTGATCACCTCGTTTTGAAGCTCGAGGCTGTTTTTGCCTCTGAAATTTCCCGCCAGTGTAGCTTTGATTTGTAGTAAAAATTCATTGCTTTTTGGCATCTCGATGCTGGCCTCGGCCGCCAGTGCGCACTCTTTGGCCTTGTTTAAGAGTCGCTCGTCTGTTTGGTTCGGGGTTTTGTCACATCTGATAGTCACGTTGAAATGTATCTGCGAGCTGCTGTAATTAACAAGCTTGAATCCAATCAAGATTTTGGCTTTGGTTTGCGAATATAAGAAAATTTTGGTCAAATTTTCGATAGCTTTTATCGTGTTCGTCGCGTCTATATCGTATCTGCGAGGATAGGACGGATCATAGTCGAAGATGACGGCGTTCGAGCTTTCTTTGGCGTCTTTGTAGATTGCGTCTAAAAAGAAATTTATTAGCTCTAAAAAGTCGATATTTTGACGTCTCATAGCACAAGCATCCCGTCGCCATAGGAGTAAAAGCGATATCTCTCCTCTATCGCCGTTTTGTAGATTCGCATCGTCTCATCAAGGCCTATGAAGCTAGTAACTAGCATGATGAGCGTCGATTTTGGCAGGTGGAAATTCGTCAGTAGGTAGTTTTGGCGGATCGGCGGGTTATTTAGATTTAAAAACAGCTTGCAAAAGCCGCTGGCGTTTTTGCTCCTTGCAAACTCCTCCACGCACCTAGTCACCGTCGTTCCGACGCCTAAAATTTTTTTATCGCTGTCTATCAGCTCTTGCGTATCTTGCGGGATCTCGTAAAATTCCGAGTGCATGACGTGGCTCCTGATATCCTCGCACTCGACACCCTTAAATGTCCCAGCACCCACGTGAAGCGTCAGATACGCACTCTTGTGCTTTGCCTTTATACGTTTAAGCATATCCTCGCTAAAGTGTAGGCTCGCAGTAGGAGCCGCGACTGCACCGCTATTAGCGGCGAAAATACTTTGATACCAGCTCTCGTCCTCTTTTTTGTCGGCTCTTTTTATGTATGGCGGAAGCGGGACGTGTCCGATCTTTTCAAGCTCTTTAAAAAGCATCGCAGTGTCTAATGGCACGCCATTTTTGCTAAATTTCACTATCCTGGTACCGTCGCTGTTTAGCTCTAAAATTTCAGCACTCACGCCATCTGCAAATTCTAAAATTTTGCCCGCGCTCACACGTCCTTTGACGTAGCAGCTGAATTTCGCATCGCCAAGAGGCTGGTTTAGCATCACTTCACAGGCACCGCCACTTTGTTTATGGCCTAAAATGCGTGCTTTTATGACCTTAGTATCGTTAAAAACGACCGCAGTGTCCTTAGGGATGAGCTCGCATAAGTCTTTAAATTTTAGATGCTCTATCTTGCCAGTTTGGCGAAAATACACGAGCAGTCGCGCCTGCTCTTTAGGCAGCACGGGCTCGTTGGCTATCAGCTCTTTAGGCAGGTCGTAGTCGTAGCTTGAGATGTCGTTTATGTCTTTATTCGTCTGCATCTTGCGCGTCAGGCTCGCTCTCGTCCTTTTGGCTGGCGGATTTGGCGATGAGGATAGAAAGTCCGTAAAGTCCTAGTAGCGGCACAGCCATCAAAAACTGACTGAGTACGTCAGGAGGCGTCACGATGGCTGAAAACGTAAATATGACGACCACGGCGTATCTGAAGTATTTTTTAAGTATCAAATCATCGATAAGCCCGATCTTTGCTAGAAAAAAGGTGATGACCGGAAGCTCGAAAGATATACCAAACGCGATCAAAATTTTAGTGAAAAAGCCGACGTATTCGCCTATGCTCGGCATCGCTGTAAAGAGCTGTCCGCCAAAATTTATGAGAAATTGAAAACCAAGCGGCACGACCACATAGTAGCAAAATGCAGCCCCGCAGATAAACATAAATGTAGCCGAGATGACAAAGGGGATGACATATTTTTTCTCATTTTCGTAAAGTCCCGGCGCGACAAAGAGCCAAAACTGCCAAAATATCACGGGCAAAGCCAGTATCAGCCCTGCGAAAAAAGCGACCTTCATCGCGGTAAAAAACGGCTCTTGCACCTGTGTAAATACGATATTTGAGCCCGCCGGTAAGGCTTGTTTCAGCGGAGCGGTCATCCATGCGAGCAAAGGGTTCCAAAACAAAAAGCACAGACCAAAGCAGACAATGACGGCAAAAATGCTGATTGCAAGCCTCTTTCTAAGCTCTACCAGATGTGGTTTCAACTCTTCAAACATCACGCCTCTTTTTGTGGTTTGGTATCTGAATTTTCATCGGCATTTTCGCCCAGCACCGCGTCTTTTATGGCATTTGTAGGATTTTTGATCGTATCGACGCTTTTTTTGATGTCGCTAACGGCGTCATTTAGACCGCCGGTGACTTCATTCACACCCTTTTTGAGCTCATCTAGCTCCTCAAAAGTGAGCTTTTTACGCACGCTTTGAGTCGTTTGCGTGATACTTTCTTTGTATTTTCTGGCATCCTCTTTTAACTCGGCGATCTTCATCTCTTGATCGAAGGTCGATTTGGCGTCGTTTATGCCCTTTTTAAACATTTTAAAAAATTTTGCTATCTGCACCATCGCTTCAGGCAGCTTGTCAGGACCTAGGACCAATATCGCGACGACGGCGATTATCAGTATCTCCGAGAAACTCATACCAAACATTTTTTGTCCCTAAATTTATATTAAGCTCGCTATTTTAACTTTACTTTGCTCAAAATTTAATAAATTTAACCGTTTATAAACAAAGCGATCTCGTCGGCAAGGAGGAAATTTTTGACGAAATACATGCCGCGCTCAAATTTCAGTTTACGCGATCTCTTTAAAATTTCAGCCCTTTGCCTTTGTTGCGGCGTCAGCCTGCGCTCATCTATGCCCACACAGCTTCTAGCGCCCAAAAATACATGCTCCATCCTTAGCTCGTCATCGTTTAAGATCTCTATCTCGCGATGCTTTGGCGAGGCGATGTAGCGGGCCAAGTCTTTTTGCGCGTAGTATCTTGCACCTCTCATGAAACCCACGGAGTATGCCCCCGCGCCGATATACTCTTTGCCTTGCCAGTAGCCTAGATTGTGCTTGCAAGGCTTTCCGAAATTTGAAACCTCATATTGCTTTAATCCTATATTTTCTATTTGCTTCATCATAAATTTAGCCAATGCGGCGCTATCGTTTCTAAGCTCAAATTTACGCTCAAAGGGCGTATTTTCCTCAAGCGTGAGCGAATAAGCGCTCGCATGCGTGACGCCTAAATTTTTTAAAGCGAGTGCCTCTTGTGCCAAGCGTTTTTTGTTGTCAAGCTTCGTAGCGTAGATGAGATCTATGTTTATGTTTCTAAAGCCTGCGTTTTTGGCGTTTTGCACGGCTTTGTAGATTTGCGTGCAGTTGTGCGCTCTGCCAAGCAGCTCAAGCTTATCGTCAAAAAAGCTTTGTGCTCCAAAGCTGATGCGATTTACACCTAAATTTCGCATCTCCTTGAGCCATCTTAAATTTGCGGAATTTGGATTTGCCTCGCTGGTTATCTCTGTTTTATCGTTGCAAAAGGACGAAATTTCAGCGAAAATTTTCTTGTAGAATTTCGCACTCACCGCACTTGGCGTGCCTCCGCCTATAAAGACGCTACTAAATTTTGAAATTTTGAATTTATCTATTTGAAATTTTATATCCGTCAAAAGAGCATCAAAATATCCGCCCGTGAGCGCTTGAGCGTTTGTGACCGAGCCAAAAGCGCAGTAAGGGCATTTGCTCTCGCAAAAAGGGATGTGGATATAAAGCAGCAAATTCTCTCTTTTTTATGTTTTTGGCATTGTAGCCAAAATAAATTTAGGCGATGTTTTAATTAGGCATTTGTTTCTAGAATATGGCACCATAGCGTGGTCAAATCTTATGAAGCGACGCTATCGCCGCCGATTTTTTACTTCGCTATCGCTCGTAACGAGACTACGCTACGAGGTAGGGAAGCTATAAAGCTGACTGCCAAAATCGTACTACATGTTCGGCTATTCGCCCCCACACAAACACTGTTCGCGTCTGCGTCAGGTCGCTCTTGGAGCGAGTAAGATTTACAAAGCGCTCGTTTATCACTTTATAAAGCAGGGCCTAAATTTAAAGCCGAATATAAAGTCTTTTAGGCTAAAATCAGCAAAATTTTTATTTAGATAGGCGGGCGAAGGTGCAAAAAAAATATAGGCCAAATGTTGCAGCTGTTATCCTTGCAAGCTCGTATCCCTTCAAATGCGAAATTTTCGTCGCGCGCAGAGTAGATCTCAGCGATGTTTGGCAGTTTCCTCAAGGCGGCATAGACGAGGGCGAGAGCCCTAAAGAGGCGCTATTAAGGGAGCTTGAAGAAGAGATAGGCACGGGCAAAGTGAAAGTGCTGGACGAGTATCCGCAGTGGCTGAGCTATGATTTTCCAAGCGGAGCGGCTAAAAAGATGTATCCTTTCGACGGGCAGACGCAAAAGTATTTTTTAGTGCGCCTAGATGCCGATGCGAGGATAAATTTAAAGACGAAGCATCCTGAATTTGACGACTATAAATTCGTGGATGTCAAAAACGTGCTTGACGGGATAAATCACTTCAAAAAGCCGATTTACGTTAAGGTTTTAAGTTATTTTAAAGAGAAAGGATTTTTCTAATGCTGATCGTTCAAAAATTTGGCGGAACTAGCGTGGGAACACTCGAGCGCATAGATGCGGTAGCACAGCGTGTCATCGAGACTAAAAATAGCGGCGCCGACGTCGTCGTGGTCGTCTCTGCGATGAGTGGCGTGACGAACCAGCTCGTGGAGTATTCTGAGTATTTTGGCAAGCACCCGGACCCGGTAGCTACCGATATGCTGCTAAGCTCGGGCGAGCAAGTGACTACGGCGCTTCTTACGATAGCTCTAAATGCAAAAGGCTATCCTTGTGTGGCTCTTACGGGCGCGATGGCAGGCATAGCGACTGATGACGTGCATACTAAAGCTCGCATCGAAGCCATAGATACGACGCGTATGAAAGAGGAGCTAAAAGCGGGTAGGATCGTCGTGGTAGCCGGCTTTCAGGGCATAGACGCTCACGGCGATATAACGACGCTTGGACGAGGTGGTAGCGACCTTAGCGCAGTCGCGATAGCCGGGGCTCTAAACGCTGATCTATGTGAAATTTTCACCGATGTAGACGGCGTTTATACGACCGATCCGCGGATAGAAAAAAGAGCCAAAAAGCTTGAAAAAGTGAGCTACGACGAGATGCTCGAGCTGGCAAGTGCAGGGGCTAAGGTCTTGCAAAATCGCTCGGTAGAGCTGGCAAAAAAACTAAACGTGAAGCTTGTAACTAGAAGCAGTTTCAATCACAACGAAGGCACACTCATAGTAAAGGAAGAGGATATGGAAGCAGTTTTGGTAAGCGGCATAGCGCTGGATAAAAATCAAGCAAGAGTAACGCTAAGAGGCGTAGTGGATAAACCGGGCATCGCAGCTGAAATTTTCACCGCTCTTGCAAAGAAAAACATAAACGTAGATATGATAATACAAAACGTAGGGCACGACGGCACGACAAATTTAGGCTTTACAGTGCCTCAAAACGAGCTGGAGCTCGCAAAAGAGACTATGCAAAAGCTCTCTGCGGCCAGAAACGTGGAGTATGACGATGCGATAGTGAAGGTATCAGTCGTTGGCGTAGGCATGAAAAGTCACAGCGGCGTAGCATGTCTTGCGTTTGAGACCCTGGCCAAAGAGGGGATAAATATCCAAATGATCTCGACCAGCGAGATAAAAATTTCGATGATAGTCGATCAAAAATATGGCGAGCTGGCTGTTCGCGTACTTCATGAAGCCTATAAGCTAGATAAATAATGCAGGACTTCATAAAATGGACGCTTGAGGCGATCAGAGAGGAAAAATCGCTGATGAGCTGGATGGAGGAGCGCCGCGTAGAGTGGACGCCTCTGCTTGCTTCTAGGCTTAAATTTTTGCTTGAGGGTCGCACCTTTATAGTCATAACCGATGACGAGCGCTCGTGGTTTGAGAGCTATTTGCTAAAAAAGATAAACCGCGCCTCAAACGCTCGCCCGCTACTGCCTTTCGTCAGTCTAAGAGCGCTATATCCCGCGCTTGATGAGATAAACTCCAAAGAGCAAATTTTACTGCTTCAAGATATGCTAAGCCTCGCGTTTCCAAACGGATATGTCTATTTTTACATCGGTAAAAGCATAGACAAGCGCGCCGCGATAGCAAAATCAGCCGAGAGCAGCTATATGTGGCTCTTTGACGAGCAGGCTCAAAACAGCTTCACGCTAAATTCCGGCGATGAAAATTTAGACGTCAAGTTGCTGACGCTATTTAAGCTCTTTGACAAGAGCATAGACGCGGTCTTGTTTGCTAAGGTCATCTTGTAGATGTATAGTAAAATCGTCATCACAAACGATTTTGAGACATTAAAAAAAGAGCTTGAAGCCGAATTTGGCGTCAAAAATTTGAGATTTTTCATATATGACGAGTTTATGATAGAAAACGCACGCGATGTGATGTCTGAGGCCTATATCGCCGAGATCAGCGAAAAGCTACTCGTCATAATGGCTAAAAGCTACCGCATCGAGGCTCAAAATGCACTTCTTAAAATCATCGAAGAGCCGCCTAGAAACGTGCAGTTTTTGATCGCGGCAAATAGCAAAAACCTACTGCTTGCTACCATCAGATCGCGTCTGGTGCTGGAAAACAGACTCACCAAAACCGCTCGCATGAGCGTGAATTTAAACCTAAAAAGCCTAAGCCTCAAAGAAATTTCAAATTTCATAGACGAGTGCGTAGAGAGCGAGCGCGCCGATAAACTCGGCAAAAACGAGCTAAAAGAGCTCATCGCCGCGATAGTCTTAAAAGCCTGCGAGGCGGGATATAAATTTAGCGTGGACGAGCTTGGATACTTTTACGATCTCGTGCGCTTGGCCGATCTAAATTCAAAGTCTCACTCTCTTTTGACCCCGCTTTTACTCACTATTTTTGAAAAAGGACGCTCTTGAAATTTTATAGGATAAACGAAAATTCGGACTTTGACGCCATTTGTAAGCGCATAGCCCCAAGCGTTGGCGGGCTGAAGCTGATGTCTAAAAAATCTCACATAAATTTTATCTTTATAGATGACATCGGCTCTCCGGCGGCAAATATCCTAAAGCAAGACGCGCTAAGTGCGGGGGCCGAGCTGGTTACGAACAAAGATACGATATTTGGGCGTGAGGAGCGAAGCAGCGCACTTTTGATGGGCACGGACGCGCAGTTTGAAATTTTAAGTAAAAAAGAAAAGATGCAGGATTTTGGCTTGAAAAATTTGGCTGATTTTTTAAACCAAAATTTTAAAAAACCGCGCGAGGCGCAGATAATGGGCGTCCTAAACATCAACGAAGATAGCTTCAATGCCGCAAGCCGCGTAGATGCTAAAAACGCCGTATCGAGGATCGAGGCGATGATAGAAGAAGGGGCTTGCTACATCGATATCGGCGGAGTGAGCTCCAGGCCAGGCAGCGAGTATTGCGGCCGTGAGGAGGAGTTTAGGCGCATAGAGCGCGTCGTAGCTGAAATTTACCGCCTGAATTTACACGAAAAAGCGAAATTTAGCCTCGATAGCTTTGATGAGTACTGCCTAGAATACGCGCTAGATCACGGCTTTGCTATGATAAACGACATCACGGCAAACGTAAATTTAGCCTCCTTAGCGGCACGCTACGACGCGGAATTTTGCATGATGCATATGCAAAACGACCCTAAAACGATGCAGCTAGCGCCGCATTATGAGGATCTGCTGGGCGAGATGGACGCCTTTTTTGCGGACAAGATCGCAAAGGCGAGCGAGCTTGGGGCTAAAAAGCTCGTGCTTGATGTTGGTATCGGCTTTGGAAAAACGGCAGAGCAAAATTTGCTACTTATCAAGCATTTGGGGCATTTCTTGCACTTTGGCTATCCGCTTTTAGTAGGCGCGAGCAGGAAGTCCGTGATAAATTTTTACAGCCCAAGCGAGGTGAGCCAGCGACTGCCGGGTAGCCTTTATCTACATCTAAAGGCTCACGAAAACGGCGCGACGATCGTCCGCACGCACGACGTGGCGGAGCATGCGCAGATGTTTGCGCTACAAAATGCGATGAACGAGGTAAATTTATGGAAGTGAGCGATAAAATCTGCCAAGAGGTTCGCGGTTTTATCGACGAATTTCAAAAAGACGGCTTTAGATCGCCAAATCTTTATGACAAATTTTACGAGCTCGTGAAAGACGAAGCCAAAATTTACGCATTTTGCGACGAATTTTTACGACGAATTCCAAGTAGCGCGACTATATTCAACGACGCTTTGAGCTATCTAAATTTAGAGGATTTTGCCGCACTCATAAAAACGGCAGTGGAAATTTTGCAGGTGGAATTCGACTCGGCAAACGCTCAAAAAAGGCAGTGCAAATTTAACGAAAACGCCGAGAAGGTCATCGCAAAAGCCAGCCTTGAGTGCGAGTGGCTGCTGCACCCGTATTTGGAGCAAATCTACAAGCTAAAACCAAACGAGGGCACATACTACGAGAACTATCCGTGGCGAAATTTAAGCTTTGAGAACGCGCAAATTTACCGCGATATGCTGGTCTTTGGGGGTGCGGACACAGGCAAGCTCTTTGAGTGTCTGGTAGCCACGGGAGATGAGCGAAATGTCAAATTTGCCTACGAATACGCGCTTGCGAACGATATTTTTGAGAAAAAGGACGGCGCAGCAGAGTATCTAGCGTGGTATCTGCAAGACTTTGGCTTTATGCTTGAGTGCGGCCAGATCAAAAGCTACTACTCAAACAGCGTGTCTCACATCATCTTTCCAAAAGGCTATTTTACCGCCCAGCGCCATATCTGGCTGCGAAAAGACCTGCATCCTACGTGGAATTTACCCGCTGGCAACGAGCGATATAAATTTGGCGGCGTGCTAGAAGATGACGAGAATGACCCGCTTTGCCACATCATCACCTTTGAGGGACTACCGGTGGGGCTTGGCGTCACGGGACTAAAGAGTCTGACGCTGGGCGCACATCTAAATCAAATAAACGAGGGCGGCTTGTGCTTTTACCGTCACGACGAGCAAGGCTATCCGCACCTCATCGGCGAGAGAGCACAGATAAGGTGCGCCGTAGACGAACCAATAGCCCCGTGCGAGGTCTCGCTCGCAGTTACGCCAAAAAGATGGCAAAAGCAAGACTGGGGCATGGCAAACAGCAGAGAAAATCTCTTTCGCATAGGCGGTGAGCCTTGCTGGATACAAAGTGCCGATGTGCCGACATGCCCAGTCAGCGGTAAGAAAATGCGGTTTTTGATGCAGCTTGACTCAGAGCTTGGCTGCACGGATGGTGGCGAAATGCTCTTTGGAAGCGGCGGAATCTGCTATGTGTTTTGGTGTGACGAGAGCAAGACGAGTGCATTTTTTATGCAATGTACTTAAGAGCTTGCCGTGCTTGACATGAGCAGTGCCAAACGCAAGCCTGAAAAATGAAGAGCGTAGCGATCTGCGACAGATTAAGTAAGCGAACGCAAACGACTGATACAAACAGCACCTAAGAGTAAAAGAAAACGATTTTAAACCGACATTTAGCAACGCATCGCTATTTTATGTCGTAATCAAACAGGATAGAAAATGGAAAATTTTATGCGAATCGATTCAAAAGAGAGCTATGAAAATGCGGTGGCTACGCTAAATGCGTGGGCGAAGGCCTATTACGACGACGACGCGCCGATAGCCAGCGACGAGGAGTACGACGCTCTTTACCACGAGGTCCTGGCCTACGAGCAGGTAAATCCCGCCCAAAAATCGCTATTCTCGCCGACTACCAGGATAGGCGGAGGCGTCAGCGAAGGCTTTAGCAAGGCTAGGCACATCAAGCAGATGTGGAGCATGGAGGATATTTTTAGCCAGTTGGAGCTTGTCGCGTGGCTAAAACGCGGTGAGAAGCAAAATTTAAGCTTTGTAGCCGAGCCGAAATTTGACGGAGCGAGCCTAAATTTACTCTATGAAAAGGGCATGCTGGTAAGGGCCATAACGCGCGGAGACGGCATCACGGGCGAAGAGGTCACGCAAAACGCTCGCGTGATAAAGTCTATCCCGCTAAACATCTCTTACGATGGCCGCATCGAGATCCGCGGCGAGGTCGTCATAAAAAAGGCCGATTTTGACGCGATAAACGAGGAGCGCACGCGAAACGGCGAGACCCTGCTCTCAAACCCTAGAAATGCGGCTGCAGGCAGCTTGAGGCAGCTAGATAGCGCCGTGACAGCCAAAAGAAAGCTACTTTTCATCCCTTGGGGCGTGGGCGAGCAAAATTTAGGGCTTGCCAAGCATAGCGAAGTGATGAAATTCGTACGCGATCTTGGCTTTTATAGGGATGATTTTTTTAAAATTTTGGACGCCGACGGTCTGGCGGGCGCTTATAACGAGCTTCTTAAACAGCGCGACGAAAAGGACGTGATGATGGACGGCATGGTGATCCGCGTGGACGATCTGGCGCGCTGCGAGGAGCTGGGCTACACGGTGAAATTCCCAAAATTTATGGTCGCGTTTAAATTCCCCGCGATCGAAAAAACCACTAGGCTGCTTGACGTGGCACTTCAGGTAGGCAGAAGCGGCGTCGTGACGCCTGTTGGCGTGCTTGATGAGGTCATCATCGACGGAGCGCGTGTAAAATCGGCCACTTTGCATAACTTTGACGAGATCGAGCGCCTTGGCGTGATGAAAAACGATCTTATAAGCATCATCCGCTCAGGAGACGTGATACCAAAGATAACAAGCGTCTTTAAAGAGCGTAGAGACGGCACGCAAACGCCAATAATACGGCCAAAATTTTGCCCCGAGTGCGGCTCGCATCTGCTTGACGAGGGCGTTTTCATCAAGTGTCAAAATCTAAACTGCCGCGCTCGCGTGATAAACTCGATCATACATTACGCCTCCAAAAAATGCCTAAACATCGACGGGCTGGGCGAGGCGATCATAAATTTACTCTATGAAAAAGGGCTGATATCTCGCGTTATCGATATATATTCACTAAAATTTGAAGATCTGATGGCGCTTGAAGGCTTTAAAGACAAAAAGGCGCAAAACCTGCTTGACGCGATAGAGGCGAGCAAGGGCGCGAGCCTAGCGCGCTTCATCACCGGGCTTGGCTGCGAGCATATCGGCGAGGTGGCGGCTAAAAAGATCGCGCAAAATTTTGGCGAGGGCTGGCTAGAGGCCGACTTTGACGAGGTGAAAGATCTAGAAGGCTTTGGCGAGGAGATGGCAAATAGCTTGATGGATTTTATAGAGGTCAATAAAGATGAAATTTTGGCCCTGCAAAGTATCGTTCGTCCGAGCTTTGAGCGCAAGCAGATCACGCAAAACGCCTTTAGTGGCAAAAGCGTCGTGATAACGGGCACGCTAAGCCGACCAAGAGACGAGATCAAAGCCGAGCTTGAGGGCTACGGCGCAAAGGTAGCAGGCTCGGTCTCTAAAAAAACGGACTTCGTACTGGCAGGAAGCGACGCCGGAAGCAAACTGCAAAAAGCCGTAGAGCTTGGCATTCGCGTGATAGATGAGGGCGAGTTTGAGAGGCTGAAGCTTGAGATTTGACATTTACGCTGCAAATGTGCTAAACATAAGTAGGAATAAGGCCGCCGAGCTCATAAAGGCCGGCAAGATTATGCTAGATTCTAAAATTTGCGACAAGCCAAGCTTTGAGTGCGAGAGCCACAGCCACGACGTCGCGCTGCTTGATGAGATTTATGTCGGGCGAGGGGCGATGAAGCTAAAGAGCTTTTTAGACGGGCAAAATTTTGAAATTTCAGGCAAAGATGCGCTTGACATCGGTTCAAGCACCGGCGGCTTCATGCAGATTTTGTTGCAAAATGGCGCAAACAGCGTCGTTGGCGTCGACGTGGGCAGTGATCAGCTAGATGAGAAGCTGCGAAGCGATACGCGAGTAGAAATTTATGAAAACACGGACATCAGGGAGTTTGCCGCCACGGCGGGCTTTGAGCTCATCACCTGCGACGTGGCGTTCATCTCGGTCATCGAAATTTTAGATGCGATCTGCAAAAACGCAAAGAGCGGCGCGCTTATCATCGTGCTGTTTAAGCCGCAGTTTGAGGTCGGCAAAGAGGCTAAACGCAACAAAAAAGGCGTCGTGACCGATAAAGCGGCGGTGGCTCTAGCCAGACGTAAATTTGAGCTGGCCGCCGCGCAAAAAGAGCTGGTGCAGATAGCCTGCAAAGAGTGCAAGATCAAAGGAAAGGAAGGCAATGCCGAATTTTTCTACGCTTTTAACAAAAGATAACATAACCGCCGTTGCGATCGGGCATTTTGACGGCGTTCATCGCGGACACAAGCAACTTTTAAAGCAGCTGGGCGAATACGGCGGCCTGGTCGTCATCGACAAAAATAAGGCCAACATCACCCCGGGGCTAAAACGTGCCGAGTACTCGAACTATCCTTGCTTTTTTTATGATTTTGAGAGCATAAAGGGGCTTAGCGGTGAGGAATTCATCGCGCTTTTGAAGCGGGATTTTAAAAATTTAAAAAAGATCGTCGTGGGGTATGATTTTCGTTTCGGACGGAACAGGGCGTGGGACAAGCACGATCTAAAGCGCCTCTTTGACGGCGAAGTGGTCGTAGTCGATGAGGTATGCTTCAACTGCATGGGCGTGCATAGCTCGGCTATCAGAGAGCTCATCAAACAAGGCGACGTCAGCGGCGCTAACCGCCTCATCGGGCGCGAATACTCGATAGAAGGCGACGTGATAAGCGGGCAGGGGCTTGGCTCAAAAGAGCTCGTACCGACGCTAAATTTAGACGTAAAAAGCTATCTTTTGCCAAAAAGCGGCGTCTATGCCACACGCACGCGTATAGGCTACGCGACCTACGGCTCGGTCACCTTCATAGGCAACCGCGTCAGCACGGACGGTAAATTCAGCGTCGAGACGCACGTTTTAGACGAGATAGACGTTAGTGCGTCGCATGTCGCCGTTTGCTTCATAAAGCGGCTTCGCGATAATATGAAATTTGAAAATTTAAACGAGCTTAAAGCCAGGATCGAGCTTGATATCAAAGAGGCTCGCACGATGGTGGGGGTTTGCGAGCTATACGGCAGCGAAGGGCCTTGCAAATGAGAGATGAAATTTTTAAAGAGCCGATAAAAAAGCAGTTTGAATTTGACGACTTTGTGGTGAGCGTATTTGACGATATGATAGGGCGCAGCGTGCCGTTTTATGACGTCAGCGGTAAGCTCGTGAGTGAAATTTTGGCTAAAATTTTACCTGCTAAAGCTCACGTGATCGATCTTGGCTGCTCGACTGCTACAAGCTTGCTTTTACTAAATCAGCTAAGAGATGATCTCGTGCTAGAGGGCGTGGATAGCTCGAGCGCGATGATAGAAAACGCCCGTAAAAAGGCAAAGGCGTATGGAGCTAAGATAAAATTTAGCGTCGGTGACGTACTTGAGAGCCAAATATGCCAAATGGATGCCGTGATGATGAACTATACGCTTCAGTTTATCCGCCCGCCAAAGCGTGCGCAGCTGGTAAAGAGCATATACGACGGACTAAACGAGGGCGGAGTTTTCGTCTTTAGCGAAAAGATCATCTATGAGGATAAGAAATTTGCCAAAAATATGATCGAAATCTATGAAAACTACAAGGAAAAACAGGGCTACTCGCGCTACGAGATCGCGCAAAAAAGAGAGGCACTGGAAAACGTGCTCATCCCTTACACCGAGGAGGAAAACCGCACGCTTGCCTTGGGTGCGGGATTTAAGCACGTGGAGAGCGTGTTTAAATGGGGAAATTTCATGACGTTTTTAGCGTTTAAGTGAAAATTTGAGCTTTTATGAAGTGCTGATTTGTAAAATTTGGCTCTGTTTTAACGAAGCGTCGGTATCTTAAACGAACGTTTCGTAAATTTTTAATCGTTCCAGGAGCTACCTAGCGGACGCGAGAGCCGAGCAAGAAAGGATCAAAATGCAAGAGCATGAAAATGCTAAATTTATCTACGAGCAGTGGCACGAAAGAGCCAAAAGTAGGGACGTGGATGCGCTTTTGGAGCTTTATAGCCAGGACGCGGTATTTGAAAGCCCGCTAGTCATGGCTATACTGGATGACAAAAAAGATGGAATTTTACGTGGCAAGGCCGAGATAAGGCGATTTTTAGAGGCCGGGACGAAAAAGCGGCCAAACGAGCTCGTCAAATGGTATCGAAACGGCAAATTCCTAACTGACGGGAGCCTCCTCGTTTGGGAGTATCCTAGGCAGACTCCTGATGGCGAACAGATCGATATTTTGGAGCTTATGGAGCTAAAGGGGCGATCGATCGTTTATCACAGGATATATTGGGGATTTAAGGGTTGTATGCAGATAGCCGGGTCTTTAGTGAAAAATTCTTAAATGATGTATAGCAAAAGACCTTGTAAGTCTCTTGCTATTTTGGGATTAAAATTTAACCTCCGCTGAAAGCATAAACGTCCTACTTTCACCAAGGTGGAAAGTGTTGTTGCGATTTGCTATACTGTCGTTGCTAAACATCATCGCGTAGTAGTATTTTTCGTTAAATAGATTGTTGATGTTAAATCTTAGCGTCGTTTGCTTGCCTAAAAGTGCCTTGCTGACATATCTCACACCGATGTCGGTCGTGAAAAAGCTAGGCGTTTTTTGTGTGTTGGCATCATCGATATACATCCCGCTCTCGTAGTGGAAATTTGTGCTGAATGCGAGCTTGTCGGTATTTGGCACGACATAGTCAAAGAGTAAATTTACCTGCGTCTTTGGCACGCCGATCACGTTTTTGCCCTCGGCTGCGGCTAGCTGAGCGTGTTTTAGCTTGTTGTTCATCATCGTGATACCGCCAAATAGACTCAAATTTTGCACGAGTTTGCCACCTGCAGTCAGCTCAAGCCCTCTGTTTCGCTGCTCGCCTTGCACGCTAAACGAGCCGTTTCGCAGATACGCGATAGGCCGTTTCATATCAAATATCGCCGCCGAGACGTCAAGCTCGTCAAACCTGCCTTTGACGCCAAATTCGTATTGTTTGCTCCTATATGGATCTAGCGTCGTGTTCGTGACACTGTTGTATGCGGGCTGTTGGAGGCTGTCAGCGTATGTGAGATAGAGGCTTAAATTTTGGGTTGGTCTATAAACTAGGCTCGCACCATGGCTAAGCCCTGATTTATCGACGTTTTTCTTTTTTGCACCGCTCGTGGCGACTGAGGTGTTGTCAAACCAGACGTTTGAGAGGCTTAAAATAAGGCTAAATTTATCGTTTATCCTGATATTATCGAGCACCGCGATATTTCTCATATCGATGATCTGCGTCTTGTGCAGTCCGCCGCCCTTTTTAGCCGAACTAGAATTTACAACGATAGGGCTATTTATATTGCCTGTTGCGATGGTCGCGGAGGTCGAGCTTTTATTGTAAGCGCTATAAGTCGTCTTGTAGCCATTTGCCTGCACGCCTAGGTCGTGGTTGAGCCCAAAGGTATCAAAATTTGTCGTCGCCTTGGCAAACGCGCTTTTTATATCCACGCGGTAAATCGCCGTATTTGGCATACCGCCGTCGTGTTTTTGCGAGTACTCGCCGTTATTGCCCGTGATGATATTTGTCACGCGAAATATATCGCGGTCGTTTCTATGCAGTCCAAATCCGCCCTCGAAATACCAGCGATCGCTCGGGGCGTATTTTAGTTTGAGGCTTAAATTTTTACTAAATAAATTCACACCGGCAAATTTTTGTCCAAGCCCCGGCGTTTTGCTATCAAGCGGATCTGGAAGCCTCCACTTCGCCTTGCCGGTAGCCCCGTCTATCGGCAAGGCGATGCCGCCTGCAAAGCCGCGCATATGGTGCTCGTAGTAGCTACCGGCAGTCTCTATCGTCACAGACTCGCTTGGGTAAAATTCAAGCACCATACTAGCAAGCCTACGTTGGAGATTGCTATCCTTTGCCTGCTTTGCCCCGTCACTCGTGTAAAATACGCCGCGGTAGCCGATATATTCAAATTTATCCGAGCTGTCAAGCCCGATGCCAAAATTTGCGCGAGAAGCATAGTCCGCCCAGATCGCGTGCTGTGAATTTACGGGATGTTTTAAGGTATAGCTGAAATTTCCGCTTGGAGCTTGTCCGCCGTAAAGCGAGCCGATGAGACCGCTTTGCACCTGCAAGCTCTCAAACATTATCATCGGCATCGCCGTCGTAGAAGCCACGTAAAAGCCGTCCCAGAAGTGATTTCCCACGATACCGCCTGCAAAGCCGCGAGTTTGATTACGTCCGAGCGCGCCGTCGCCTTGGATATTCATCGATGGGAAAAATTTTGCCGTATCCTCGACGCCAAGCGCACCTTGATTTGACATCATCTCTTTTGTGATCGTGTTGATCTGATATGGGACGTCCTGCACCTTTGTGCCGGCAAATAGCCCGTTTTGGACATTTTTATTTAGCATACCTTCGCCCACGCCGCTTTCAGAGATATTATCGCCGACGCTATTTACCTCCACGCCTTCTAGCGTTACCTTTTCGGTAGCACTCAACTCCTGAGCCAACATCAAACAAGCCGCTACGCTTAGAAAATACCCCGTTTTCATATTTACCCCTTAAATATAAAATTTTAATCTAGTCTTTCTAAAATACCGCTACTTCGTTATTTTATAAATATTTAAAAATAATTTTATCTTTTTAAGGGTAAAAAAGTACTGAATAAATCTTAAAGGCTCTATTCTAATAAAGTACTGTTTTAGCTTTCACAAAGCGAAGCCAAACCTTGTGAAGCGACGCTATCGCCGCCGCTCTGCTCGCAGTTGCGAGTATAACGAAGCAAAAAATCAGTGAAGCTATAAAGCTGAACGCAATTTTCGTGCTATATGTTCGGCGTCTTGCGGAGCAAGCAGGGTTTGCGAAGTGGGAACTATAAACAAGGTTTTTGAAATTTACTCGCCGCTTGGGCTTAGTCCTTTTGACATATATTCAAATTCCGCGTCGCTTAGATCGTATCTGAAAAATCTTTTATAAAACGCCTTCGTTTCGGCTCTCATATCGATGTCGGTAAATAGCTCGGGGTGTAAAATTTTTCCCGCCCATAAAATTTGCAAAGCCCCCTCGGCTCCGTGCCTGTCCCATTTAAAAACGCCCATCGGGTTTGCATACACGCGCCTGTTTTTGACCGCCTTTAATCCCGAAAGCGTAGGATTTTCGTAAAATTTATTTACCCAGTACTCGCTTTTTTCGCTACCTATTATGATGACATCGGGATCGGCAGCCATTATCTCTTCAAGCGTGATGTTTAGCAAATTTCCCGTCTTTTCTATCACGTTTTTGCCTCCCGCAGCCCTGATCCACTCGTCCATTATCGTCTTTGAGCCATCTACGCGCGTGATGTTTGCGCCGCTTACGATATGCAGCACGCGCACCCTTTCGTTTTCTTTGAATTTGCTCATCCTGTCTGTCACTCGCTTCACGTTCGCGTCAAAATACGTTATAAACTCTTCCGCCCTCTTTGGTGCGTCATCGCCGATGATGTCTGCCGTTATCCTTACGCTCTGCTTAAAGCCATCATATGACGAAAACACGGGGCGGATGACTTTTAGCCCTTGTTTGCGGATGGTATCGGCAAAGCCTTTGTTCGGGATGATGACCACGTCGGGGTTTAGTTTGATGATCTCTTCGATTTGGATCGAGTTTTTATTCCAAGTGGCGGGGATATCTTTTATATGCGGGTAAATTTGCACAAACCAGGGATTTTGCTTTACGACATCGGTCGTTGTGACGATCTTTGCTTCGCCGCCAAGTATGAAAATGACCTGATTGTTCGCATCCCACAGCGCGGCTATGCTATTTATCTGCGCCGGGATCTCCACCACTTCGCCGGAGATGTCAGTGATGCTTTTTAGCTGCGCCGCATATAAATTTAAGACAATAAAAAATATTAATGACAGATATTTCATATCGGTTTACCTTTACTAGATTTATTTAGCGGTAGGATAGCATAAAATGTATTTAGATTTATAGTCTTATTAGTAGGAGAGGCCAGCCCGAGGTGGGCTGGCAAATTTTATTCGTTTACGGCTGCGGCTGCATCGTGATGATGGAAGTCGTCGTAAATGACCTTTGAAGTTTGGAATTTGATACGTTTTAGCTCGCGCACACGTAAAAATTCCGCTTCGTCTATTTTTTCTATCTGGATCGCGGCTTTAAATGTCGGCGTCTTACTGATGAAGTCCCAGCCGTTGCTGGTTAGCTCGTTGCAGCAGCTCTCCCAGTAGTGATATGACATTTGTATCACGCCGTCTGGCACGATGTCGGTAACATCGGCTTTGACGACTATGTAGCCGTATCTGCTCCATGCTTTGATGAAGTCGCCTTGCTTTATGCCGTATCTCTCGGCTAAGCTTGGGTTCATTTCGGCGATAGGTCCTATGCTGTCGCCACCCTCTTCGATAGCTTTTGAGCGCCTTGTCATTACACCGCCTGCGTATTGATAGACTTTGCGAGTGGTGAGGAGCTGTATCGGATAGACATCGTCTGTCGGCTCGTCCACGCTTCCTGCCATGACCTCCCAACCTTCAGGTAAATTTACACGTTTTGCAAATTCTTTTTGCGCCGGCTCGATCTCGGCTACGCTACCAACGTGAAGGCAAGGGATAAATTTACCCTTTCCGTCAGGCGTAAAGAATTTTTTATCAAGATAAAGGCTTTGACCGCCCATATCGTTTTCATCCGGGCATGGCCAGTGAAGTCCGTGATATTTTTTGAGGCGATAATAGCTCATGCCGCCGTATCTGCGTGGGTCGCATTTGCGTTGCTCTTCCCAAATTTCCTCAGGTGAGTTGAAGTTAAAGCCCTCGGTAGCTCCCAAACGGCGTGCTATCTCGCAGATGATCCACCAGTCTTGGCGTGCATCGCCCGGAGGTGTGATGACGGCTTCGTTGTGTTGGACGCGGCGCTCTGCGTTAGCGTAAGTGCCTTCTTTTTCACTACTTGCCACACCCGGAAGGATGACGTCGGCTTTTAGCGAAGTCTCAGTCAAGAAGATATCTTGAACGACATACATATCGACCTTTGATATCGCTTTTAGGAAGTGGTTGGTATTTGGATCGGTCATGACCGGGTTTTCGCCCATCGTCCAGAAGAAATGCACTCTGCCATCGAGTATCGCGTCAGGCACTTCCGTTTTGTGGATGCCGATCTTTCCGCTTAATGAGCCAGGCTCTAGGTGCCATACGTTTTCAAACCACTCTCTTTGTTTAGGATCTGTCACGGAGCCTAAATTTGAGAATATATTTGGCAAAACGCCCATATCGCAGCAGCCTTGGACGTTTTCTTGACCACGTATCGGTAGGTCGCCGCTTCCTAGCTCGCAGATATTGCCTGTAAGCAAAAATAGATTTGAAATATCGCAAACCGCGCCCACACCGTGGTTGAAGTGCGTTACACCCATACCGTGAGTGATGACTGCCGGGCGGATAGTCGCATACATCCTGGCGGCTTTCCTGATGTCATCAGGATTTAAATTCGTGTATTTTGCGACGGCTTCTGGCGAATAGTCTTTGACGGCTTCGCGAACGTATTCGACACCTGTGGTGCATTCGTTTACAAAGTCCCAATTGACTAAATCCTCGTCAAAGATGACGTAAAGAAGCGAATTTATAACAGCGATGTTATGCTCAGGCGCAAGCTGTAAATGCACATCTGCACGGCTGGCGAATTCTGTTTTTATCGGGTCGATGACGATGAGTTTCGCACCGCGGTTTAGTGCTCTTTGGATATGCATAGCTGCGATCGGGTGTCCGTTTTCCGGGTTTGAGCCGATCATTAGGATACAGTTGCTGTATGGTCCGATCTCTGTAAAGCTATTTGTGGCAGCTCCGTTTCCGATTGTTTTAGCGAGTCCCGCTACTGTCGGAGCGTGTCAGATGCGTGCACAGTGATCGACGTTGTTTGTTCCTATGACTGCACGCATGATCTTTTGAGCGACGTAGTTGTCCTCAAGCGTACAGCGTGCGGAGTAGTTTCCGACTAATGCGTCGGGGCCGTATTTTTCTTTGACCTCTTTCATTTTTGAAACGACTAGATCAAGCGCCTCGTCCCAGCTAGCCTCTTCGAGATCTCCGTCCTTACTGAATACGCCGTTTTTCTTGCGTATCATCGGTTTGGTAAGTCTATCCGGAGCTCCGACATAGTCCCAGCCATAAAAGCCTTTTAGACAAAGATTTCCCTGGTTGATAGGGTTATCTTCGACACCGGTGGCATACTTGATAACGTTGTTTTCGACGTGCAACGTTACTTGACAACCCGTCCCGCAATAAGGACAGATTACTTTGCCCTCTTTCATTCTTTTCTCCTTCTATGTGCAAAATTTGCACATTGATTTATGGTGTAATCTTAGCTCACGTAGTCTTAAATCTTTATTAAAAATTCTTAATTATTTAAATAATAATTTAATTTAAATATTATTTAAGATTATATATCTGTCGTCGCGATATCAGGTATTTTGCGTATGGCTCGTGATGCCGCGAATTTTGTGAATTTAGGCATTGTAAATTTAAAGTAGTTGAGTTTTCTTATACAAGATAAAAATATTGATTTAAAATTTTGATGATAGGAAGATAGAAATTTTAAAATAAAATAGGGGAGCAAGTCCCCTGAAATCATTTATCTCTTATGCCAAGCTCGACGATGAGTTTAGAATATGTAGTGTAGTCTTTGTTCTTGAGATATTTTAGAAGTCTTTTTCTTTGACCTACTAATTTTAAAAGACCAAGGCGTGAAGAGAAGTCTTTTTTGAAAACCTTAAGGTGTTCGGTGAGTTCTGCTATACGTGCTGTTAGAAGCGCGATCTGAACCTCCGGAGAGCCTGTATCTCCCTCTTTTCTAGCGAATTTCGCAACGATTTCTGCTTTTTTAGCCGAATCCAAAGCCATGATGACCTCCTGATTGGTGAATTGAAATTTAAGACGGCGATTATAGCATAGAAAACATAAAAATATATAAAATAAGATAAAATTCGGCTTTTTTAAAAAATTAATCAAAAATGCAGTAAAAATTTTATAAAATAGCCAGCTAATCAAAAGATAAACAAGGAGAGTGCGTGCTTTTTACAAAGGCAAGCGAGTATGCTTTACTTTCGCTCATTTTAATATCCCAAAAATCATCTCCGGTAGATGTCGATACTATTTCAAACGAGCTTAAAATTTCAAAGAGTTTTTTGGCCAAGATCCTTCAAAATTTAGCCAAAGAGCAAATTTTAAAATCCTACAAAGGTGCAAACGGCGGCTTCGCACTGCAAGCCGATCCTCAAAACATAAGCATAAAAACCATAATAGAATGCGCCGAAAAGCGCGAAGTCAGTGTATTTGAGTGCTCGACTTCGGCTGATGGCTGTCCGTCCGCCAAGGCCTCAAGCTGTCAAATCTGGCTGATGTTTACGGGACTGCAAAACAAAGTCGACGAGATGCTTGACGCGATAAAATTAAGCGATATTATCAAGAAGTAGAATTGGCAAAGCAAAAAAATAGCATCCTAACTCTTGTCGCGCCTTTTTTGGCGCCTATTTTGAAATTTAGAAGTCTTAGCATCGTCGGCGTCATAATCGCCATTTTAGCGATCATCATCGTGCCGCTGCCAAGCACGGTGCTAGACTTTTTCCTGGCGCTTTCGATTTCGGTCTCGGTGCTCATCATCTTGATCTCCATTTATGTGCCAAAGCCTACCGATCTTAGCACCTTCCCGACACTGATCCTCATCGTTACGCTCTTTCGTTTGTCACTAAATATCGCCACGACGCGCATGATACTAAGCGAAGGACATAACGGCCCCGAGGCGGTCAGTGAGATCATCTCGAGCTTCGGACAGTTCGTCGTAGGTGGAAACTACGTCATCGGTATCATCGTCTTTTGTATCTTGGTACTCATAAATTTCATGGTCGTCACCAAGGGCTCGACGCGTGTGAGTGAGGTGCAAGCGCGCTTCACGCTAGATGCGATGCCGGGTAAGCAAATGGCGATAGATGCGGACCTAAACGCAGGCCTCATCGATGAGAAGACTGCCAGAGAGCGCCGTCAAGCCATAATCGGCGAGGCGAATTTTTACGGAGCGATGGACGGTTCGTCTAAATTTATCAAAGGCGATGCGGTCGCAGGCATCATAATCACCATAATAAACATCATCGGCGGCTTTGCCATAGGCTCGTTCCAGCACGGTCTTGACATGGCTACTTCGGCGCAGTACTACACGATCCTTACGATCGGTGACGGACTCGTGAGTCAGATACCAGGCCTCATCACATCCACGGCGACAGCGATCATCATCACTCGTGCGAGCAAAGACGACGATAACTTCGCAGAAGGCACGTTACATCAGCTTTTAGGCGATTATAAAACGCTTTTGATCGTTGGCTTCATACTGTTTATGTTTGCGCTAGTTCCTGGTCTGCCGACGCTCTCACTTGGCTTCATTGCCGTTTTATTTTTGGGGCTTGGCTATATCGTAAAGCAGACGCAAGAGGGAAATTTATCCATCACGCCTCAAGGCAAAGCTAAAATCGGAGCAAAACCCCAAACCGGCGGCGAGGGCGCGACACCGAGCGCTGCAAAACCACCTAAAAAAAGTGACGAAGAGATCGCCAGAGAAGAAGAGACCAAGATAAATGACATTTTAAAGCTTGAAATTTTAGAGCTTGATTTGGGCTACGGGCTATTAAAACTAGCCGACGTCGATCTCATCGAGCGCATACGTGCTATGCGGCGAAACATCGCCTCGCAGCTAGGCTTCTTGATGCCAAAAATTCGTATCCGCGACAACCTCCAGCTGCCGCCTAACGAGTACCGCTTCAAGCTAAAAGGCATCGTGATAGGCCAAGGCGAAATTTACGCCGATAAATTCCTCGCGATGGATAGCGGGCTAGTGAGCGAAGATATCGAGGGTATCCCGACAAAAGAGCCGGCGTTTGGCCTTGATGCGCTTTGGGTTGATGCCAGCGTCAAAGAGGACGCCATACTTAGCGGCTATACTATCGTAGATCCCGCCAGCGTCATCTCTACGCATATGAGTGAGCTCATAAAACAAAACGCAGCCGAGCTTCTAACGCGTCAAGAGACGCAAAATTTACTCGACAAACTAAAGCAAGACTACCCGGTCGTAGTCGAGGATACGCTCAGGATCGCGCCTATTAGCCTTATTCAAAAGGTGTTAAAAGCCTTGCTTAAAGACAATATCCCGATAAAAGATCTTTTAAGCATACTCGAAGCGCTCAGCGACATCGCCGAGGTCAGTAAAAATTTAGACATGATAATCGAACATGTGCGCGCGGCGCTATCGCGTGTCATCACCTCGCTTTACACGGACGAGCACGGAGCGCTGAATTTTTACATTTTGGAGACTTCCGTGCAGCAAAAGCTGATGGACGCGGTGCAGTATAAAGACGGCGCATATCATTTGATGATAAACGTCGCGCAGACTTCGGCCATAGTGCAGGCTTTGCGCCATGAAAAAGAGAAGCGCCCGCTCAGTCAGCATGGAGCGATGATACTTTGCGTCGAGCCTAGCCTACGTAAATTTATAGCAAATATCTGCACGAATTTCGGTATCGATATCGTAGTGCTGAGCTTTGCTGAAATTTCGCCGAATACGCCGTTTGAAACCGTCGGCGTCATCGAAGTCGAAAATTTATAGATTAAGGAAATATATGAAATTTTATCACCTCTCGCACACCGATCTCGACGGATACGGCGCGCAGGTAATCACAAATTTTTATTTTAAGGACGTGAAATTTTTAAATTCCAACTACGGACGCGAGATCGATGAGAAATTTGCTGCCATCGTGAGTGAGCTAGATGGCGAAGAGGCGCTTATCTTGATAACGGATCTAAATTTGACGATGGCTCAGTGCGAGGAGTTTGAGTCCATGCTAAAGGGCAAAAACGCTAAAATTTTCCTTTTGGATCATCATCAAAGCGGCGCGGAGTGCGCGAGTGCGTTCGAGTGGTATCTGCTGGATAGCTCAAGGTGCGCGACAAAGATAACGCACGACTTTTTCGCGTCGATGTTTGGCGAGGAGCGGGAGCTTAAAATTTTTAGCGATGTCGTAAATGCAGTCGATATCTGGCTAAAAGACGATAAAAATTTTGAGATGGGCAAGGTCTGCCTCGGACTCATCGCGAACGCAAAAGAGATAAACAAGGTGATGTTCGAGGAGCAAAACAGCCTTTATATGTTTCATCTTTTGCGCGAGGCGGCGAAATTTTTTAATGATAAAAACGACTATATCGGGCTTGATATGCAGATCCACGCGATAAAAAAAGCCTTTTTTATGACGGATAAAGACGATACGCTGAGCAATCTCATATCAAGCTACGTCGTGAGGCTGCTTGGCGCGAATAAAGAGAAATTTAGGATCGATTATAAGGATAAAAAGGGCGTGCTTACCTATAATATAGGAAACACTTCGGTCATCGGAAACGATTTTTTGGTAGCAAATCCAGAATTTGACTTTTTCATCGACATCACGAACAAAAAAACGATGAGCTTTCGAGCTAACGGCAACGTAGATGTGAGCGCGATGGCAAAGCATCTAGTGGGCGGTGGCGGACACGTCAGTGCGAGCGGAGGGCTGTTTGCAAATTTTAAGGACGGATTTAGCTATGAAGCGATAAAAGCACAGGTAGTAGAGCTGATAAACAAAAAAACGCAGGAGGAGATATGAGAGAAGAAGATGTTAGCATAGAGGAGCTTAGCTACGAGCTGAGCGTGGTTTTGGAGGCGTTGATGCATTATGCCGGCGTAAAGAGATCAAAGCTTGAGGAGGCGGCGCAAACGTATGTCGAGTGTATAGACGATGCACTGGAAAATTCGAGTGCCGAGGGCGTGGACGAGGTCATCGAGATAGTCGAATTTATGAAAAAGCGACACCCTAAGCTATTTGAGAAATAAAATTTAAAGGATAGATATGAAAAAGATCACTACACTGTTTTTGGCGGTCGGCGCGCTTGCGCTTACACTCGGAGCAAATGAAAATTTCGACAAAGCGCAAGAGCTTTACGGAAGTAAAAAATTTGAGGAGGCTTACACGCTTTTTAACAAAGCTTGCGGCGAGGGCGTGAAAAAGGGCTGCACTATGAACGCGATAATGCTCTTTAACGGCGACGGCGTGAAAAAAGATAGGATTCAAGCCGAGCAAATTTTCACAAAAGCCTGCGATGATAACGAGCCGATGGCGTGTGCAAAGCTTGGCGAGATGCAGGCGTTTGGGATCTCGCAAAACAAAATAAAAGACGAGGAGAAGACTAGGGCACTTTTCAAAAAGGCGTGTGATGGCGGTTATGAGCCGGCTTGTGTTTTGGTAGGTAAATAGCTAAAGGAGCTAAAATGGGCTATAAACATAAGGATCTGCTGGGCACCAGAGAGCTTAGCAAAGAGGAAATTTTGTATTTTTTAGACGCTGCGAAGGAATTTAAAGAGCTAAATTTAAAGGATATAAAAAAATGCGAGTATCTGCGCGGCAAGACCACGATAAACGCATTTTATGAAAATTCTACGCGCACGCGCACTAGCTTTGAGATAGCTGCAAAGAGGCTTGGCGCGGATACGATAAATTTCACCGCTTCAAACTCGAGCGTAAAAAAGGGTGAGACGCTAAACGACACGATGAATAACATGGCTGCGATGAAAACAGATATCATCGTGCTTCGTCATCCAAGCTCGGGTGCGGCTAAATTTGCAGCTGCCAGGACCGATGCCAGCGTCGTAAATGCAGGAGACGGCACGAACGAGCATCCCTCTCAGGCTCTGCTCGATCTTTTTACTCTGCTTGAATACGGCAAAAGCCTCGATAAAAATACAACCGTCTCTATCATCGGCGATATAGCAAGGAGCCGCGTGGCACGCTCTGATATCTGGGCGATGAAGAAATTTGGCATAAACGTGAAGCTCTTTGCTCCAAAGATGATGATACCAAAAGATGCCGAGGTGTTCGAGTCTGAAATTTGCAAAAATATGGAAGAGGCATGCGAGGGAAGCGACGTCATCATAATGCTAAGGATACAGCTCGAGCGCGCGGACGGGGACGTGGCATTTCCAAGCTCTAGGGAGTATTCGAAATTTTTTGGGCTGAATAAGAATAGGATAAAATTAGCCAAGCCTGACGCCATAGTCTTGCACCCAGGACCGATAAACCGCGGCGTGGAGCTAAATTCTGACGTGGCCGACGGCACTCACTCGGTCATCTTAAATCAAGTAGAAAACGGCGTTGCCGTGCGAATGGCGATCCTAAACACACTAATAAACAATCGAGGCTGATCATGAAAATAGCTATAAAAAATGCAACCGTCGTAAATCATGATAAGAAATTCAAAGCAAACGTGCTGATAGATGGCGAAAAAATAGTGCGCGTAACGAGCGAGGACATCGACGCCGATACCGTTATAGACGCTACTGGCAAACTGGTGATGCCAGGACTCATAGACATGCACGTGCATTTTAGAGATCCCGGATACGAGTATAAAGACGACATTATCTCAGGCTCCGAGGCTGCAGTCGCTGGCGGCGTGACGACCTGCCTTTGCATGGCAAATACAAACCCGGTAAACGATAACGCTTCCATAACGCGCGCGATGATAGCAAAAGCCAAAACCTGCGGGCTCATAGACTTGCTGCCTATAGCTGCGATCAGCAAGGGGCTCGGCGGCAACGAGATAGTCGAGATGGGCGATCTCATAGAGGCCGGTGCCGTCGCTTTTAGTGATGATGGGCTGCCTGTGACTAGCTCTAGCGTGATGAGGGCGGCACTGGAGTATTCGAGCATGTTTGGTAGCTTTTGTATCAGCCACTCGGAGGACTGCTCGCTTTGCAGACAAGGCGTCATGCACGAGGGCAAGGTCTCGGCGATACTGGGCCTTAAAGGCATGGCACGCGAAAAAGAGGAGATCGCCGTGAGCCGAGATATGCTTTTAGCAAAGCTGACTAAGGCGCATATCCATATCGCGCACGTAAGCTCGCAGTATTCACTAAAGATCATCGAAATGGGCCGAAAAGAGGGCATACATATCACCTGCGAGGCTACGCCGCATCACTTTAGCTTTAGCGATGATGAAATTTTGAAAAACAACTATGACGCAAATTTCAAAATGTCGCCTCCGCTTCGTGAGATAAGCGACGTAATGGCCGTCAGAGAGGCGCTAAAAAGCGGTCTAATCGACGTCATCGCGACCGATCACGCTCCGCATCACAGCGATGAAAAAGAGGTGGAATTTGATAAGGCGCCTTTTGGTATCATCGGACTTCAAACGCTTGTGCCGCTCACGCTAAAGCTCGTGAATGAAGGCGTCATAAGTCTCGAGCGAATGGTCGAACTCACCTCAACAAACGCCGCAAAAATGCTAAATTTAAAGGATAAAGGCGAAGTGGCCGAGGGAATGCTGGCTGATATCGCTATCATCGATCCGGAGATAGAATACATCTACGATGAAAAGATCAATCGCTCGAAATCTACGAATTCTCCGCTGTTTGGCAAAAAGCTGAAGGGAGCTGCTGTAGTTACGATAAAAAGCGGCAGGATCGTGTATAAATTTGGCGAATGATCTCGTATCCATCGGCCTTTTTAGCCGGTGGATATTTGTTTGGTTTATCAAACGCTGTTTATAAATTCCTTGCCAGCAGAGTGGGAGCGAGTAGCCGTTGCTGTGCTTGCAAGAGCGGAGAGAATGTGAATAAGCGTTTATGCCAGGTAAGTAAGCGAGTGCGAGTGTGTGATGCGATTTTTACTTTGGCTCTATCTCGTAGTCCCTCTAGACGCTTCGCATGGCATACTGGCAGCTACTTTTGAAAGGCTACCGACCGAGTGAAGTAGGCCTTGTTTATATCTTTTATTTTAAAATTTTGCCCTTTTTTAGTCTAAATTTAAAAGTATGAAATTTTGAGAGCGCGACGGAGTAGAATTCCTTATAAAACTGAAAAAATTTAGACTCTTTTTTCGTATAAATCGCCGCAAAAACGTTCTCTAGCTCTATACGCTCTTTTTGTGTCAGATTATCCATCTACTCTCCTAGTAATTTTTTCATTTTTTTTACAACAAACAATATCTCATCGTCATCAAGCTCGCACAAGAGCTGACAAACGGCCAGTGCGGCTTGAGGCTTTGAGTTGCCAAGACGCCAGTCCTGATACGTCCTCATCGAGATGCCAAGGTGCTTTGCCATTTGTGCTTGTGAAATTTTCTTACCGATATTTTTGGATTCAATCGCATTATGAAGCAGATTGAAAATGTCGTTCGTTTCTATCATCGGAAAATTATACAAGTTATTTCATTAAATATACATAAAATTTAATATAAACATATTAATTTAGTATATATAATGTTAATTATATTATAAAAAATCAAATAAAATATATAAATTATACGAAAAAATGTATAATATCCAAAAATTTTATAGCCAAACTTGAGTTTATAACGCTAAGAATAAATAAATTTATTTTTTTAACTTTACTACTTGACAATACCATACTCAATATTGTATAATTCCGTTAGCAATTAAAAAGAAAGAGTGCTAAGTGAATAAGACGAACAAACGCGATATGATCTTAAATTCCATCATCGAAGCGTATCTGAGCGACAATATCCCGATAGGCTCGAGCGAGCTTGGATCGCGTATGAATATCTCGATGCCGGCATCTACGATACGTGTTTATTTTAAAAAGCTCTCCGACGAGGGCGAGATAACGAAGCTTCATATAAGCGGCGGTCGCATACCGACCATAACTGCGATGAGAAGATATTGGAGCGAGACTCTAGACCTAAATGACGCTGATATCAGCGTAAATGACGGTTATAATCTAAAGATGCTTTGTGATAGATTCGAGCTTTATTGTATGGTTTTTGGCAGTTTGGATACGCGCTTGCTTGAAATTTTAAATTTAAATGATAGATTTTTGATCTTAAATTTGGATAGCGACGAGATCGTCATCAGATATGATGCGCGCATCGAGAAATTCCTACAAAATTTACTTGGCGTTGGTTTAAACAAGCTTGAGACGATTTGCGCTCAGGTTGGTTTAAGCGAACTTAGAAGCAAGATAAGGGAGCTTAAAAGAACCAAAATTTACTTCCAAGAGAACGAAATTTTGGCCTTTAAAATGTTTGGCGATGAGCGTTTTAAGATGATGCTTGAGCCCGGATTTGCCGCGCAGATGAACGAGGGACTTACGTTTTCTCCGTTATTTGACGAGGGATTTATGGGGCTAAAGCTTAAAATGACTTATCTTGGCTATCCGTGCGAGATGGTATGTGCGGGCAGTATTTATAGCGATTATGTGAAATTTTTAAATAAAATAAAGGAGGCAGCGTGAGCGAAGAGATAAAAGAGCAAAACGTGCAAGATGCTCAAAATGAAAATTTAGCGCCTGATAGCGTAAATTTTGACGGCTTGAGCGATGCGGCGAAAGTTGCGGAGCTTGAAAACAAGCTTAACGAGCTGACGGATAAATATTATAGAGCAAATGCGGAATTTGAAAACATCAAAAAGCGTTTCGAGAAAGAAAAGACCGATATCGCAAGCTATGCAAACGAGAAATTTGCACGCGATTTGCTCCCGGTGATCGACGCTTTGGAGATCGCGGCAAATTTCGACCCTGACGACGATGAGTTTGCCAAAAACGTCAAAGAGGGCGTGCTCATTACGATAAATCAGTTCAAAAAATGCTTTGAAAAGCATGGCATGAGCGAGATCGACACTAGCGGTGAGTTTGACCCGAATGTCCATAATGCGGTGCTTCGCGTCGATAGTGAGGATCATACTAGCGGTCAGATCGTACAAGTCATGCAAAAAGGATACATCATAAACGGTAGAGTCTTGCGCCCTGCGATGGTTAGCGTTGCAAATTGATACGAAATTTAGTCGTCCGCAGGTATTTAGTGAGATCCAGCGGACAGGTGATTTTGATGGGTCGGCTAAATTTAATGCCGGTCGCAATCGATATAAACGAAATTTAAAAACCAAAATAAAGGAAAACAAATGGCAAAAGTAATAGGAATCGACCTAGGAACGACAAACTCTTGCGTGAGCGTCTATGAGCGCGGTGAGAGCAAGGTCATACCAAACAAAGAGGGCAAAAATACGACTCCATCAGTCGTAGCATTTACCGACAAGGGAGAGGTTTTAGTAGGCGACGTGGCAAAACGTCAAGCGGTCACTAACCCTGAAAAGACGATATATTCGATCAAGCGTATCATGGGGCTCATGAGCAACGAGAAAAACGCCCAAGAGGCGAAAGCTCGCCTACCTTATCACGTCGTCGATAGAAACGGTGCTTGCGCCGTCGAGATCGCCGGTAAGGTCTATACTCCGCAAGAAATTTCGGCTAAAATTTTGATGAAATTAAAAGAAGACGCCGAAGCATATCTTGGCGAAAAGGTCGTAGACGCGGTCATCACGGTGCCTGCTTATTTCAACGACAGCCAAAGAAAGGCGACAAAAGAGGCCGGAACGATAGCCGGACTAAATGTGCTTCGTATCATCAACGAGCCGACGGCTGCGGCGCTTGCTTACGGGCTTGATAAAAAAGAGGCCGAGAAAATTTTAGTTTATGACCTAGGCGGCGGAACGTTTGACGTTACCGTGCTTGAGACCGGCGACAGCGTAGTCGAGGTTTTAGCCACGGGTGGTAACGCTTTCCTTGGCGGCGATGACTTTGATAACCTTATCATCGATTGGCTCGTAAATGAGTTTAAAAATGAGACCGGCATCGACCTTAAAAAGGACGTCATGGCTAGCCAACGCCTAAAAGAGGCTGCAGAAAACGCTAAAAAAGAGCTTAGTTCGGCTCAAGAAACCGAGATAAATTTACCGTTCATCACAGCTGACGCTACCGGTCCAAAACACCTCGTCAAAAAGCTCACTCGCGCAAAATTTGAGGGCATGATAGAGTCGCTCGTAGCCGAGACTATCACAAAGATCAACGAGGTCGTAAAAGAGGCGGGACTTAGCAAGAGCGATGTAAAAGAGGTCGTGATGGTCGGTGGCTCTACCCGTGTGCCACTCGTTCAAGAAGAGGTCAAAAAGGCCTTTGGTAAAGAGCTAAACAAGAGTGTGAACCCTGACGAGGTCGTAGCTATCGGTGCCGCTATCCAAGGTGCGGTCATCAAAGGCGACGTAAAAGACGTGCTCCTCCTTGATGTCACTCCGCTTAGCCTCGGTATCGAGACACTTGGCGGCGTGATGACAAAGATCATCGAAAAGGGCACTACGATCCCTGTCAAGAAAAATCAAACATTCTCAACCGCAGAGGACAACCAAAGCGCCGTGACTATCCATGTGCTTCAAGGTGAGCGCGAATTTGCAAGGGATAACAAATCTTTAGGACAATTCAACCTAGAGGGCATCCCGTCAGCCCCACGCGGTGTACCTCAAATAGAAGTAGAATTTGACATAGATGCAAACGGAATTTTGACCGTCTCGGCAAAAGATAAAGCGACCGGCAAAGCTCAAAACATCACGATATCCGGTTCAAGCGGACTAAGCGAGGACGAGATAAACAACATGGTAAAAGACGCCGAGCTTCACAAAGAGGACGATAAAAAGCGCAAAGAGGCGGTCGAGGCCAGAAATTCAGCCGACGCTTTGGTACATCAAACCGAAAAAAGCATGAACGAGCTAGGAGAGAAGGTGCCTGCCGAGGATAGAAGCAATATCGAGGCTGCGCTAAACGATCTAAAAGAGACGCTAAAAGATGAAAACGCAAGCAAGGAGCAAATCGACGCAAAAGTCCAAGCTCTAAGTGCCGCCAGCCACAAACTAGCCGAGGCAATGTATAAAAAAGATGACAACGCTAGCGGCGAGCAATCAGGCGGAAAGAAAAAAGACGACGACGTCATCGACGCTGAAGTCGAGTAATATCTAAATTTAGAGCCACGCTAGTGGCTCTAAGCAATTTTATTCGATACTTTTTATCCTGTCTTTATTGAGTCCCTCTTCGATACGTTTTATCTCTTCGTTGCCGCCTCTGACGACGTTCTTGTCATAGTGTAGGCGTTCGGCTATCTTTTTTGGATACTCCACGTTGCTTAATATAAATTTAAACACATTGAGCCTCGCCTCTTTTTTGTTGTCGGAGGCTACGATGACCCATGGCGAGATGGCGTTATGAGAGGCTAGCAGCATCGAATATTTGGCGATCGAGTATTGATCCCACAGCTCTTGAGCTTTTTGATCTACCGGAGAGATCTTAAACTGCTTGAGAGGGTCGGTCATGCGCTCTTTAAAGCGCCTTTTTTGCTCTTCTTTGCTGATAGAGAGGTAAAATTTAAAGAAAATTATGCCCGAGTTTATGGCCATCTCTTCAAATTTCGGCACTTCACGCAAAAATTCCTTATGCTCCTCTTGAGTGCAAAATCCCATCACTGGCTCGACTCCGGCGCGGTTATACCAGCTCCTATCAAAGATCACGATCTCTCCCGCGCTTGGTAGATGCGTGACGTATCGCTGGAAATACCACTGCGTCTTTTCGACGTCACTTGGCTTTGTGAGGGCGACTATCCGACATCCGCGTGGGTTTAGATGCTCGGTCAGGCGTTTTATCGTGCCGCCTTTGCCCGCCGCGTCGCGCCCCTCCATCAGCATCAGCACTCTTAAGCCCTTTTCTTTGACGTAGTTTTGAAATTTTAAAAGCTCGATCTGAAGCAGCCTTAGCTCTTGCTCGTAGCCTAGTTTGGCACCTTTTACGTGTTTTTTCTCTTTTGGCATGGTTTATCCTTTAAATTTCATAAATTCACGTCCGTTTCGTAATTTTACAACAATAAAGCTGATTTCACGCCCACTTAACGGTTTTACAATAAATTTAATAAAATTTATTAAAATCACGTAAATCAAAAAGGAACACTATGGTTTTTAAAATTCTCGTATCATTTTTTGCATTTTGTCTGGCTTGCTTTGGCGAGGTCCTCGACGTCAGCAAGGCATTTGACATCAGCACCGCCCAAGACAGTCAAAATTTAGAGATAAAATTTAAATTCGGCGAAAACATCTACATCTATCAAGATACCTTCGAGATAAAGCTAAATGGCGAGACGATCAACTCTCTTTTAAACATGCCAAAGCCAGAATCAGTAGGCGATCACGAGATCATCTTGCAGGATTTCTCGCTCCTTGTGCCGTTTAAGCTAGTCGGTGAAAATTTAAAAGACGATAAAGCCCGGCTTGAAATTTTATATCAAGGCTGCGCTAAAAACGGCATTTGCTACCGTCCGCAAAGTAAAATTTACACTATCACCAAAATAGATGATAAATTTAGCGTTGCGGCTGCCGACAAGCAGGACACAAATCAGCTTTCAGACGAGGAGAATATCGCCAGCGAGCTTGATAGCAGCGGCTTTTTGCTCTCTTTGGCTACGTTTTTTGGTTACGGGCTTTTGCTAGCTTTCACGCCTTGCGTTTTCCCGATGATACCGATCCTCTCAAGTATCATCGTCTCAAAAAGCGGACGAAATTTAAACGCCAAAACCGGCTTTGTGCTGTCGCTGGTTTATGTCGTGGCGTCGAGCCTTGCTTACGCGCTTGCGGGCGTTGCGGCGAGCTTGCTTGGTTTTGGGGTCCTGGGCGCATTGCAAAATGTCTGGGTGCTTAGCGTATTTGCGCTGTTTTTTGTCCTGCTTGCGTCTAGCATGTTTGGCTTTTACGATATAAAGCTACCGTCAAAATTTGAAAATCTTATAAGCAAGAAATCCCAAAATAGTAGCGGTCTGATCGGCGTTTTCATCATGGGTTTCGCCTCGGCGCTCATAGTATCTCCGTGCGTCGCCGCACCGCTTGCAGGGGCGCTACTTTACATAGCTCAAAGCGGAGATACGTTTTATGGCGGCACCATGCTTTTTGGCATGGGGCTTGGCATGGGAGTCCCGCTGCTTGTCATAGGGGCCAGCTCGGGTAAAATTTTACCAAAGCCGGGTGCTTGGATGGACGGTATAAAGAGCCTTTTTGGCTTTTTGATGCTGATAATGGCCGTTTGGCTCATGGCTAGAATTTTCGGCTCGTTTTTCGAGCTGGTAGGATACGGCGTCATAGGCGTGTTCATGGCGGTATATTTTGGAGCTTTCGAAGCAGCCGCGAGCGGGGCTATGAAATTTAAAAAGGCGCTTGCTATTTTGGTCTTTGTCTATTCTATAATGCTTATCGCGGGCGGATTTTTGGGCTCAAGGGACGCTCTCTCGCCTCTTAGCGGGCTAAATTTTACAAGCTTTGATCAAGCGCAGCTAAATTTTCGCTCGGTCAAAAATTTAAACGAGCTAAAAGATCTCATCAAAAATGCCGACAAGCCCGTGATGGTCGATTTTTATGCCGATTGGTGCGCAAGCTGCAAAGAGATAGAAAAGATCACTTTTAAAGATAGCGCCGTGGCCGGTAAGCTTGGCGATTTTACCCTCGTGCGTGTAGATGTCACGCAAAGCGGCGAGCAAAACGATGCTATGCTACGAGAATTCGGCCTTATCGACCCGCCTGCACTTTTGTTTTTTAAAGGCGGCGAGGAGCTTAAGCCTCTACGAACGATCGGCTTTATCTCGCCTGAGAAATTTTTGGAGAAAATTTCAAAAATTTGATAGTTCTATTATAATAAATCATTGATAATCGCTTCGCTTCTGCTTTGCAGTTGCGAACGAAGCGAAGCAAAACCCTGCTCACTCCAGGAGCGACCTAGCACAGACACGAACAGCGTTTGTGCGGGAGCGAGTAGCCGAACATATAGCACGATTTACGCAGTCAGCTACCGCTTCCCTGTCCTCGTAGCGAAGTCTCGTTACGAGTGCGTAGTACGAAGTAAAAATCGGCGGCGATAGCGTCGCTTCACAAGGTTTGACTTCGCTTTGAAAGCTGAAAATCAATGAAATATTGCAATAGAGCCAATTTGACAATCTTTCATAAGGGGCAAAACATGAAAAGAGGGTATGAAATTTTAAACGATCCGTTCTTGAACAAAGGGACGGCATTTAGCAAGGCCGAGCGTGAGCAGCTCGGGCTAGACGGGCTCGCCGCACATCCAAAGCATCGAGGAGCAGGCCAGTCAGGTGTATTTGCACTTTAAAACAAAGGGCGAAGAGATAGAAAAGCGTAAATTTTTGATGCAAATTTTTGACACCAACCGCACGCTATTTTACTACCTTTTCAACGAGCATGTGGTCGAATTTATGCCGATAGTTTATGATCCGGTGATCGCCAAGAGTATAGAAAATTACAGCGAATTTTTCGTCAATCCTCAAAACGCGGCCTTCATCTCGATAGAAAACAGCGACGGCATAGAGGAAATTTTAAAAAAGCGGCTAGCGGCAGGGAGATCCGCCTCATCGTAGCGACCGATGCGGAGGGCATTTTAGGCATAGGAGGCTGGGGCACGAACGGCGTTGATATATCGGTGGGCAAGCTAATGGTTTATAGCGCGGCCGCCGGGATAGATCCCAAGATGGTACTACCTGTCGTGCTTGATGTGGGAACGAACAGGCAAAGCTTGCTGGACGATCCGCTTTATCTAGGCAACCGCTTTAAGCGTATTAGAGGCGATAAATACTATGAATTTATCGATAAATTCGTGCATGCGGCCAGAAAAGTCTTTCCTAGATTGTATCTTCACTGGGAGGATTTTGGTCGCTCGAATGCAGCCAATATACTTAAAAAATACACCAAAAGCATACCGACTTTCAATGACGACATGCAAGGCACAGGCATCATCACCTTAGCCGCTATCTTGTGCGGGCTTGAAATTTCAAAAGAAAAGCTAAAAGATCAAAATTACGTCTGCTTTGGTGCGGGGACTGCGGGAGCTGGCATAGTAAATCGCGTCTATCTTGAGATGCTACAGCAAGGGCTCAGCGAGGCTGAGGCAAAGTCTAAATTTTATCTAGTAGATAAGCAAGGGCTGCTCTTTGATGATATGGATGATCTTACGCCGGAGCAAAAGCCTTTTGCAAGAAAAGAGAGGAATTTACAGATCCAGATACACTCATAAGTCTCACCGCGGTCGTCAAAAGAGTGCATCCGACGATCCTCGTAGGCACATCGACCACGCCTCATACATTTACCAAAGAGGTAGTCCAAGAGATGTCAAAGCACACGGCGCGCCCTATGATATTTCCTCTAAGCAACCCGACCGAGCTAGCCGAAGCTACGTCGAGCGACCTTATAGCGTGGAGCGACGGTAAGGCGCTAGTAGCCACCGGTATCCCAGTAGAGCCGGTCGTTTATAAGGGTGTTACATACGAGATAGGACAGGCGAATAACGCGCTGATGTATCCTGGCCTCGGGCTTGGAGTGATGTCTGTCGACGCTTCATTGCTCACTGATAAGATGATAAGTGCGGCGGCACACTCCCTAAAAGGCATGATAGATACCGATAAACTGGGGGCTGCACTCTTGCCGTCTGTATCGAGATTGACGCAGTTTTCTCAGGTCGTAGCCGAGGCGGTGGCTACTACCGCAATCGCTCAGGGCTTAAATAAAGACAAGGTAAAAGACGCCAAAACAGCTGTTTTAAATTTTAGATGGAAGCCTGCTTACGAGGCTTAGCTTGATGTCGCGGAGGCGAGATCTATCTCCACGGCTTTATTAAAATTTATCCTCATCTGCGATGTTTCAAAAAGTAGCATCATAAAATTTCTCACGAGACTATCACATTTTAAAGGCGGAATTTGATGACTAAAATTCGCTCAGACAAGGTTTTGATTTACTATTTTTTGTAAGGTTAAATTCAAGATATCGGCTTTTGCCGTAGTTTTTAATATCGATTCTATCAAAAGATGATAAAGCTTGCGGAATTTCTATCCGTTTTAAAATATAAAATTAAAATTTCATTATAATAAATTTACAAACTTCTAAAGGAGACAACATGGCAAACAAGATCTCAAGACGCGATATGCTCAAAATGAGTATGGTAGGTGCCGGCGCGCTCGCACTAAGCGGCGTGAATGCAGTAGCGGTATCAAGCGAAAAGGATGTCAAATTTGACGAAGAGTATGACATAGTCATCGTAGGAACGGGATTTGCGGGACTTTCAGCCGCCTTAAAAGCCAGCGAGCGCGGCAAGAAGGTTTTGATAGTCGAGAAAATGGGCCGTGCGGGCGGAAATTCCGTCATAAACGGTGGAAACATGGCTGCTCCTATGAACAAATACCAAGTCGCTCAAGGCATAAAGGATAGTAAAGAGCTATTTATCGCCGATGCCGTAAAAGACGGACTCGGGCTAAATCACACCGAGCTTTTGAGCACGATGTTTGATAAAAGCAACGATGCCGTCGCGCTCCTTGAAAAATGTGGCGCTCAGTTTTCAGATAAGCTGATATTTGAAAGCGGTCACAGCGTGGCTAGAAGCTTACAAGCTACAAACGCTTCGGGCTCTGGCTACATCCAACCTATGCTAAAAGTGCTTGGCGAGGATAAAAACGTCACTATCAAAACAAGGACGAAATTTGACGACTTCGTGCTAAATGACGCCGGGAAAGTGGTGGGAATTTTAGCTCGAGAGAACTATAAATTTGACGCCAAGCTCTTTAGCGACGACCTGGAAAACACAAGCGGCGATAAAAAGGCCTATAAGGCTAAAGACGGCGTATTACTAGCTGCAGGCGGCTTTGGACGCGACCTCTGGTATCGCCAGATACAAGATCCTCGCATAGTGCCTACGATAGACAGCACCAACCAACAAGGCTCAAGCGCGGGAGCGATGCTAAAAGCGACCGATCTGGGCGCTATCACGCTTCAAACTTCGTGGATACAGTTCTTGCCATACTGCTCGCCTGATGAAAAGGGCTTTGGTGCGGCCGTGAATTTCACAAACCACTGCTGCAACACTTACGGCATAACGGTAAATCCAAAAACAGGCAAGCGCTTCATGAACGAGCATGCCGGCCGTAAGATCAAATCAGACGCGTGCTTTGCAGTCATCGGCAAAGACGAGAACTACCCGGTCAACCTTTGCGACCAACAAGCAGTAGACGCGAGAAATCCTATCTACACATCTCGTCCGTTAGAGGCTGGCGTCATCTGGAAATTTGACACCCTTGACGCGCTCGCGGCGCATTTCAAGATCCCTGCTGATGCGCTCAAAGAAAGCGTCAAAAAATATAACGAAGGAGTAGCCGCAGGAAAAGATGAATTTGGCAAGCCGGTAGATAAACTAGGTGGCATAAACATCTCAAAACCGCCATTTTATGCGAGTCGTACTATGCCAAAAGTCCACCACACTTGCGGAGGCCTCGAGATAAACACAAAGGCTCAAGTGATCTCTTATAAAACGCATAAGCCAATAGAAGGCCTATATGCTGCAGGCGAGATAACAGGCGGTGTGCATGGAGCCAGCCGTCTAGGAACATACGCGATACTTGATTGTATGGTGTTTGGAATGATCGCCGGAGAGACGATGTAAAATCCAAAAAGGGCTTGGTTTGCCGCGCTTTTAGCAAATCGGCCCTTTATTTTATATGTTTGGCTACTTGCTCTCGCGCAAGCGGCTATTGAAATTTTAGGCTCTGTTATTATAAATCATTGACGTTTGCTTCGCTTCTGCCTTGCAGTTGCAAACGAAGTGAAGCAAAAACCCTGTTCGCTCCACAAGACGCCGAACATATAGCACGATTTTTTCTGCTTAGCGTTGCTCGCAGCTTTTCAAGACGCTTCGTTGCACTACTCAAACGCTGTTCGCGTTTTCCTTGCAAGCAGACCGCGGTCAGCTACAGCTTCCCTGTCCTCGTAGCGAAGTCTCGTTACGAGTGCATAGCACGAAGTAAAAATCGGCAGCGATAGCGTCGCTTCACAAGGTTTGACTTCGCTTTGAAATCTGAAAATCGATGAAATAATTGTAACAGAGCCTAAAAATATTAAAATGCTATTATCGTAGCGGGCTAAGCCTTGCTAAATTTCACTTCAAAAGACGTTAGTCTCTCATCGCTTTGGCAGCTTATTTTAAAATTCAGCTCGTCGCAAAATTTCTTTACGATATTCAGTCCTATGCCAAAGCCGCCGTTTTGCTCGTCAAATCTCGTATAAAGCTCGAAAATATGCGGTAAATTTTGCTTTGCTATGCCTTTGCCGCTATTTTTTATATTTAGCTCGCCAGGAGTTAAATTTATGCTGATGTTTCCGCCTTCGTTACAGTATTTTACGGCGTTTGAGAGTAGGTTGTCGATGATCTTTCTTAACTTGAATTTCGAGGTAAAAAGCGATACGTTGTTTGCTAGATCAAGCTTTAAATTTATATTTTTTTGCTCGATACTAGTGCTAAAATACTCTATCCTCTCGCTTAGCATCCGGGTTAAATCTAGCCGCTCTTTTTCATCTTTTGTGCCGTTTTTTAACCTCAAAGCGACCAGGTCCTCGTAAAGATTTGCTATCGTAGTCGCTGCGGTCTTGATGTTGCTTAGGTATTTGGCAGGGTCGCTTTTAAAAAGCTCTATACTCATCAAAATGACGCTCAAAGGCGTGTTTATCTCGTGCGTGGTGTCGCGTATGAAGCCGTCTAGGAATTCTATCTTTTCATAAAGCGGGCGCAAAGAGAGCCTGATGATAAAATAAGCTATCAGCAAGACCGCTGCCAAAACACCCAGCGATGCGAATAAAATTTTAAGCTTGAGCGTGAAAAGCTTCGTTTTCACACCGGTCGTTTTGATGGCTATGTAGTATTCGTTTTGAGCGTTTTTATCGGCTATGTTAAACTGCACTACCAGACTGTTGCCATCCTCGTAGCTGCTTGGCATATTTGGCCTTACATCAAAGTCGTCTTCGATGATGTCGCCGGTTTTTAGATCCACGACATACGCCTCGAAGTCGTCGAAATCATCATCGTCAAGCTCGCCGTGTTTATCGAGCTTCATCTGTAGCTCGCGCCTTAGATCTCTTAGCTCGAAGGTATCTTTATCTATGATGAACATCTTTTCATTTTGATAAAAGATGCCCGCAAAAAGGACGGTAAATGTGATGCTCGTTAGAAAATATAGTAAGAAAATAGGCAGGACATGGCGTTTGTTAAGCATATTTATATCCGAGCTTAGACTGGCTGATGATGCGCTCCTTGCCTAAAATTTTCCTAAGTCCCGTGATGTAGACTCGAAGGCTTAGCTCGCTAGGGCTCTCATCGTAGCTCCAAATTTCACTATAAATTTCATCTCGGCTTAGGAATCTATCTTTGTTTTTAAGCAGCAAGCTTAGCAGCTTGGCTTGTTTTTGTGGCATCGACACGATATCATCGCCTTTAAACAAAACGCCCTGGGTCATGTCGAAGCTGAAATTTTCATCTATGCGCTCTCTGGTTTTTGGATTATGCACGAAGGTGCGCCGCAGGATATTATTGACGCGCAAAAGTAGTTCTTTAAGCTCAAACGGCTTTTTGATGTAGTCGTCGCAGCCGCTTATGAAGCCATCTTGCACGTCTTTTAGGGTATTTAGCGAGGTCGTGAATATACAAGGCGTGTTGCGGCCGGCCTCTCTTAGCTCTTTAAGCAGCTTAAAGCCGTTACCGCCGATGATCTTGACATCAAATATCCACAGATCAAAGCATTTTTCATAGGCTAAATTTAGTGCGTCTTCGTAGTTTTTTACGCCCGTGACGTCAAAATTTTTGCTTTTTAGATACGTGCTCATCATATCAAGCAGCATATTTTCGTCTTCTACGATCAAAATTTTATTCATGGCTTCTCCAAAACATCAAATTATACTTAAAATTTTGCCTGTTTTGTAGCGTTAAGGTAGGCCTTGCTCATCGCAAAGCCTAAATTCGCATCAGTCGTGCTTTTTGTCAAATTTTTTACCGTCCATAAAGCCACCCTCATGACGATGTTTGTCAAAGTCGTCGTCCATTTTCTTGAGCTCTATGTCTAGCCTGTCGGCATCTTTTACACTTAGAGCCGAGACTTTTTCGTTGTAGCCGGTTCTAAAATCCTGCATAAATTTATACCTGTCAGCCGCGCTCATGGCCTCAAGCTTCTTTCTCATTTCAGACTTGAAGCCTCTTTTGGTGTCCTTTATTTGGGCTTTTAGCTCACCTACGCGCTTGTCTATCTCAAAGGCTATATCGCTTAGCGTTTTTGCATCGGCGTTCGCCATCATCGCGTAAAGCTCCTCGTTCGTGCTCTTCTCAAGTGAAGCGGCAAACATACTTCCAGCCATCAAGACGGCTACTAAAGCTATTTTTTTCATCTTTTCTCCCTTAAAAAATATGAGTGTATTTTAAATAAAACTTGTGAAGAAAAGGTTAAATCATATAGGATAATTTTTGAAGGTTATATCTTGACACAGTGCCGATTTTAAAATTCTAAAATATTGTAATGTCGTTTTATAAGATTTGACTATTTTATATTTTGTGGTGATGGATTAAAATCGGCCGAATCGAATTCGGCCTGAATTTTAGGAGTGGAGTGTGGTGATGTTTAGTTGTTTTTGGCTTTTTCTTCGGGTTCGTCTTTTTTAGTGATATCCCAAATTTCAGCCTCTTTTATGCTTAGAGCACAGACTCTTTCGTTATATCTCGCGCTAAAATCTCTCACGAAGTCATCTCTTTGTTCTTTAGCAAGAGTCTCGAGCTTGTTTTGCATTTTGGCTTCAAATGCCGCTTTTGCTGTATTTGCCTGTGCTTTTAGCTTGCCAAATCTTTTATCTATCTCAAACGCCATATCGGCAAGCGTTTTGGCGTCAGATCTCGTGATCATTTTGCCAAAGCTGGCTTCTTTTGCTTTTGCAAATATCGCCAAAAGATAAGCCTTTGAAGCTATCAAAAGTGTCGGCAGGCTTATTTTACTCTGGCATATCGCTGCAGTTTGATCGCTCATTTTTTCTCCTTTATTTAAAATGTAGGAGAATTGTAAAAAGAATTTGTGAAAGAAAGGTTAAGTAGCAGGCGCTAGTCGCCGCCTCTTAAAAATAGCTTTTTGATCTTATTAAGGCCTAGCTTCATACCGCTGTATTTCATCATTTTAGCCATCTTTTTCCACATGTCAAGCTCATAGCAAGGATGCGGACAGCGGTGACAGCGCGGTTTTTCTATATGAGGGCAGGCTTGAAGTCTGGCGTAAGCGTATCTAGCCATGTGCTCGCACTCTTTGCAAAGCTCAAATTCCACGCTCGCCACGTCCGCTTCCCCGTTATAGCTCAGGCTTTGCGTGCATTTGTGCTTTGGCTCGTCTTTGTGTTTGTCGGTGCAGTAAATTTGTATGAATTTCGTGACTGTCGCGACCTCGTAGCAAAATTTCTCTCTTGTCATACTATTCTCCTTTTTGGAAATAGTAGCCAAAAAGCGTGAAATTTGATTTGAGATAAATCAAGATATTTTTAGTCTCAAATGTCACAGATCGTTCCGAAATTTCGCCAATGCTCTTTTGTAGTCATCCTCGCTGTCTATGCCGATACTCTGGCTTGAGACCTCCAGCATCGCTATGCGCTTGCCGTTTTCAAGGGTGCGCAGCTGTTCTAGCTTTTCGGTACTTTCAAGATGTGAGGTGCGAAGTGAGCAAAATTTGCGTAAATTTAGTGCGCTGTATCCGTAGATGCCAAGGTGAGCTTTATATTCGTCGCATTTAGCGCGGTCAAAAGGTATGCGCGAGCGTGAAAAATATAGCGCAAAGCCGTCAAAATCAGTAACGACTTTGACTAGGTTTTTATCATCGGCAAATTCGCCGCTAACTAGCTTGTAGCATGAAAACATAAAGGCTTTTTCGCGTTTAGCCTCGCAAAAGGCTTTGAATTTAGCGATATTTTCAGGCTCTATGAAGGGCTCGTCGGCTTGGACGTTTATGATGATCTCGCGCTCGTCTAGCCCTAAAATTTGCGCCGCTTCGTTTATACGGTCCGTCCCGCTTTGATGATCCTTGCTCGTCATCACGGCCTTTAGTCCGTGCTTTCGTGCGATGTCAAAGACGCTTTCATCATCGACCGCTACTACTACATCATCGCAGCTACTAACGCGTCTAGCCGTAGCCACAAACATCGGCACCCCGCCGATATCGCATAAAATTTTATCCTTAAACCTAGTCGAGGCCAGGCGGGCGGGTATGATTATCATTTTTTGATCCATTCTAAAATTTTATTTTCGATCTGGCTTTGAGCTATCACTTCAGGGTGTAGGATCGGCGCGTCAAATAGCGCATCTATCGCCTTTGGCACTGTGTCGTTTAAAATTTCAGCCATCTTTTTTAGCCCCTCTTTTTCGCCGCCTTTTACCTTCACGTCGCAGGCTTTTAGCATACTTGGTGTAAATTTCACCCAGTGCGCAGTCGAGGTTATGACGTTTATACGAGAGCTGTCTACCATTTTTAGGCATGTTGCGGTATGCGGGTCGATCGCTACGCCTTTTTTAGCCCAGGAGCTTATGTAGCTTTCACACTCCTCGTCGGTGCAAAAGTTTGCCTCAAAGTCCTCTTTTAGCGCTGCTAGTTCGTGCGCCTTTAGCTTGTAAAATTTATTTTTATTAAGCTCGTCCATGAGCTCTTTCGTGCGTACGGCGCCAAATTTATCAAAAAGTAGGCGCTCGACGTTAGAGCTTAGCAAGATATCCATGGCCGGGCTTATGGTCTTGACTAAGGTTTTGTTCCTTAGATCGTAAATGCCCGTCGTAAAAAGCTCGGTCAAAATATTGTTGGCGTTTGAAGAGATCTTTATCTTGCCTATTTTTGCGCCCATTTTTTTAGCGTAATAAGCCCCCAAAGCGTTGCCGAAATTCCCGCTTGGCACGATGATGTCAAAGCTCTCGTTTTTGCCTAGTTTGCCAAGCTTTAAAAGGCGTGCGTAGGCGTATGCGTGGTAGATGATCTGAAACAAAATTCTGCCAAAATTTACGGAGTTTGCCGCGCTTAGCAAAAGACGATTTTTAGCCAGTTCGCTTTTAAAATTTTGACTCGCCAGAAGCGTTTTTAGTGCGCGCTGAGCGTCGTCGAAGTTGCCTTTTATGCCAAAGACCTTTAAATTTTCGCCGGGCATGCAGACCATCTGGAGTCGCTGGACCTCGCTCGTGCCGCCCGTAGGATACAAGCAGATGGCTTTTATATTTTTAGCGTTTGCGAAGGTTTGTAGCGTCGCCGGGCCGGTGTCGCCGCTCGTGGCGCACATTATGAGGTAGTTTTCGCCTCGTTTTTGCGCGAGCTTGCTTAAAATTTCGCCGAAAGGCTGAAGCGCCATATCCTTAAAAGCGCGTGTGGGCCCATGATAAAGCTCGTTTATGTATAGGTTTTTACCAAGCCTTTTAAATTCGACCGGTATATTTGGTCGGTCGAAATTTTTATAGCGTCTCAAGGCCTTTTTAAAGCTTGCCTCGTCGATGTCGAATTTAAAGAGCGAGATGATAGCCAGTGCCAGCTTTTCGTAGCTTAACGCGCTTAGATCTTGCCATGCTTTAGCGCTTATCTTTGGAAGCTTCGTCGGTGCGTAAAGTCCGCCGTGGATGCTACTTGGATTTAGCAGTGCGGTGCTTAAATTTACATTTTTTACCTTTTCGTTTTTGTCCGCTCTTGTGGGTGTGAGTCTCATTTTTTGCCTTTTGTTTGATTTTTTACCCAAATTTTGTATTTTTTATAGATATCTTTTGGCTTGAAAGATAAAATTTCAGGCAGATCGTAGCCGTGATTTGCTTTTATGAATTTAGCTATTTTTTTAAATTTAGCGTCCGTCTTGATGAGCAGAATTCTCTCTTTCTCGTCGTAGATTTTATCGTCCCAGACGTAAAGACTACCCGCCTTTACGCTGCTGACGCAAGCGGCCAAGCCATTTTTGATGAGTTTTTTGCCTAGCATTTTGGCCGCCTTTTTATCAGCGACCGAGGTCATTAAAATTTTCATCCTTTTATCATCGTCCCTATGCCGTCATCAGTAAAGAGCTCCAGCAGCAGCGAGTGAGGCAGCCTGCCGTCAAGTATGTGTGCGTTTGCGACGCCGTTTTTGACACATTCAAGTGCTGCATCGACCTTTGGTATCATGCCGCCGTTTATCGTGCCGTCCTCTTTTAGCGCAGTTATATGCGCTTCATTTAGCTTGCTGATCAAATTTCCGTCTTTATCCAGTATCCCGCGCGTGTCGGTGAGAAATATCACGCGTTCGGCCTTTAGCGCGCTTGCTATCTTGCTCGCGCACAAATCGGCGTTTATGTTGTAGCTGTTGGCCTCGTCGTCAGTGGCGACAGGAGCGACGACCGGGATCAGGCCGTTTTCGAGCAGGCCGTTTAAGACGTAGGTATTTACGCGCTCTATCTCGCCCACAAAGCCGTATTTGCCGTTATTTAAAATTCTTGCCTTGAGTAAATTCGCATCTTTGCCGCTCACGCCGATCGCTCTTGCGCCGTTTTTGTTCAAAAGCGCGGTGATCTCTTTGTTGATATTGCCGCTAAGCACCATTTCGACGATCTCCATAGCCTCTTTGTCGGTCACGCGAAGCCCGTCTACGAACTCACTTTTTATATGCAAACGATCAAGGTAGGAATTTATCTTTTTACCGCCGCCATGCACGACTACGACCTTGCAGCCTACAAGCTGAAGCAGCGCTATATCGCGAACGAAGTCGTTTTTGAGCGTATCGTCTATCTGTGCGGAGCCGCCGTATTTGACGACGAAAATTTTATTACGAAATTTTTGAATATAAGGCAGGGCCGAGATGATGACCTGCGCGACTTGTAGTGAATTTTGCACTTCGATCCTTCGCTAAAAATGTCAGATTATAACAAAATGCGCTTAAATTTTAGATTGTATCAGCGTTTTAAACTCTTCGCTAAGCGTCGTTTCTAACGTGATGAGCGAGATCGGTAGGCCAAAGTCTCGCACCTTTACGTAGTCCTTTCGCGTCATCAAAAGCGAGCTTGCCTCACGCTCTTTTAAAATTTGAGCGAGCTCGTCCTTGCAAAAGCTGTAATGATCGGGGTAAAAGATCTGTGCTAGCGTATCTTTAAAAAACGGCTCTAAGCGCGCCGGGTTGGCTATGCCGGTCACTAGCACCATTTTTGGCGTGGGATTTTCGATTCTGCTCTTTCTAAAGTGCGTCTGGCCCGGCTCGGCGATAAAGTCTGCAAATTTATAAAAGCTTACCGGATAGCGGTAAGCGCCGCTAGGGATAGTGAAATTTAGCGCGGGCTTTGGAGCTGGGCGCAACAAGATGTCAAATTTTTTGATATGAAATTTACCAAAGCCATCGTCCATCAAGACATATCTGGCGCCGGCGTTTTTGGCAAATTCTATCGCTTCGTCGCGGTTTTCACTTACGATGACGTTTGCATCTTTGACGCTTATGGCGTATTCCATGGCCTCATCGCCGCTCGTGCGTGTATCTGCTAAAATTTCGCCGTTTTTGCAGACTACCAGCATGCCCTTGGTGGCTCTTTTGTAGCCTCTTAGCACGATGAATGCACCTTTAAATTCATTTGCAATGGCGATACAAAGCGGAGTTTTGCCGCTTCCACCAAGGCTTAAATTCCCCACGCTTAAAATTTTGATACCAAAGTCTTTTTTGCAGCTTGAAATTTTTTTGATCCAAATGATGGCGGTATAAACGAGACTAAGCGGTAAAAGTGCGTAGGCTAGCAGCTTTTGCGGGAGGCTTGGGCGATAAAAATATCTGTTCGCCCAAGTGTGTAAATTTTGCTCGAAGCTGCTTTTAGGCACGATTTTTCAGTATCTCTTTTATCGTGTCGCAGATGTAGTAGACGTCTTCGTCTTTCAGCCCGTCGTAGATAGGCAGCGAAAGCACTTGCTGATAGACCTTTAGCGCAGTAGGGAAGTCATTTACTTTAAGCGCGTATTTGTTTTTATAATAGCTTAGCAGGTGTATCGGTATGTAGTGTAAAGATGTGTGTATGCCGCGCTCTAGTAGCTCTCTTGCAAAGCCGTCGCGGTTTTTATTTACTTTTATGATGTATTGCGAGTAGATATGATCGCGTTTTTTTACTGGTGTGGCGATCTGTGGATAGCCCGCTAGCTCCTTATCGTAGATCGCAGCTATCTCTCGCTGACGTTTTATGAAGCCGTCGTTCTTTTCTAGCTGAGCGAGCGAAAATGCCGCATTCAGCGCGTTTATATCGTATTTTAGCCCGATATCCACGACATCGTAGATGTAGCTTAGATTGCCGTATTTATCGATGCCGTTTACCAGCGCGTAGTTGCGAAGTAGCTTGGCGCTTTTGGCGATCTCGTCGTCGTTTGTGGTGAAAAATCCGGCTGTGGAGATTGGATTTTGCACTTGAGAATTTGTCTGAAAGCACGATAAAAACGAGTCTTTACTGCCGACTTTCTTGCCATTGTAGGTAAATCCTATGGCTCTATTCGCATCGTCTAAAATTTGAACATCATAGCGTTCGCCTATCTCCTTTATCTCGTCCATTTGCGCACTTTGACCGGCTATATGAGTGACGAAGGCGCATTTTAGCTTTTTGTGGTTTTGCTCTTTTAAAATTTTCTCGAGTGCATCGGGGTTTATGTTAAAATCATCCTCATTTATATCCACAAATATCGGCTCCGCATCAAAATGGCGGATCGCCTGAGCTACGCTAGGAAAGGCATTTACCGAGCAGAGTATCTTATCGCCACGTTTGATATGCATGGCGCTTAGTGCCAAATGGTGCGCCGCCGCGCTGTTATTTGTCGTGATAACATGTTTTGCGTCAAAATACTTCTTCAGAGCCTCTTCAAATTTGTCTATTATGCTGTTTGGATCTTGTCCGTATAGGACCTCTTTGATAAGCTCACTTTCGCGCTCTGTGACGGTTGGTTTGTAAAATGAAATTTCTTTCATTATAAATCCTTTTAAATTTTTGCTATCAACGGCATTTGTCGCTTAAATTTATTCGATTCTACCCTTTTTACGATCTCGTCGACCGTATCTTGTCCAAATTTATCGACGCTTGCGCCTAAATTCCCTCCTGCTATACCTTTTAATATCTCATCTATCGTTTCATAAGTGTATCCGATGTCGGCCTCGTCGCTTTGGCCATCCCAAAGATCGGCGCTTGGCGCTTTGTTTATGATGTTTTCATCGACTCCAAGATACTTTGCGAATTCAAAAATTTCAGTTTTATAAAGCTCGCCGATAGGATTTATCGCACATGCCAGGTCACCAAAGATAGTGCCGTATCCTAGCATCAGCTCGCTTTTGTTGCTGGTGCCTACGACTAGAGCGTTTATGCTGGCCGAGTAGTCATACAGCAGACTCATGCGCACCCTTGCGCTTAAATTTCCTTTACGAAGTTTGTCTATGTTTTCGCCTATAGAGTCGCCAAATGCGTCAAGGATGGCTTGGATATTTAAAATTTTAAAATTTAAGCCAAGCTTTTTGCATAGATTTAACGCATCGTCTATGTTTTTAGTGCTTGAAGCGTTTGTTGGCATTATGAGAGCGTGGGTATTTTTTGGCATAGCAGCCGCGCACAGAGTGGCTACTACCGCAGAGTCTATGCCTCCACTCACACCTATCAGCAGATTTTTAGATTTACTCTTTTTTGTAATGTAATTTTTTAAGAATTCAACTAAAATTTTCTTTATGCTTTCGTAATCTTTCATCTTTGCACCGATTTATTTTTATTGGTTCAATTATACTAGTTTTATTTTAAAATTTTCCTTTAAGTTTAAGGAATTTATTGTAAAATTCTTAAAAATTTAAATTAAAGTATAAAAATGCAAATTTTATCTGAAAATTTCGGTCCGTATATGACAAATTGCTACATCGTAAAAACTCCTGGCGGCGATATTGTCATAGACCCTGGAGAGGGCGCTAAAGAGTGGGTCAAGCAAAACGCAAAAGATGCAAAAGCCATACTTTGTACGCATGGACACTTTGATCATATATTTGACGTCAAAGCCCTAAAAGACGAGCTTGGCTTGCCCGTTTATATCAATGAAAATGACGCATTTATGGTGCAAAGCGATGTCTTTGGCTACGGATACGAGTGTTTTACCGCCGATGCCTTGATCAGTGGCGATAAAGAGATCATGATCGGTGATATGAGTGTGAGATTTTACCTGTTTAGCGGACATACGCCGGGATGCTCGATGATACAAATCGGCGAGGCTATGTTTAGCGGCGATTTTTTATTTAAAGACAGCATTGGTAGGTGGGATTTTCCGTATTCTAGCAAGGAAGACATGATAAAAAGTCTTGAAAAATGTAAAAATTTAAGAGGCGATTTTATCTTATACCCTGGACACGGCGAGCCCAGCACGCTTAAGAGAGAACAAGAAAATTTAGATATATGGATAAGATATGTAAGAAAGAGTTGATATCCGAGCATATCGCATACCCGGATATCAAGTGGATTAGAAGCTATATTTTGCTTCGAATCTGATCCTATCTTGTTTGTATTTTTCTCCGTCTTTTTTATCTTTAGCAGCTGCATACCAAGCCATGAAATTTAGCTTTTTGCTATATTTATAGTCGAGTTGGCCATACCACTCATCTCTTTTAGCTCTTTTTTCTGCAAGGGCATTGCTATAGCCTTTGCCTTTTGTGTATCCTGCGCCGATACCATATTTTTGATCAAATACATATTTGGCATTGATGAACCAGTAATCGTTCTTGTCTTTTATATTGTTATAAAATTGAGAGCTACTACTCATTGCACCGTTTAGAATTTTGGCTGGATTTATATAACCACCATTTGAATCGATTGAAACGAAAGATGTTCCTACTCCGCCATTGCTTGTGTTATCGGCTTTAAAGTTTATATATCCTGCGTTTAGGCTAGCACCTAGTATACCGAAGTTAGCTTTTACGCCATAGAAATTAGCATCTGTATAGTCTGCATGATCTGACTCATTATGAGCGTATTGACCTTGTAAACCTAGCTTGAAGTCGTTTATGTTAAAGTTCACGGCAGCATCGCCTGCGATCAAATTTGCTACGTCATGAAGATTTGCATACCAAATTTTAAATGCCACTGGATCATATGAGCCCATAGCGCCTAATACGTATAGATTCGGCGATTTATCCATAGCGCCGATAGCATTTAGTAACGGACCATCTACATCAACTGTGCCATACTCTAATGCATCATATGCAGCCGCTGTTAAGGTTAGTCCCGGAACATCTGTATTTAAGATTTTAACACCTGTGCCTGATATATCGCCATCATCAAAAAATGTTTTGATTAGCTGCTTACCGGCTGTTACAGTAGTGTTTCCATATTTATAACCTAAGTAAAATTCTTGAACGCCGAAGCTACCTGTAGTATTTGTTTGATCTGTAGCATTGGGAGTCATATGACCTGAGCCATCTTTTGTATCATATAAAAGATTTAAGACGCCAAAGAAGTTATCATCGATAGCTGCTTTAAATGCGCTTTCTATTCTAAATCTATGATTTGCATTTGTGGTTTTCGCACCTTTGTTGTCAAAATGGTCGTCCGTATAACGATACCTTGCAAAGCCTGAGAGATCAACGTTTTTTATAGCCTCTTCAAGTGGTGTCGCACTTGCAACGCTTGAAAATGCACCTAAAGCAACCAAAGCCGCTAGACTAATTTTAGTCAGTTTCATTAAGACTCCTTTAATAAAAGTTTAATGAGAATATTACCATATAAAATTAGCTTTGTAGCTTAATATAAAATTAAATATTTTAAAAAATTACCGTTTATTTACTAAAAGGTGCTAAGCGGATAAAAAGCCTCCTATTTAGACCCGTCTTTTTCTTGTTTTTCTTTAGTGCGTCTTATCGCGGCCTCTTTTTGTATATTTTTTTGTTGTGCATCGAAAATATGCTCCTCGAGCTTGACTAGCTGAAACGTCCCTTCAAAAATTTTGATCTCTTTTGTATGTCCGGTCACTCGCACTTCGCGTTTTCTATTTTCGTCAAAATGCGCTTTAGCTTCAAATTCTACGATATCGCCAAGCTTCAACGGACCGAAAAAATTTATACGAGCACCGATAGTTACGCAAAATTCCTCATTTATAGCCACAAGTGCGGCGTAGTTTGCCGCCGAAAAGATAAATCCGCTGTGTATGAGCCCTCTGTCGTCCGCGACCATGTCGGCATTGGTGTAAAATTTCGTCTTTGCGTGATTTTTTTCCAAAAAGGTGGTCGTTCCACTTAAATTCAGCTTTATAGCAGGAGATGTCTTGATGTCGTTTCTAAATGGATTTTCATCCTCGGGCAAGACTATTTGACTCTCTTCGCTAGCTTCGTAAATATTATCATCAGCCATTTTTATCCTTAAATTTTGATTTTTACATATACTCGTTTTGGTGCGGGATAGCCCTCTATCGTTTTGGTGTTGTCGTTTGGATCGAGGAAATTTTGCAAGCTTTGCCCGTCTATCCATGGCGTCTTTCGCTGTTCGCTCGTATCCGTTTGCTTCGTGGCTAAAATTTCAAAATCTTTAAATTTCGCCCTCTCGCACCAGCCCTGCAGAGCGTCTATCGTAGGCACGAAATAGATATTTGGTATCTTGGAATAGGTATTTTTGGGGCTTAGGGCAAATTCTCCCCGCATATCGATATACATCGTGTCTAAAAATACCTCTCCGCCCGGATTTAGCGCGCTTTTTAGCTCTTTTAGCATTTTTATCGGATCGCTTCTATGATAGATCACGCCAAGGCAAAAAATAGTGTCGAATTTACTCTCAAAAAACGGCAAATGCTCTACGCCAAGCATCTCGTAAGCGATATTTGTCTTGGCAAAATGGTTTATAAATTTAAACTGAAGCGCCGTATGGACGCTCGGATCAAAGCCAGTTATCTTTTTAGGGGCGAAATTTAGCATCCTAAACATATAATAGCCATTGTTGCAGCCCACGTCAGCGACGCTTTTACCGTCTAAATTCAGATGCGGCGCCAAGAGATTAAATTTAATAAAGCTTTGCCACTCGGTGTCGATAAATATATCATCTATCTTAAAAGGCCCCTTGCGCCAAGGCTTTAGCGACTTTGCGAGAGCGTAAATCTCCTCTTTTTTCTCGGCGCTCAAATTTTGAAATTTTATATTTATCGTATCGCTAAATTCGCACGCGCACTCAAGATCTCCAAGCGCCTCTATCGCGCGTGAAATTTCTAAATTTTTACCGCTGTTTAGCTCGTCAAATTTAGCTTTTCTGGCCTTATTTATATCCATTTATTTCCAGTCGATCATATTGTGCGGACACTCTTTTTGATACGTCCCTGTCGCGTCATAATACTCTTTGCAGTCGTTGTAGTATTGCGTCGAAACCCCGCGGTCGTTTAGGTAGATGCAACCGTTGAAACTAGCCGCGATAATGGCTAAAAAAATAATCTTTTTCATAGCGCGGATTTTATCATAAAACAGCCAAAATGCCAAAATTTATGCTACAATAAGCCACCAAGGGCTGAGGTCAGCTAGAAAAAATAAAGGCAATCCATGCAAAGAAGAGATTTTTTTAAATTTAGTGGTATTTTAGGTGCGGCCAGTCTGCTTCCAAACGCTATCCTAGCGAGCGAAAATGGCGCTTTAGAGCCAAAAAAGAGGACGTTTGACGTTAGCTTCAAGCATCAGCTCGTAGAAAAGGGCGAAATTTCAAAAATTTGGGTGCCCCTCACGCTTCACAGCGAGTATCAGCATCTAGTAAAAGACTACGCGATCAACACGACCGCAAATAACGCTTTCATCTCGGATACGCAGATACCGACTCTTTTTGGAGAATTTGCACCAAACGAGCAAAGACCAGTGCTAAATGTTGATTTTAGGATAGAGACGATCGAGCGAAATACCGATTTTAGCAAAGTAAACTACGATCCTAACGAGAAAATGGAGCCGTCGATACTGGAATTTTTAAAGCCGACCTCGCACATCCCGACTACGGGCGTGGTAAAAGATAAGGCGCTTGAGATAATAGGCGACGTAAAAGGCGATCTAGAGCGTGCAAGAGCGATATATACGTGGGTCGCAAACAATATGCAACGCGATAACAGCGTATTAGGATGCGGGCTTGGCGATGTCAAAGCCATACTTGAAAGCGGCAAGCTGACCGGCAAATGCACCGATATAAACTCCGTTTTCGTCGGGCTTTGCAGATCGGTCGGCATACCTGCGCGTGAAATTTTTGGCATCAGAGTAGGGCAGTCGAGATTTTCCGATCAGATGGGTAGCGCAAAGGACGGCCTGGCTAAAATTTCAGGCGGACAGCACTGCAGGGCTGAATTTTATCTAAAAGGCTACGGCTGGATACCAGTCGACCCTGCCGACGTTACGAAGGTGCGCCTAGGAGAGAAGCTCTCTAACGACGACAGCAAGCTAGCGCACATACGCGAATATCTCTTTGGCAACTGGGAGATGTGCTGGATAGCCTTCAACTACGGACGCGACTTCGTCTTGACGCCGGAGCCTGCGCAGTCTCCGCTAAACAACTTTGGCTATCCGTATGCCGAAGTGGACGGCAATACTCAAAACTACTACTCTCCAAAAGAATTCAGCTACGACTACACATCTTTGGAGATCAAGGATTGAAGCCTATTTGGCTCATATTGACATCTCTTGGTAGCGCATTTGCCGCTACCTTGTGCTGTTTGCCCGCGCTTTTATTTTTGCTCTTTGGCACATCGTTTTCTTTTTTGTCCTGGACGCAAGGACTTTATGAGTATAGGACGCTGTTTTCGGTGCTTGCACTCGTCTCTTTCGTGCTTTGCGGTATTTTTATATTTTATAAGCCAAAAAGTTGCGCACTAGGAGCCGGTCGCAAAAAATGGCTGTTTATCTACATCATATCAGGAGCGATCGTGCTGTGCTTGCTATTCTATCCTGAAATTTTAGGGAAATTTTATGCGTAAAATTTTACTCATCGCACTACTTTGCGTGGGGGCGTTCGCCCAAACGATAAGTATCTATATCGAGGCGATGCACTGTCCGCTTTGCACCGCTATCGTGAGGAAAGCGCTGCTGGAAGTTGCCGGCGTGCAAAAGGCCAGCGTCTCGCTAAAGACGCGTACAGCCGTAGTCGAGGCGGATGAAAATGTCGATAAAGACGCGATGCTTGAAGCGATAAAAGCGACCGGGTATCCTGGTGTCATAAAATAAGGAGAAAATATGTCAAAAGATGAAATCCTGGCTAAATTCGAGACTCTTAGCAAAATTCCACATTGCAGTTTCGACACTAAGCAGATGCGCGAATTTTTAGCGGACTTTGCGCGCTCACATGGATGCAAGGTCAGCATAGACGAGGTAGGCAACATCCACGCCGTAAAGGGCGAGCCTAAAATTTGCCTGCAAAGCCACTATGATATGGTCTGCATGGGCGACGCGCCAAATATCAAGATCAGATACGACGATGACGGCTTTATGCGGGCTCATAATTCCTCTCTTGGCGCTGACAACGGTATAGGCGTAGCCATAATGATGCAAATGCTTGGCGAATTTAAAAATATCGAGTGTTTATTTACTAACGACGAAGAGGTCGGTTTGATCGGTGCGAACGGCTTTAAGGGACAACTGATCTCTAAAAAACTCCTAAATTTAGACAGTGAGGATAATAACGAGGTCATCATAGGCTGTGCCGGCGGTATAAACGTATTTGCCGCGATGAACGTGCGAGATAAGCACGAGGCGCAAGGAGAGCTTTACGAAGTGCGCGTGAGCGGCTATCCTGGCGGACACTCGGGAAACGAGATACATAAGGACATACCAAACGCGATCAAAATTTTAGCTAGATTTTTACGCGAAAACGGCTGCAAGATCGTGAAATTCGAGGGTGGCGAGAGGAGCAACTCCATACCATCATCTGCCAGTGCGCTTGTGATGAGCCAAAAGGATCTGCAAAGTGAAAATGAAAAGATAGCCATAAAAAAACTAGGTGGCAAGGCTGAAATTTTAGCCGACGGGGATAAAATTTTAGCCCTTGTGAATTCGTTTTCTCAGGGCGTGCGAAGCTTTAGCAAAGAGCTTAATATGCCAAACGATAGCGTAAATTTATCTATCGTGAAATTTGACAATGACAAGGTCGAGGCGGAATTTTTCGCTCGCTCGGTCAGCTTTGAAGGGCTAAAAAGGATGGAATTCGAGCTTAGCGAGCTTGCCAAGGCGCTTGGCTTTGAGGTGCGAGTGCAGGATCGCTCTGCGCCGTGGAAGCCGGTCGGAGGAGAATTTGCAGACGATGTTTTAAAAGAGCTTCAAAAATTCTGCCCAAATGCCGTCATAACGGCCATACACGCCGGGCTTGAATGCGGGGTGCTTTTAGAGAAACATAAAAATTTAGAGGCTACATCGATCGGACCAAACATCTACTCACCTCACTCCGTAAATGAGCGCTGCGAGATCGCATCCGTAGGCGTGATAACGCAGGTCGTGCGAAATATAATGACAAAAAATCAGTGATGGAATTTCACTCTGAAATTTTATCCTTACTTTTGCAAAGGTCGTTTAGGATGCACTGCGCACACAGCGGCTTTTGCGCCTTACAGGTGTAGCGTCCAAAGAGCACCATCGCCTGGTGTAGCCTGCCAAGCTCGGTTTTAAAAATTTCACTCAGATCCACCTCTGTGGCTTCGGGAGTCTTTGCCCTGCTTAGACCTAGTCTGTGCGACACGCGAAATACATGCGTATCCACAGCCATCACGTTTGCGCCTGTCGCCTCTAAGAGCACGACGTGAGCGGTCTTTTGTCCGACGCCGGCTAGCTTTATCAGCTTGCTTTCATCAAGCGGGATCTCGCCGTCATGCTCAGCCATGACGCTTTTTGCCATTTTTATCAGATTTTGAGCTTTGTTGTTAAAAAAGCTGCATGAATTTATAAGCAGCTTCACGCTGGCTAAATTCGCGTTCGCCATCGCTTTGACGTTCGGATAGGCCTCAAAAAGCGCAGGAGTAATGAGATTTACGCGCTTGTCGGTGCATTGAGCCGAGAGCATGACGCAAACTATTAGCTCGTAAGGGCTTTTGAACCTTAGCTCGCTTTTTGCGTCCTTGTAGGCTAAAAGCAACCTGCTTTTTATCTGTGAAATATCTTTTTTACTTCTCATTTTGGTATTTTATCAAATTTTATAAGTTAAATGAAAAGTTATGGCTTTATTTGGTATAATGACCGCCTAAAATCAATTTTTCTAAAGGATTTGTATGAAAAAATTTTTATTTCCAGCTATTTTGAGTTTGGCTGCTGCTATCAGCCTAAATGCCGCTGTCGTGGCAACTGTTGACGGAGAAAACATAAATGATACGGATATTTCTGCACTTTTGGCTGCCGCTATGCCTGGATTTGACGCCAGCAAGCTTCAACCTAACGAGAAAAAACGCATCATAGACGATCTCATAAACAGAAAGCTTCTTTTAAAAGACGCTAAGGCATCAGGTATCGAAAAAGATCCGGAGTATATAAAAGCTGTTCAAGCCGCACAAGAAGGCATCGCGGTAGAGCTTTATATGAGGAAAATTTTTGACGGTATCAAAACGAGTGACGATGAGCTTAGAAATTTCTACAATAAAAACAAAGATAGCCTAAATCAACCGGCTCAAGCGCGTGCCAGCCATATCCTAGTCGAGGATGAGAAGACCGCAAACGCGATCATAGCTCAGCTTAAAAATTTAAAGGGCGATGCTTTGGCTAAGAAATTTGCCGAGCTTGCACAAGCAGATTCTATTGACAAGGGCTCTGCAGCTCACGGTGGCGAGCTTGGATGGTTTGGACAAAGCCAAATGGTAAAACCTTTCGCAGACGCGGTATTTTCGATGAGCAAAGGTAGTGTATCTACTAAACCTGTCAAATCTCAATTTGGATACCACATCATCTTGAAAGAGGACTCAAAACCAGCTGGCGTCGTAAGCTTCGAACAGGCTAAACCTCAAATCGAGCAAGCCGTCAAAATGGAGAAATTTCAAAACACTATAAGACAAAAAGGCGATGCACTTCGCGCGAAAGCCAAAATAGAGTATAAATAAAATTTCGGAGGATAAAATGGGCGTTTTAGATGTTGTAAAAGCAGGCGTTTTGAGTGGTGAGGACGTAAATAGACTATACACTTTTGCAAAGGAACAAGGCTTTGCGATACCGGCTGTAAATGTTGTGGGAAACAACTCTGTAAATGCCGTCCTGGAGGCTGCCAAGACGGCAAATTCGCCCGTTATCATCCAGTTTAGCAACGGCGGAGCCAGCTTTTACGCTGGCAAATCATGCCCTAAGGCCGATGTTTTAGGTGCGATAGCCGGCGCAAAGCATGTGCATTTGTTGGCCCGTGAATACGGCGTGCCTGTCGTGCTTCATACCGATCACGCCGCAAGGAAGCTACTGCCTTGGATAGACGCTCTCATCGAGGCTAGCCGCGAGCATAAGCGCGCATTTGGCGTGCCTCTTTTTAGCTCGCATATGCTTGATCTTAGCGAGGAGAGTCTTGATGAAAATTTAAGCACTTGTGAAAAATACCTAAAAAAGCTCAGTGAGCTTGGCATCAGCCTGGAGATCGAGCTTGGTGTGACGGGCGGCGAAGAGGACGGTGTGGATAACACAAGCGTTGATAACGCGCTTCTTTATACGCAACCTGAAGACGTCGCGCTTGCTTACGAGAGACTTGGCAAGATAAGCGATAAATTCAGCATCGCAGCTAGTTTTGGCAACGTTCATGGCGTCTACAAGCCGGGAAATGTCGTGCTAAGGCCTGAAATTTTGAAAAATTCTCAAGCTTACGTAGCTAAGAAATTTAATACCAAAAACGACAAGCCCGTAAATTTCGTATTTCACGGCGGTAGCGGTAGTGAGCTTAAGGACATCAAAGATGCAGTGAGCTACGGCGTCATAAAGATGAATATCGACACCGACACGCAGTGGGCGTTTTGGGACGGAGTGCGTGAGTACGAGGCCAAAAATCACGGCTATTTGCAAGGGCAAATCGGCAACCCGGAAGGTGAAGATAAGCCTAATAAAAAATATTACGACCCGCGCAAATGGCTAAGATGCGGTGAGGAGAGTATGGTTAGGCGCTTGCAGACTGCATTTAGCGACCTAAACTGCATCGATAGGAACTAAATTTATGCAAAATCAAAACGATTTTAGCGACCTTGCTATGCCTAAAGCGCAGGCCGGTCGCTCTACCTTTGTCTTTTTTAAAATCATCTTTTTCCCTCTCGCGATCTATATTTTAGCTTTATTGGCCTATCTTGGCTTTATAAATTTTCAAATGAAGCTTCATACGATCGTGATGATGGGTGTTATTTTGTTTGTGGCGCTTCTTTTTACGCGTCATAGCGCAGAACTGGCATACAGCCTTTTTGCGTCTAAGATAGACGATTTTAGAGCCAGTCTCAAAGAGTTTATCATCTCACGCCTGCTTGAAATTTCAGGCATCAAAAAATCAAACGCGAAATTTGATGATTTTTTGGAGCTTTACACCAGAGATTTTAGAAATGACAATCTAGCTAGTATCGGTGCTGCCGTTTTCCCGATGCTTGGAATTTTAGGTACTTTCATAAGTATCGCTATCTCGATGCCAAGCTTTAGCTCAAGCACATCAGGAGAGCTTGAAAAAGAGATCGGAGTGCTTTTAAACGGCGTAGGAACGGCTTTTTACGTTTCGATCTACGGCATTTTCCTGGCGCTTTGGTGGATGTTTTTTGAAAAGATCGGGATGAGTAAATTTGAAAAATTTGCAAACGAGCAAAGGGAGCTCAGCCGCCAGTTTTTCTGGCAAAAGGACGAGCTGGAGCAGCGATATATGAGCGCGGCTACGAGTCACTTTGACGATATAAAAAATATGTTCAAACGAGTCAGCAACGAGGAATTTTTTGGTAGACTAGACGACATGATCGAGTCTAAATTCAGCTCGTATATGCAGCTTCAAGATCTAGAAAAGCAAATCATCAGCGAAGCTAGAGTTGGGCTGGAACAAGGCGTGAATTTACTGAATAAAACCGCCAGCAAGCAAGATGAATTCATCAAAATTCACTCCGATATCTTAAAGGCGATCTCGGGATTTAGCGCTGGCATAAAAGAAATGGAGCTAAATTTACTGACCGGATACAATAAGCTAAGCGACATCTCGCAGGAGCGTTCGCATACGCTAGATAAAAATGCGGCTAAATTCGAACAAGGGCTAAAGATGCTTGAAGCAAGCCTTAAAGAATTTTCACTAAAGCTCATAAACGAGCAAGAAAACGCTATGCGAGCCTTTAAAGAGAGCATGCTTCAAGGCGTGGGCGCTTTTAAAAACGCTTACGAGCAAGAGGTCAAAAACGGCGAGCGTGACAAAGAGCGCGAAGCCCTTATCGCAGAGCTTAAAAAGAGCATAGACGAGATAGACAAAGAGGCTAGCCTCGTGATCAAAAAAATAGAAAATGCAAATTTGATAGATGAAGATAGATAAAAGCGATCAAAATTCCTCCACGTTTTGGGTCTCGTATGCCGACTTGATGGCGGGATTGCTTTTTGTCTTTATGCTACTGATAGGCGCCATAGTCGTAAAATACGTCCTCTCGCAAAATACGCTTGCCGACAAAGAGCAGGCCATCATCCTAGCCCTTGCAAATTTAAAGGACGAGCAGGGTAAAAATTTTACTCTCGATCAGCTAAATTCAGCCCTAAAAAACGAGCTCGCAAAGATAAGCGACGAAAATTTGAACCTTAAAAAATCAAACGATATCTTTGTGATCCAGATAGACGCGCTAAAACAAAAACTAAAACAGCTCATAGAGGAAAATGCCGATGCCAACGCCAGTATAGCCGATTTAAACGCCAGTATTTTCAGTCTTAATCAAAAAATGATCGTTTTAAACGACGATCTAGCCGCCAGAGATAGTGCGCTTGAGGAGGCGAACGCCAGTAATGAGAAAAATTTAGCCAAGATAGCCTTTTTGCTTGAGCAAGTAAGTGCAAAAGAGGCTAGATACGACGAGCTTTTACGCGATCTAAACGTTACTAAAAACCGCATAAAAAATCTGACCGGCATCCGCGTGAAAGTCATTTCCGAGCTTAAGGACAAGCTAGGCGGCAGTATCGCGATCGATCCAAACTCTGGTGCGCTAAAGCTTAGCTCCTCGGTGCTCTTTGACAAGGGCAAAGCTGAGCTGAAAGAGGAGGTCAAAGATGAGCTTAGAACCACGCTTGAAAAGTATTTTGATGTGCTTTTAAATGACCCCCAGATCAGTAAAAATATCGATCAGATCATGATAGAGGGCTTCACCGATAGCGACGGCAGCTACCTTTACAACCTCGAACTCTCGCAGCGTAGAGCCTATGCGGTGATGGACTTTATAAACTCATACAACAAAGACGCCAGGCTGCAAAAGCTCTTGGTCGCTAGCGGACGTAGCTACAACGAGCTTATTATGAGGGACGGAGCCGAGGACAAGGACGCATCGCGCCGTATCGAGATAAAATTTTCGATCTCCAACAAAGACGCCATAAACGAGATAGAAAAATTTTTGGAGCTAAAGAGTGATAGAGCCTTTTAGCTTTCACGGGCGTGAATTTTATCTTTTAAGAGATGATTTGCTGGGAGATTTCAACGGCAACAAAGCCAGAAAGCTCGAATACTTTCTAAACGCCGATCTTAGCGGCTTTAAACGTATCGTTTCGCATGGATCCAGTCAGTCGAATGCGATGTACTCGCTAAGCCTCTTTGCAAAGATAAAAAATTTAGAATTTTGCTATGTCGTTTCGCACCTAAATTCAAATTTAAAGCAAAATCCGGTCGGGAATTTCAAATTCGCCCTTGAAAACGGCATGAAAATTTTCGTAGTCGAGGATAGGGTGAAATTTGCAAAAGAGCTTGCCGATACGGCGGATGCGCTTTTTATAAACGAGGGCGTAGCCCAAAACGAAGCGGAGTACGGCTTTAAAACGCAGGCTGATGAAATTTTGACTTGGAGTGAAAAAAGCGGCGTGAGTCCGGATATTTTTTTGCCTTCGGGCACCGGTACGAGCGCTACATACCTAGCCAAACATATAGATCTAAACGTCTTTACCTGCCCGTGCGTAGGAGACGCGAAGTATCTGCGAGAGGAGATTGCGGCGCTTGATGAGCATTCGCGGGTCAAAATTTTAACTCCGCCCAAAAAATATCATTTTGGCGATCTAAAGCTCGAGCTTTATGAAATTTGGCAAGAGCTAAAGGCTAGCGGCGTGGAATTCGAGCTTATTTATGACCCAGTCGGATTTATTACGATGTTTGCAAATTTAAAGGAATTTAAAAACGAAATTTTATACATCCATCAAGGCGGGTTGCTCGGCAATATAAGCCAAAAAATGAGATATGAAAGAAAATTTAAAAACCATTTCAAAAAGGATCAGGGATGAAATTTTTACACTCTACGGACAGTGATTTTAGGGCGAAATTTACGCAGCTTGTGAAGCGATCGGATATGGATATGAGCGGTGTTTTGCCTGTTGTCACGCAGATAATCGATGAGGTGAAAAACGGCGGAGATGAGGCGCTTTTTGCGCAGATCGCTAAATTTGACAAATTTAGCCCGACTAGCAAAAACGACCTGATGATCGGCGTAGACGAGATGTCTCGCGCCTACAACGGCCTCGATAATTCGCTGAGGCTAGCGCTAAATTTAGCCTATGAGCGCATAAAATCATATCACGAGCGCTCAAAGCCTGCTACTTGGACGTTTAAAGACGATCATGGCATCTTGCTGGGTGCAAAATACACGCCGGTAGATCGTGCGGGGCTTTATATCCCGGGCGGCAAGGCGGCCTATCCCAGCTCGCTTTTGATGAACGCCGTGCCCGCGATAGTAGCCGGTGTAAAAGAGATCGTAGTCTGCACACCAGCCATCGGCGGCAAGGTAAATCCTCTCTTGCTTGCTGCGATGCATCTTTGCGGTATAAAAACTGCCTTTAAGATAGGCGGAGCCAGCGCTATCGCCGCGATGGCATACGGCACACAAAGCGTGCCTAAAGTGGACGTGATAACAGGCCCCGGAAACATCTACGTCGCTACGGCTAAAAAGCTAGTTTATGGTGAGGTGAATATCGATATGATAGCAGGTCCTAGCGAGATAGGCATCATCGCCGATGAGAGCGCGGACGCCCGCCATGTGGCTATCGATTTGCTCTCTCAAGCCGAGCATGACGAGCTTGCCAGTAGCTTTTTGATAACGCCGGTGGAGGCCTTTGGCAGGCAGGTACAAAGATATGTCGAGGATGAGCTAAAGACGCTAAAACGCGAGCCTATCGCATCTGTTAGTATGCGAAACAAGGCCGCCATCATCATCGCAAAGGACATGAAAGAGTGCGTGGAGCTGATGAACGAGCTGGCAGTAGAGCACCTAGAGATCGCTACAAACGATGCGCTTAGCTATCTTGACGAGATAAAACATGCCGGAGCGATATTTTTCGGACATTTTACGCCTGAGGCGATGGGAGACTATCTGGCAGGGCCAAATCACACTTTGCCAACCGGTGGTAGCGCGCGTTTCTACTCACCTTTGGGGGTTGAAAATTTCATGAAAAGAAGCTCGATAATCTCCGTCAGCAGAAAGGGCATAAAGGAGCTTGGCAAGGCCTGCATGCAGCTAGCCGAGGCAGAAGGGCTAGGCGCTCACGAGAGATCGATCAGAGTGCGTCTAAACGACTGATAAAGCTGGAATTTATAAATTTTAAGCTATCATCAAGCAAAATTTAAAGGATAAGAGATGCAAATAAACGGGACGTCTGTGGGCTCTGGATACAATGTTTCACAAAGAGCAGAAGAGCAAAAGACACAGCAGGAAAAGGCTTTGCAAAATATCTCCGCCGTGCGTGCATTAAGCGGGATCGACGGGGCGAATTTAGCGATCGCGGACTCTTTACTAAGTCAGAGCAATACCCTAGAGCAAGGCATCGCAAATGCAAATGACGCGATAGGGATGCTAAATATCGCTGACTCTACGCTTTCAAATTTAAGCCAAAGCGCAAACCGCATCAACGAGCTCTCCGTATCTCTAGGCAGTGCGGCGCTAAACAGCGATCAAAGGTCGATGATACAAAAAGAGATAAGCTCACTTTCGCACTCTATGTCGCAAAGCGTGCAAAATGCTACGTTTAACGGCAAAAGTGTATTTGGCTCGGAGCTAAATTTCGTGACGGGCGAGGGCGTGCAAAGCATAAATTTAAGCACCGAGTCTATCACAAATGTAGCGGTGGACGGCTCAAATGCAAATGATATAATGCAAAATATAAATTCTTTACGCACGAATATCGGCTCCGCTCAAAACGGTATAGCCGCAGGCATAAACGCTTCGATCGCTCAAAGTATAGCGCTTCGTCAAAGCGAGAGCGGACTACAAAACAACGATATAGCTAAAAACGTAAATGACTTGCAGCAAGCAAATTTAAATATCGATGCTAGTATCCTCGCTCAAGTGCACAACATCTCAAATCTACAAAGCCAAATGGACAGACTTTTGGCTTAAATTTTATCCAGGCCGCCTTTGGCTTGGATATTTTTTAAATCTCTTTTTGGCTCTCTTATAATAAATAATTGACACTTGCTTCGCTTCTGCTTTGCAGTTGCGAACGGAGTGAAGCAAAAACCCTGTTCGCTCCAGGAGCGACCTAGCACGGACGCGAACAGCGTTTGTGCGGAAGCGAGTAGCCGTTCTCGAGCTTGCGAGAGTAGCGAACGAAGTGAAGCTAAGCATATAGCACGATTTTTTCTGCTTCGCGTTGCTCGCAGCTTTTCAAGACGCTTCGTTACACTACTCAAACGCTGTTCGCGTTTTCCCTGCAAGCAGACCGCGTTCAGCCTGTGGCTTCTCTGCTCGTAGCGAAGTCTCATTACGAGGGCGCAGCACGAAGTAAAAATCGGCGGCGATAAGCTCGCTAGCAAGGTTTTTACAGGGATGCTGTTCGTATTCTCCTGCTTTGAAATATGAAAATCAATGAAATATTGTAACAGAGCCTTCTTTTTTAAAAAAGCATTGATAAATTTTTAAAAGCTTCATTTCTGCTTTATTTTATTTCGTTTGCAGCTTTTTAAGAAATAGCCGTGCAGTAAAATAAGATGAGAGCAAAGAGCAGGATGCCTAACTGTATTGTGCTTTGCTTGTAGTTGCGAAACGAATTCGAAGCGGAGCAGGTACTGTCGACTTTTAGGGTAAGCCGTTAGACCAAGCGTGGTTTTTTAAATTACGATGGTAAAGCGTTTGTTTGAAGTAATATTAAATTTAACTGAAATTTTAGGAGAGGAGGGGCTAAATTTACCCCTCGATATAGTTTTTGAGCTTTCTGCCTACTTTCGGGTGTTTTAGCTTTTTGATAGCGGAGCTTTCTATCTGCCGGACACGCTCGCGAGTCACGTTTAGAGCTTTGCCTATCTCTTCAAGAGTGCGATCGCTCTCGTCTTCAAGCAGTCCAAATCTCATGCAGATGACGGCCTTTTCACGGTCATTTAGCTGTGACAAGACATCATCTATCTGCTCTCTTAGATCGCCTTTTAAAATCTGCTCTATCGGTGAAAGCGAGCTTTTATCCTCTACAAAATCGCCAAATTTTCCATCCTCTTCGTTTGCGATAGGGGCTTCTAGACTGATAGGCTCTTTCGTTATTTTTATGACTTGCTTTACTTTATCGACACTTAGTCCGACCTCTTTTGCGATAACGCTCACATCAGGCTCTTTGCCCTCTTCTTGCAGATATTTGCGGTTGATTTTATTGATACGGTTTATCGTCTCTATCATGTGTATCGGTATGCGGATAGTGCGAGCTTGATCGGCTATAGCGCGACTGATAGCTTGGCGTATCCACCATGTGGCATAGGTGGAAAATTTATATCCTTTGCGGTATTCGAATTTATCGACGGCTTTCATGAGACCGATATTGCCCTCTTGTATGAGGTCCAAAAACGGTAAACCGCGGTTCGTATAGCGCTTGGCGATAGATACTACAAGGCGCAAATTCGACTTTGCCATACGAGCTTTGGCTTCGTCTGATATTTTCTTGCCGCGCTTGATTTGCTCTAAAATTTCCTTTAAGCGTGCGGGCTCCAGGTCAAAGCCTTGCTTGCTCGCTTCTTTTGTTGTAAAGAGCTTTTTGATCTCGACATAAGTAGAAACCATCGTCGCCTCAGGCACGCGAGCTGCGATCTCCTCCTTGTTTAGTTTGATGATGTCTTTTAGTATGCTTTTGTGATTTTTCTTGAGCTCATCGCTAAACATCGGCAAGCGATACTCCAGGCGCTTTAGCTCGCGGTCAAACTCATCATCACTTTTTAGAGCGGTCTCCATGGACTTTACGATCTCGCTTATGAGCTTACTGGTCGGCCCTAGATCCATCAGCTTGTCTTTTAAAATTTTCTTTTTAAAAGCAAGGGTGAGCTTTGACATAGTGTCCTCTACTTCGACCTTTTCTTGCTTATTTACGGTTTTTAGCCACTCTTTTTTTGCTTTTTCAAGAGCTTTGAAGCTTTCGATGACCTTTTCTGCGCGTTTATCGTTTTTGAGCGATTTTTTGGGCGCTTCCTCGTCTTCGTTCTCTTCGTCCTCGTCGTTCTCGATGTCCTCGTCTTCGCTCTCGCTCTCGTCTTCAAAGCTTTTAAAAAGCTCTTTGACGCGGCGCTCTCTGTTGATGAGCGGCTCTTTGTAGTCAAGTATGAAATCTATCAAAAACGGCACCGAGCAAAAGGCGTCTATAATGATATCTTCGCCAAGCTCGATCTTTTTACTGATCTCGACCTCTTCGTCTTTTGTAAGCAGTGAAATTTGCCCCATTTCTCTTAGATACATCCTCACCGGACTATCCGAGCGCGACCACTCTAAAAAGTCGTTGTCACTTGTCAGATCGAGGTCTTCTTCGATATTCACATCCGTTTTTTGTATATTTTCAAGGCGCTTTTTCGCATCGGCGATATTTCTCATCTTTGCGATCTCGGCAGCTGTCATCAGCTGGACTTTATGTGTTTTAGCAAGCTGCTCTATCTTTTTTATCATCGTCGCCGTAGGCGCTTTGTCTAATAATTTTACGAGTTTTTCATAGGTGAGAAAACCTTTTGCATTTTCAGTGAAAAGCTCCTCTATTTGGCTCAAAGCTTCTTTTGCGGCACTCATAAAATTTCCTTTCTGATTTTGCATTTTGTGTATCGTAAATCTTTTGTTAAAGAAGAAAATGGATTATACCCAAATTTTATTAAATGTTTATAAAAGAAAAGTTGGAACGCATTTTGCTTTATACTCGTAAAAATCAAAATTTATAGGAAATTTCCATGCAAAACGGCTACTATCAGGCCACTGCCGGAATGGTGACGCAGTTTAACAGATTAAACGTCATATCAAACAACTTAGCCAACGTAAATACGATAGGATTTAAGCGAAATGACGTCGTTATCGGGGATTTTGAGAGAATTTTCAAAGAGACTCAAGACGAGCTGCCGCTAAAAAATCACACCAAAGACGCGGCAAAATTTCTAAACAGGACTCTTGATCGTGTCCCGCAAGTGAGCGAAGAATACACCGATTTTAGCGCTGGAGGCTTTAAATACAGCTCCAATACGCTCGATTTTGCTATCAAGCGCGAGGATATGTTTTTTCTAGTGGATACTCCAAATGGCGTGAGGCTGACTAAAAACGGCTCGTTTAACCTCGATGAGGACGGCTTTATCGTTACAAAAGAGGGATACCGCGTGTTGCCAAACAACTATCAGGCCTTAGCTCCTGAGCAAAGAGGCATACAAGCACCCCTAGATCGCAGTCTAAGCGTCGATAAAAACGGAAATATCTATACTATGAACGAGGGCGAAAGCGAGCAAATTTCAAAATTTTTCATCGCTCAACCACGTGAGATAAGAGAGCTTAAAAAGATAGGAGACAACCTTTTTGAGCCTAAAAATTTAGACGATGTGATAGATATCGACGATGCCGACACTCTGATGCAAGGCTACGTGCAGATGTCAAACGTAAATCCCGTTACCGAGATGGTCGGACTCATCGAGACACAGCGCCTTGTGGATATGTATCAAAAGGTCATGACAAGCCATATGACCGACCTCAACCAAGACGCAGTTCAAAAACTAGCGCTTAAAGCTTAAAGGATAAAGACATGATGAGATCACTTTATACGGCTGCTACGGGCATGATCGCTCAGCAGACGCAAATAGACGTTACTTCAAATAACATAGCAAACGTAAATACCTACGGATATAAGAAAAATCGCGCGGAATTTGCCGATTTGATGTATCAAGTCATGGAATACGCAGGCACGGCGACTAGCCAGACGACCACGAGCCCGACTGGTATCGAGGTGGGACTGGGCGTCAGACCTACGGCGATAAATAAAATTTTCTCTCAGGGCTACTTTAAGGAAACCAGCAACAACCTTGACATGGTCATTGCCGGCAACGGCTTTTTCCAGCTTCAGCTACCTGACGGCACTACGGCATACACTAGAAACGGTGCGTTCAAGCTTGACTCCAACGGAACGATCGTAAATTCCGACGGATATCAGCTCATTCCTCAGATCGCCGTGCCTGCAAATGCTACGCAAATTTCGATAGGTACGGACGGAACGGTCTCGGTTTTACAAGCCGGAGAGACCAATATGGCGCAAATAGGCCAGATACAAATAGCAAATTTCATCAACCCGGCAGGCCTTCACTCGATGGGCGATAACAACTATCTAGAAACCGCAGCGAGCGGGGACGCGGTAGTAGGTGTAGCCGGGCTTGACGGGCTTGGCACGATCAGACAAGGCTTTGTTGAGATGAGTAACGTGCAGCTAGTCGAGGAGATGACCGACCTCATCACGGGTCAGCGTGCCTACGAAGCCAACTCAAAGGCGATCACGACGAGCGACTCGATGCTTGAGATCGTAAACGGACTTAAAAGGTAGAAAATGATCGTGATGCTTAGTATAGTCGGCTTCATCTTGCTTATTTGGGTCGTTGATGTGCTTTATTTTTCACAAGACGACTCCTCGGCCAGCGAGAGTAAAGACCGCAAAAAGGCCTTGAACTAAAATTTTGCTTCTATTTTGATCAAAGGATGAAATTTAAAATTGATTCTGTTAAAATATTTCATTGATTTTTGGATTTCAAAGCGAAGTCAAACCTTGTGAAGCGACGCTATCGCCGCCGATTTTTACTTCGTGCTACGCACTCGTAACGAGACTTCGCTACGAGGACAGGGAAGCGATAGCTGACCGCGGTCTGCTTTGCAGTTGCGAGTGCAACGAAGCAAAAAATCGTGCTATATGTTCGGCGTCTTGCGGAGTGAACAGGGTTTGCAAAGTAAACGTCAATGATTATCATAACGGAGTCTTAAAATTTCACCCTTTGATCCGCTATGTTTTAGCCAAAATTTCTCAAATTTTAGATACTATTTGCGCTTAAATTTAAGGAAAAATATGTCGTTTAACTACGTTTTTAAGCTTAGCATACCGATATTTATGGGCTATTTCCCGCTGGGTGTGGCGTTTGGGATACTGGCAAACAGCATGGGGGTGAGCACGCTTATCGCGATGACTCTTAGCATGCTCGCATACGGCGGTGCGGCGCAGTTTATGATGCTCTCGCTTTTTAGCGCGGGCACAGGGCTTGTTGAGGTTTTTATCGTCTCTTATCTCGTAAATTTACGCCACACGTTTTACGCTCTTGCGCTGCTAAAAGAATATAACGGGCTGAAATTTCGCCTCTTTAACATCGCCACGCTAACGGACGAGACCTTTGCTATCTTTAAAACGCTCAAAATTTCAGGCGCCGCCGAGCGCAGTTTCATTTTTACTTGGCTAAATTTCCTCTCGTGGCTTTACTGGGCACTTGGCACGCTCGTTGGCTACGTGGCTGGCGGCCTCATCAAAGTCGATATGAGCGGGCTTGAATTCTCCCTCACGGCGCTTTTTATCGTGATCGTTATAGAAATGTTTAAAAACGATAAAAATTTCAAAGTCCTTTTTGTCGCGTGCTTTTTTGGCGTAGTGGGCGTGGCGTGCATGCCCGCAAAGGCGCTGCTCGTGGGCTCGATGGCGCTTTGCTTCGTGTTTATTTTGGTGTTTAAGGAGCGACTATGATAAGCGTAAATTCCAGCGAGTGGCTCGTTTTCGTCGCGGTTTTAGTGAGTGCGTTCGCGACTTTTCTCACGCGGGCGATGCCCTTTTATGCGGTCAAAAACTACAAGCCAAGCCCGTGGCTAAGTGCTATCGAGCGGCACATGGGGCTGATGATAATGGTGATTTTGGTCTTTTACGCGCTAAAAGACACTAAATTTAGCGTCTTTCCATACGGGTTGAACGAAGCCGTCGGGGTGCTGAGTGCGGTATTTATTCATCTAAAATTTAAAAATACCTTGCTTAGCATTGTGATTTCGACAGCGATTTATATGGTTATGATAAGAATTTTTTAAAAAAATATAAAATTTAAAAATTAATATGAAATTTAAGTGTCAAGCGCTATAATCTTTTAGAAAATTTCTGCTAAAGGAGAAGACATGCGTTTCATTTGTAAGGTGGTATTTTTCATGCTTTTAGGTTCTATGGTGGCTTTTGCAAAACCTACGATCTACATTTTAGCAACAGGCGGCACGATCGCCGGTAGCGGCTCCGGTGCGCTTGATAGCAGCTACACCTCGGGCACGGTCACGGTCGATAAGCTCATCGCCGCAGTGCCTGAAATAAACAAGATCGCCACGATCAAAGGCGAGCAAATTTCAAACATCGGCTCACAGGAGATGAATAACGAAGTTTGGCTAAAACTAGCTAAGCGCGTAAATGAGCTGCTAAATAGCGGCAAGGCCGACGGTATCGTCATCACACACGGCACCGACACGATGGAGGAGACGGCGTATTTTCTTGATCTCGTCGTCAAAAGCGACAAACCAGTCGTCATGGTCGGAGCGATGAGAAACAGCGGTTCGCTAAGTGCGGACGGCCCGTTAAATTTATTTAACGCCGTAAATGTCGCGATGAGCAAGGATAGCGTAGGCAAGGGCGTCGTGGTAACGATGAACGACGAGATCCACGCCGCACGCGAGGTGACAAAGACGAACACAACGGGCGTGGATACATTTAAATCTCCAAACGCCGGCAAGATCGGCACAGTCTTTTACGGCAACGTCAAATACTACATGACCCCGGCACGCAAACACACGACAAAAAGCGCATTTGACATCGAAAAGATCAAGGAGCTACCGCGCGTGGATATTATTTTTAGCCACTCAAACGATAACCCGGACTTCATAAATTTAGCCGTCGCAAACGGCGCTAAGGGCATCGTAAATGCGGGCATGGGCAATGGCAATCCTTTCCCAAGCGCGCTTGAAGCCCTAGGCGAAGCGGTCAAAAAGGGCGTCGTAGTCGTGCGTGACTCTCGCGTAGGCAGCGGCGAGACCACGATGAACGGTGAAGTCGATGATACGAAATACGGCTTTTTAACCAGCGACAACCTAAACGTGCAAAAAGCCAGAGTCCTACTGATGCTAGCCCTTGCGACCACGAACGACAAGGCTAAGATCCAGGAATTTTTCCTAACCCATTAAAAATTTAAGGCGGTAAATTTGCCGCCTTTGTTTATTTTATACAACTTTGCTTCAACAAAGATCTTAAAAGCCAAATTTTTGTTAAAATAGAGCTTAAATTTATGATTTTAGGCTTAAAATTTTGCAGTTGAATTTTGGGAGCTGTTATGAATTCATTGCTTTTTGTCATCACGTTTTTGCCTATCAGCCTGATGCCTGGCATCAACATGACACTCGCGCTTAGCTTTGGCATGGCTCTTGGCTACCGCCGCACTCTGCCGATGCTCGCGGGGCAGGTGTTTTCGCTCCTATTTATCGCGGTTTTATGTATATTTGGCATCGGCGCACTACTCATCAAATACACCCTTGCTTTTAGCATTTTTAAAATTTGTAGTGGAATTTACCTCATCTACCTTGGCGTAAAGGGCTTTTTAAGGCGCGGCGGCGTCAATGTCAAAAGCGTCAAAGGCGATAAAAGTGGCGTAGGACTTTTTGTAAAAGGCGCGCTCATATCGCTGTCAAATCCAAACGCGTGGATATTTCTAGCCGCGATCTTGCCGGCATTTTTAAACAAAGCCGACCCATTTGGCGGAGATATGTATCTGCTTTTATTTTTGCTTTTTATCGTGGAAATTTTCGCGTTAAATGTCTATGCGCTGGGCGGTATGGCTTTTAAAAAGCTGCTCGCAAACCACCTGCGGATTTTGGAGATCGTATCTGCATTTTTGATGTGTTTTATCGGTGTTTGGATGATCGTGAATTAAAAATTTAGCTTTGTTTTGTTAAAATCGCTCAAATTTAAATTTAAGGTCAAAAATGACAGGCAAAGTCTGGAAATTCGGCGATAACATCGACACCGACATCATCATCGCTGCGCGCTATCTAAACACATCCGATGAAAACGAGCTCGCAAAGCACATCATGGAGGACGCCGATCCCAAATTTAGCTCCAAGATCGCAAAAGGCGATATCATCGTCGCGGGCGAAAATTTTGGTTGCGGCAGCTCACGCGAGCACGCACCGTTAGCTCTCAAAGCCGCTGGTATCGGGGCTGTCGTGGCAAAGAGCTATGCGAGGATCTTTTACCGAAATAGCTTTAATACCGGGCTTTTGATACTTGAAATTTCACAAACTGACGAGCTAAACGAGGGCGATGAGCTAAAAATCGACGTGGATAACGGCACAATCATAAATTTAAGCACTCAAAAAGAGTATAAATTTAACCCGATCCCGCCGTTTATGCAAGAGCTTTTAAAAAGTGGCGGACTGATCGAATATGCAAAAGCGAAAGCAAAATGAGGACGGTCATGAAAAGATATAAAATTTGTGTGATAAAGGGCGATGGCATCGGTCCCGAGATCGTCGATGAGGCGATCAAGGTGCTTGACGCAGCGAGTGCGAGATTTGGCTTTACGCTCGAGCTTGACTACAAGCTGATGGGCGGGGCAGCGATAGATGTGTTTGGCGAGCCGCTACCTGATGAGACTTGTCAAAGCGCGCTGGGCTCGGATGCTGTGCTTTTTGGCGCGATAGGCGGTGCTAAATGGGACGACCTGCCACGCGATAAACGTCCTGAAAGCGGGCTTTTGAAGCTACGAAAGAGCCTTGAGGCGTTTGCAAATTTACGCCCTGCCGTGATATATGACGAGCTCATAGACGCTAGTGCTTTAAAGCCCGAAGTGGTTAGAGATGTCGATATTTTGGTGGTTCGCGAGCTGACTGGCGGGCTTTATTTTGGTCAGCCGCGCGAAAAAAAAGATGATAGCGCCTTTAACACGATGATCTATACGAAAGCTGAGATCGAGCGCATCGCAAAGGTCGCATTTGAGGCCGCGATGAAGCGTAAAAGACGCGTTTGCCTGGTCGATAAGGCAAATGTGCTAGAGACCAGCCAGCTTTGGCGTGAGGTCGTAAGCGAAGTGGCGAAGGACTATCCTGACGTAAATTTGGAATTTATGTATGTCGATAACGCTGCGATGCAGCTGGTGCGCGCTCCTAGGCAGTTTGACGTGATCCTAACAGAAAATTTATTTGGCGATATCCTAAGCGATGAGGCTAGCATGGTTTGCGGGTCGATCGGGCTTTTGCCAAGTGCTAGCATAGGCGGCAAAGTAGGCATCTACGAGCCGATACACGGCAGTGCACCGGACATCGCAGGGCAGGGCATCGCAAATCCTATCGCGACGATACTAAGTGCGGCGATGATGCTAAGATACGCGTTAAATCAAGAAGAAGCCGCCATGACGATAGAAAATGCCGTGAAAAGAGTGCTTGCAGAGGGGTATAGGACAAAAGATATCGCCTCATTCGGCGCTAAAGAGATATGCACGACCTCGGAAATGGGCGGCATAATAGCAAAATACGTAGAAAAACCATGAAAAATACGATAACAGAAGCCCTTATATACGAGTCTCAAGGGCTAATGGACGATGCACTCGAGGCTTATAAAAATATCCTGAAGCAAAATCCCTCAAATAAGGACGCGCTCGCGGCTATCCGCCGTCTAAGCGGGCTTCGCAAGGCGCGAAAGATACAAAACGAGCAGATGAAAGACTTTTTCATCGATATGAAGACTCCAGAGGAGATAACCGAATTTAAAAGGTGGTTGATAAGATTATGAAGCTTGATGATATAGCCAAAATGGCGATAGACGAGGTCAGCGCGGAGCTAGAAAAGATAGAGACCATAGCTAAACGCAAGGATGAAGCTCAGCGCGAAAAAGAGCCGCCCGCCAAAGACGTCAGCGTAGATGTAAGCGCGCAAAAAGCGCATGAGCCTAGTCAGGGCGCGATGCCGACGCAAGATGAGAGCCGCGATATCATAAGCAGTGAAGAGATATTTTTGAAAAATTTGCGCGAGCGTATCGAGGTGCTTTTTGAGGGGCTAAATGAAATGCCAAAGGAGAATTTACAAAGCCGCTTGGAGCTGACACTTAAATTTTTAGAATTTACGCTCGCAAATGTCGAAAATAGGCTCGAAAATCTGCCAAAATAGCGACCTTGACGAGGTGCGCCGCCTACTAGCACCTCACACTACTCGTGTCTACCTAGTAGGTGGCTGTGTGCGCGACACGCTGCTAGGGCGCGAGATCTACGACTACGACATCGAGATCTATGACATCTACCCGCATAAATTTGACGCGCTTATGCAAAGTATCGGTGCTAGCGGCGTTGGCAAAAGCTACTTCATCTACAAATTTAAAAACTTCGACCTAGGCCTCCCTCGTAGCGAGAGCAAAACGGGTGAGCGGCACAAAGACTTTGCCGTCAGCTACATAAACGACCCGCGCACAGCGTGTTTGCGACGTGATTTTACCATTAACGCCATGATGATAAATATCTTTGATGGCGAACTTTTGGACTTTTACGGCGGGCGAGATGACTTGCGCGGGCAAATTTTACGTCACATCGATGAAGCTAAATTTTGCGAGGACGCGCTAAGGGTGCTTCGTGGAGTGCAGTTTAGCGCGAGACTTGGCTTTACCATCGCGCCTGAAACGCTAAATCTGATGAAAAAGCTGCCACTTGAAAATCTAAGCCGTGAGCGCATAAACGCCGAGCTCGTTAAATTTTTTAAAGCGCCAAATTTACACATCGGCGCGCGTTATTTATTTGAGCTAAATTTGCTTGGCTGGCTATTTGGTAAGTTTGTGGGTGGCGAATTTAAGGGGCTTTGTATCTCGCGGCAAGAGTTTGATAAATTTAACGCCCTGCTGAAAAATGCGCGTAAATTTGTGAGTGACGAGCGGCTGTTTATTTATCTGCTTTGCGGATATTTCGGACTTGACGCGAGAGCAAATTTGGAGCGTTTGAAGCTACCAAAAAGCTTTTTTAGCGTTGAAAAAGAGCCGTTTTTTAAGGACGAGCCAAGTGACTTTGAGCTGATGAAAATCGCACTTAAAAAGCCGCTTAAATTTTGGCTTGGCTGCTACGATGAAAGCCGCATAAATAGGGCAAAGGAGCTTAAAATTTATGACGAGAGATTTAGCCCGGACATTAAAATGAATAAAATTTTGACACTTGGGCTAAAAGGCGAGCAGATCGGCGCGGAGATTAAAAGGCGGCAGGAAGCGGCGATAAGGGAGTATTTGACAAAGACGGATCGGGACTAGCCCGACCGAGATTAAAATTTGTAGTTGTAGCCTAGATAAACGTCCGAATTCGTGTGCTTTATCTTGTCTTTTTCATCGCCTATTTCAAGGTCGAATTTAGTTTTGTCGTATCGCACGCCAAACTCGAGCTCGTTTCTCTCATCAAAGCTGTAAATCCCGCCCAGTTTGCCGCCGATAGTCCAGTCTCTGCCGGTGTCCGAGATAGTGAGGCTGGCATTTGTAGTCGTGGCTTTTACGTCAAGGTCCAGGACGGTGAGGCCGGTATAAATTCCAGCTAAGAATTTGAAATTTCGCGTGATCTCTGGCGTGTAGTCAGCTCCGACTAGGAATTTATGCGTTTTCCACTTGGCTTCGATCGCGTCTGCTGCGTCTCTTTGGCTGGCTTTGCCCTCGCTACCGTAGATGTACTCGCCATAAACTCTCATCGCGTCAAAGTCGTAGCCACCCTTTATACCAAAGGTAGGCACAGCATCTCTCGTCTTGTCGCCATCTACTTTTAGCTCGTTGCCGCTCTTGTAGTTGTAGCCGCCGCTAACTCCCATAAAAGCACCCTTTGCTAGCGCAGACGAGCAGACTAATGAGCCCAACAAGGCTACCTTGAAACAAACATTTGAAATTTTCATTTCAACTCCTTTTATAAAAATGTGAGACAATTTTACCCCCCCCCCC
>NZ_ALJJ01000008.1:0-26353 GCF_000287855.1 Campylobacter sp. FOBRC14 | reverse complement strand
GCAACCAGTTTATAAGGCCTAAAATACGATGTTTTAGGTAGCGATACCAAGCATCTATTTTAAACGCTTTTGTCCATTGTGACAAGATTGTGACGTAGCTGTCATTTATAAGTTACTGTGAATAACTATAAAATCGAGCTTCTCCATATCTTGACACATGTGCCATTTAAGCTGCTTTTAATTTAAAGAACGCGGATTAAATATCCAAATTGTTTAAGAAAGCAGCTCTTACCTTGTTTGTTGCCAAATTTTTAGCATAAGGCTTAAAGGTGATAGTTGCATCTGCATGCCCCATCATGGAACTTACCCATAAAGGATCTTCATTAGCAGCTATCATCTAATGAAGCGAACGTGTGTCTTGTTTGGTAAAAGACACTATATTCTAACCCGGCACGCTTTAACGCCTCTTTCCATCTTCTGTTTAAAGTCTTAGGCTCATAAAGCATAGTGCCGTTTTGTGTAGGTAAAACCCATTCACTATCGTTATCTTGCTTTAAATTTAGCAAAGCCTCTTTTACGTGACGCAACATCTTTATGATCCTGATAGAGGTTTGCGTCTTTGGCGGATTTAGCATGCCGCATCTGATAGCCTGATCTATCCTGATGGTCTCTTTTTCAAAGTCTATCTTGTCCCAGCGCAGGGCTATCATCTCACCCGTCCTCATCCCGGTGAAAAAGGCAAGCTTCAGCACATTTGCAAAGTGCGGATCAGCCACGCTTATCACTCTTTGCACTTCACTAAGGCTAAGGGGTTTTATCTCGACCTTTTCGTTTCTTAACTTCGGAACACTATCAAATGGATTTCGCTTTATCAGCTCATCCATTACTGCATCTTTTAATATCATCGAAAAGACCGAGCGGATGTTGTATATCCTTTTGTTAGACACTCTTTGTCTTAGCTTGTTTTGCCAAGTATCCAAAGCTAGCGGTCTTATATCTTTAAGCGCTGTATCTCCGAAATCTGGCAGTATCCAGTGCTGAAAGTCTCTTACGTAGGTTTTATGAGTTAAAAATCTCACTCTGCCCTCGTAGGCCTCTAAACGCTTGTCGGCAAACTCATTTAATTTGCTGTCTCCTGACGCGTCCTTTTTTCGCTTTCCTTTTTCGATACGATGTGCCTTGTAATTATTTCGATATAGTGTTTGTTGGCCCAAGCAAGATTGAATTTGTCCGCTTTCTTGTTTGTGCTGACCCTATATCTTTTACCCTCAAACGTCGCATCTACCCAAACCATATTCCCGCGTATGTATGCGTGATTTGTCATTTCGTCTCCTTTGTTATCGGAAACGACTTGCTTATTTGACGATTGAGATTTTACCAAAGCTTGGATTTTAGTTTGCTTATCGCTTCGTAGCTCACATACCATTTGCCTATCCTAAAAAATATCTCCTTTTGAGGTTCAAAATTTGCCTCCATTATCAGTCTCTTATAAGCCCCCCGAGTAGCTTAGATCCAGTATCCTTGCTGCATCGGCTAAGGTTACAAGCATGCTTGAGTTTTTCATCACCTCAAAAAGTAGTTTGTTTAGCTTTTCGCCTATCTCGTTTAGCTGCATTTGCAGCGCCTCTATGCTACTTATTTGTCGCTCCGTCTAAACACTCGAGCACACCACTTGCTAGATTGTGATAGATCCTTTCGGCTATCTTTTGCCTAAAGCCGTCGCCTATACCGAGGGTGTCGTATTCTTTCATCTCTTTATCGCTAAAAAGCTTTATGTCCGCCCCGTTTCTAAAATCCTCATAAACGATCGCGGCTCTATCTTTGGCTTCTCGCTTTAACGTCTTTTTGACGTAATGTGTTACCATGGGCATCGTTATGACGCCGTTTCGTAGTCTATTTAATCCGTCCGTATCGCAAAAGAGCATCTTTGCCAGTTCGCTTTGCCTATGATTAGGCACTGCTGATATCAGCTCGGACAGCAGCCCCATCTCAAAGGCATTAAAATCGCCCTTGTTTGTGACATCCATAGCTAGGTTCATGACCTCTCCTTTCGTAAAATTACTTTTCGCTACGCTAAACAAAGCATATTGTAATATGCTTTGTCATCTAGCTTCGCTCACATCTAAATTTTTAAAAACTCATTTAGAGCCGTTTTAAGAAGAGATAAAATTATGGACGTGTTTTCCCTCTAGTTTTATCTCTTTCGTTTGATCACGTGTAAATTTGATCCCCTTACGTAGGCTTTAATTTACAAAGTAAAACCTCATTCTACCGCCGACACTTCCAAAGGCGACCTTTCTACCGTCGACCAGCTCGTCTATGCCCTCTCGCATAGCTTTTACGGGGTCGAAGTTCTCGTGCATCACCTTTGAGCGTATGTAGTTGCTTATCTCCTCTGCACCGCGCCCCACATTTGAGACTTTTTGCTTAACGGGCGCGAAAACTCCTCTGTAACTGTTGCATATCGAGGTATTTAATATCTCGTTGCAATCTAGCCCCTGCGCTTCAAATGTGCTTAGCTTATTTACGATCGCCTTTGCAGCCGTCTGCGTCAGAGGGTGTTTGCTCTCTTTTCGCATTGCCACGAAGTCCGCCCACATTTGAGGATTTACGCTCTTAGGTAAGACTACGTTGAAGATATTTACTTGATTTACGGATTTTTGCTTGCTTTTAAAATGAGCTGGATTTTCTTTTTTGATATCTTTAAGCTCATCTAAAATTTGCTCGTCAAATTTTGAATTTTTTTCGACTTTTCTTTTTATATTTTCTTTTAAATTTACATGATTACATATAATAGGATAGTCGTCGGACATTTCGTGAGACATTCGTGCGTCAAAAATGTCCGACGGATTTTCAACTTCTATATCTTTTTGATACTTAAGAAATAGGTCGATTTTAGTAAAAATTTTCCTACCGCTCTTGTTATTTATATTTTTATATAGTATGCCTATATATTCGCCATCCTCTAGTTCGCTTAGTATCCTCATTATCGTCTTTGTCGAGCATCCGCACTTATTAGCCAAATATTGATTTGACGCTACGCAGCACTCCTCATCGTTTTTTGAGAGCTTTACGAGCATGGAGTAGAAAAACTTCGCCCTACCGCTAAGCGTCATGTCAAATTCAAGCCGCTCTGGCTTGCTGATAGTCTTTGCCATCTTTCAGCCTTTTACGGCTTCGTGGTATCCTGCAGCCTCTAAAAAGTCAAGCGCCACGTCATACCTTAGCCTTAGACTTCGTCCCTCGCTGGTTTCATCGACGATCATATATCTAGCCTTTTTCAGCTCCTCAAAGGGCTTTTTTATACTATCTACGCCCATTGCCGAGGCTAGCTCCTCGTCGCTTGCATGGCAGATATCATCCTCGTCATCGTCTGCGATCTTGGCGATATGTAAAAACAGTATCCTTGCCTCGTCGCTAACTCTCTCGTCGCTCACTATGCGCCATGGCACTGCTAAAAGTCTTGCCATCGTTCATCCTTTGCTTTTACGCCCGCTAAAGCTAGTAAGCCTTAGTGGTCTAGCCAAATATTTAAAATTTTACACATTCGGCTAAATTTATTTAGGCGACCAAAAAGCCGTTACCGCGAACTTACCAGCCGCCAACCTAATCACAAATCAACAATGCTAAGTAAAATATCGCGTGTTTGTCTGCACCGGATGCAGAGCTACCATTTTTACACTTATGAGCTCGTGCGCTCTAAAACCCCCTCGCAGCTTCAATAAGGGGCATTACAGCGCACGAGGGCTACTCGATGACGTAGCCCATTTGACGTAATTTGTCGTAAGTTTGCTTTATCTGTGAATTATGAAAAAAATACACTGGCTTGTCTTTTTTCTTTAGTAGATCGAAAATAGCAAATTTAGGTAGGTTGTTTTGTCTTGCGAAATTGCTTATATTTCCGAACTCCAATATCATCTTTCTCGCATCTATTTTTACTATTAATCCTTGCATATTTATTCCTTTTTAAGTTTTTTGGTATAATTTTAGTAACTTTTGGTAATTTTAAAAGAATTATACTTCCTTTTTATAATAAAGTCAAGTATTTTACTTTGATAAGGAGTAAATTATGACAGAAGCAGAAGAAGTCCTATCAAAGATAAGGCTCTTATTGGGCGTAAAAACTGATAGAGAACTTGGAAAAATATTGGAAATTCCTTATGGAACTTTGGACGGCTGGAAAGCCAAAGGGAGTATTCCAAAAAAAAGATTTTCAGAATTTTCTAAAAAACTAGGGGTGGATATGGACATACTTGTCAATGGCAACAACAATGGTATCGTTTTAAAAGGCGACAACAATACCATAAACGGGTTTAAGGGGATGCCGATAGATAAAACTTTGGCAGAGTTTTGCCAGCTTTATGAAGAGTATCGCACGCCGAAAATCGAAGCCGAGCTGATAACGCTTATTGAAAGGCTAAAAAAAGTGAAAGAAGCAGAATTTTAAGGGAGATCAATGAAATTTTATAAAACCTTATTTGCTTTTGCCACATTTATGTGGGTTAGTCTTAACGCACATGTTGATTTCGATAGCGATGTGCAGCTATTTTTTAACAATACGCTTTTAAAATATGAAGCTCAAGGAACCAAGCTACTTAAAAAATACGATGAAGCACAAGCGCATAAAAAAATTTTAGAGACAATTTCACAAAGCTGCATAAAAAGTCACGATATAGCAGACTGTGCCCTTGCTGTGGCAATATATGATCGCCAAAAAGAGATACAAAAAGCAAAAGAGCCGTTAAAAATACTTATGGACGGATTAAAATATAAGTGTGATACTGAAAACAACGCTACGCTTTGTCATTTATTCGCAGGTGTTATAGATGATTTTAAATCTAGTGAAATTACACAAAACTTTAAACATCTAAAAGAGCAATATATGGTAAAGGCATGTGATTTAGACGACTAAAGCGCATGTTATGAAATCTTGTATGCCATAAAAGACGATTATGATCGTCTAAATAAGGCTGATGAATATTGTCATAGGGGTTTGTCTAGGTTTTGCTTAAACTTAGGCTTTTGTTATGCTGCACCAAAAGGAGAGCGCAACGATTTACAAGCATGCTTTTTCACAAAAGAAAAGCCCGTTCCGCAATCCCAAAAGGCGATTAAATACTTTAAAAAGTATTATGAGCTTAATCCGTTTGAGCCGCCTTCTGCACTTGGTGAGGAGCTTATTTTTGATGGACAATGCAAGGATGGATTGAAAATTTTAAGAGATTATTGCGACAAAAAGGATGACCAATCCTGCTTCTTGCTAGGTTATGCGTATCTAAGTGGGCAGTGCGTAAGATATAGCACAAAAGAAGCCAAGAGGCTTTTTGGTCTGGCTTGTGATTATGGATTTCAAGGTGGCTGCACAGAATATAAACGAATGAGTAAATGATTGCTATATTTTAAATTTAGGAGTTAAACATGAAAAAACTTTTTATCTTTGTTTTTATCATAGTGCTACTGGCCCCCACATTTGCGTTAGCTTATGGCTCTCACTTTGTTGGCGGGCATATCAGGAAAAACGGAAGCTACGTCGCCCCACATTACCGCACAAATCGTGATAAAACGAAGCTAAACAACTACTCTACAAAGGGCAACTACAATCCATATACCGGCAAGAAAGGCACTAAAAATCCATGGTAGCTTTTGCAAAGAACTTCAAAATTTAAAACTATTGTATGAACGAGCGTTAGGGTTAAATTTATTTCTCCGTGGGTCTTGGACCCCCCCCGCGACCAACGAAAAATAGGCCCTGTCAAAAAGGGGCAAATTTCGATCTCGCAGCAGGCGGTCTAATAAATCCGCTCGGCCAAAGCCTAAAACCCAAAAGCAAAAAGCCAGATAGCCAAGCCATAAGCGCGTGTATCCTTACCTTAAATTCCTCTTAAATTTATCTCGTTGCGACACAGATTTTGCCCGATTGTGCCAAAGCCCAGCCTATAAAATGCGTCTATATCGGCGTTTGCTTTGCCAGTTCCGTAGGGTAATTGACACGACGGCGTTTGTTTCGACCCGTTTTGTCAAAGCTTTCTTTAAGCCTGCACTTACTTTTCTGCCTGTGACCCACGCAGGTCTAAACTCCGGCAAAAGCATGCAAGCTAAAATTTCACTCTTTCGATCTATGTTTCACGCCAGAACCCTCGCCAAAACCCGCTTGCAAAAATTGCAACGACTTTAAAAACTCAAATCCGCACGCAAATTTTGGTATAAAAACAGCCAAATTTCTATATCTAAAAGCCAAAAAGCTAAGCGAAGGACCGTAAAAACAGCCTCAAAGACGCAAATGACGGCGGGCGTAGCCTGCAAGGCAAGCTAAAATCTCACATGTGGCACGCGGCCGGTAAAATGTGGCGCGGTAGGGTGCGGTGGGCAGTACGTGAAGCGAGCGGTCAAGAGGAGAGTAAAGCAAGCACGAAAGCGGCGCGTGGCTAAGAAGAGAAGTAAAGCAGGCGCGAAATGCAGGGCGTGGTGAGGCGAGCAGACAAAGCAAAGCAGTGTGAATTATACGGCGGATTTCACGGATTTTATGAGTTCGTCATACTTCTTTGCCTTGATGTAGGCGGTCAAAAACGGCTCTACCCACTGCGCATAGGTATTTTTCGTTCCCCAGTTCACGACGCTATTGTAGTTCATGCCGGTCAAATTTGCAAATTCTTTTTTAGTTAGCCCTGCTTGCTTCAGCAGTTTTTCAAATTCTCCTATTTCCATTTTAACTCCTTACACTTGAAATTATACAAAATTAATTCTTAATGTAATATTTTTAATTATTTATGATAAATTTAAGTCATTTTTAATAATTTAAAATGTATAATTACATTATGAATTAAATGAAAGGAATAAAAAATGAAAGAGCTAACGAAACAAATCGCCCTAAGCCTAGAGGCTAGCGGCTACATGCTTCGCCGCGGCGTGATAAGCTCAAAAGAGCACAAGCGCTATTATGAGTTCGTCAAGGGTAGCGAATTGGTGCTTTTGGCGTTTGAAGATATGAAAGACGGCGAGACGCTGCCTACCAAGCTACCATCTCGCCGCAAAGTTGCTCTCTAAATTTAGAGAGCCTTTATTTTATCAAATTTTAAAGGATATGAAAATGACACTTTACAAAATTCTAAACCTATCAGGCACTGAGTTTGGCGGAGAGCGCCCTGAATACCTATATATGAAAAAAAGAGAGGTTCAAAAAGGATACGACATCTATGGTGCACGCATCTATCTCATACCGCTTGATAAAGTCTCGGAAGTGTTTGCTGGCAAGAGCATAGAGCAGATCGATGCAAAAGACATAGACGCCGATACTTTTGAGGATTTTGACTTCATCAAAAAGATATCAAAAGAGATACTCGTAGATGGCGACTTTGAAAGCGACGAAAGATTTCTCGTCATAGAAGCGGACGGCCTAGCTATACATATGGAAGTGGCAAACGAAGATGAATATATGAGAGGCTTTGATGAAACTATCGCGCTTGATGATGGAAATGGCTATTTACACGAGCCAAAGACTATCGGTCTCATAGAGGACGAGATAGAGGTCGAATTCCTTGATGAGCCCATTGATGATGCAACAACATATTGGCTCAACGAAAACTACTTCAAAGAAAGCTTTGGCGTCACCGTAGCCGACTGGGAGCTCATATCAGTAGATGGAGAGAAAAAGATACTCGCATGGGAAGAGGGCACGCACGAGACATCTAAACGCTATATGCAAATTCTTGATTTATGATAGGGGCTTTGCCCCTAAATTTAACGAAAGGACGAACGATGAAAATTTGGAATTTAACTAAGGTTCATTACGGACCCAACGGAATGATGAGTAGAGAGCAAGATAAAGGAAACTATGCAAGCAACAGCATAAAAGTCATACTAAACTATATCAATAAGAAGTATAAGTTGAAAGTAAAAGGCTGGCAAACCTTTGACAGGACCGCATACTGCTACACAGATGAAGACGAGGCTAGAACGGTATGGAACTTAGACCTTGTAGCCGAGGGCAAACTCATAGAGCCCTAAAGCTAGACAGAAATATTAAATTTTTAAGCTCATATTTAAAAGCCGTGTGTATAATACTTAAAAAGGCTAGGCGTTGAGTAAAAGAGATAAACTGATACAAGAACTTGAAAATAACCCAAAAAACGTAAGATTTGAGGTGCTTAAAAATTTGCTTGAAAGTGACGGCTGGGAGGCTCTAAACAACGGTTCGTCTCATTGGCAGTTCAGAAAGGGCGGCGAGCGTATAACAGTGCCATATAAACGCCCTATAAAGCCACTTTATGTAAAAAACGTATTAAAAGCGCTAAAGGATGAAAAATGAAAAAAGATTTGAACTACTACCTAAATTTGCCTTATGAAATCATCGTAAAAAAACTCACCAAAGAAGAGGGTGGCGGATATTTTGCGAGATATAAAGACTACCCTTATGTAATGGGCGATGGCGAGAGCGAAGCCGAGGCGATAGCTGATGTCAAAGAGGCGTTTAAATTCGTTATTCAAACCGATTTGGAGAGAGGTGATTTCATCCGTGAGCCCGAGACGAAAACTATAAGAGTGAATATCTCACTCCCTAAAAGCTTGCTAGAAGCGATCGATAAGGTAGCCTCTAACCGCTCGGCCTTTCTTGCCAACGCAGCCAGTAGAGCTTTAGCGGGACAAAGATAAGGAAAACAAAAATAATAATTAGCCTAGAATTTAAAACTTCAGATAATAAATTCATCGAGCTTGTAAAACAAATGGCTAAATTTGCAAATATCGACGTCGTGGAGCACAAAAAGCCATCTCGACTAGACAAAGCTATCAAAGAAGTTAAAAATGGCGAGGTCGAAACTTTTAAAAATTTTAATGATTTCGAGAAAAGCCTAAATGCTTGATATAGCCTATACCAAAAGCTTAAAAAGAGCTTTTAAGAAGCTAAATAATGACGATCAAGAAGCCACTAAACAAAATTGATTGCTCGTTTATAAAAAACAAGATGATATTTTGACCCTGACTTGCGTCGAAGTCGGTAGTCATAGCGAAATTTTTGACTAATGTAAATTTTTACAAGTAGCTGCCAACTGATAGTTGACAGCTGGCATTATCCCCTCGCTCTACCCATCTCCTCTTTTCCCTCGCCTATCTTTTTGAGAGCATCGGCCTTTAAATTTTGTATCTTTGCCTGCTTAAGCTGCAAGTCAAGCTGCATGTTTTGCATCTGCAGCTGTTCGGCTGGGCTGGCTTGCTTCGAGGCTTGTTGGTCGTCTGCTATCATCATCTCCCTGACATCTCTTGCGATAGGACTGTCGCTATCATCAAGCATCAGCGGTATTAGACGTTTTATCATGTTTGGATCTATCGGCGTGATAGTTTTGATGATTTCAGCCCAGTGTTTTAGGATATCCTCGCGTTTAGTCTTGACATGCGGCACTAGATTTAGGCTGATGTCATACATGCCGACCTTGATTTTGTTTTTCACGACCGCTTTGCCGTCCTTGATCTTTACATCGCCGTTTGCATCTCTTTCTTTCTCGTTTATCGTAAAATACCTTTCGGCGTTGTCCTTTTCGACTATTCTAAATACCTGCTCGGCATCGAAATAGCGAGTGATGAGATCGATCGCCTTTAAAAATATCATCTTATCCATTGCAGCACTCGCGCTTAAAAAGCCTTGTAGGCTCACTATACCGGCATTGTTTCGCTGCTCTATGGCTGAGCCACTTAGGCGATTTACCGCAAGCCCCAGCGTCTCGTCATTTAGTCCGCTGAGGCGTTGCGCGGTAGCTCTAGCGTCCGCTACCTTTGCACTTAGATTTGAGATTTGAGGCTGATTATTTACGATCTCTATTTTTTTATCTGCTAGAGCTCCGTTTTTTACGCGAACTACCGCATTATCGATATTTATCTCTTTTGCAAAAGTATCTGCGTCATCTACCGCGTCGCTTTCATAGAGTATCTTTGAGCTGCCTATCATATTTGCCATTCTGTTCTCGGCAAAATTTATAAAATCTATTTGAGGTTTAAGGTTTCTAAAAAAGCCATACCATCTGTTTTCATCATCGATTTTGAGTTTGCAGACGGCAAAAGGGTGCATACCGTTTGCAAATGGGCTTTTCTCGTATCTAAGTAGCACCAAGGTATCGCCCATTATGTATCTATTCCACGTATAGCCGTTTTGAGATTGGCTATCGGGCTCTTTGATCCAAAATTCATATATATTCACGCGCTTTCTATATCTTGAGATGATGTTTAGCTTTAGTGCATTTGCCTTTTGGCCAAAATATACTTTCGCATCCTCAAAGTCCATACTCATGAGCTTGATGAAGTATTTCGCATCGCTTGCGTCCTCCTCACAAGAATATGGATCTATATAAAACATATCAGAGGGTATGGTGCTAACTGTGATAGCCTTTTCTTTCTTGCCCCACTCATCGCTCGCGTCAAGCTCTTTGATCCATACCTCGGCCACGCCAAGTCCAAGCAGTAAATTTTCATCGTTTCGCTTTTTTTGGCGTGAAAACTCAAGTGTATCGCTGATAGCCTTGATGATGTCGCCAAGCACCAGCGCCATGTCGCGGTCCGCCTTTTGCCTGCCGATGACTTCGGTATCTTGCCTTGACATGTCTTTATAGCCTTGTATCTTTTCTATAAGCATGGCAAGGATATTTTCATGTATAGGCGGCTGTCCTCTTTCCTCTAGTATGGATATCACATCGCTTGGCAGTTGTTTTCCTCCATAGTATCTCTTTGCTAGGCGGTATTCGGCTATGCTTGCCGCATTTTTTTGAACGGCTTCTTCTAGTATGTCTTTTAGTTGATCTATGCTTAGCATATTTTATCCTTTAAATTTTGCTCTGTTTTCATCACTTCTCGCCCCTTAATATAGGATTTTCAAAAGTCATCTTTTCGTTAAGGTTTCTGTCAGAATAAAAGGTTATAATTTCATCAGAAACCGCAGGTCGAGGTAATTCAGTCGTGTAAGACGTCCCTGCGGTTTTATTACTTACCACAAGCCTAAATCTCACACCGTTTTTATCTTCCCACTCGTATATTCTTGCATTGCGCTTATTTATAAAAGGCTCTTTATATTTAGCCAAAAACTCACGCATATTTTTACCGACATTTAAAAGCTCGTCGTTTGTCACATACCCTTCTTGATCTTTATCTGTCAAATGCCTTATTTTTATATGCTTAGCACCATCGCGCCTATCGCCTCTTTTATATCTTATTAAAGCACTATCCACATCATCAAGGTCTTGTTTGATATAAGTGGCTTTCTTTTTATTGAAAGTCACATTATAAATCCCTCTTTTTTCTTTATCCAGCTTGGTGATATTTAGCACTCTTGCCAGAGAGTTTTTTAGTCCGTTATTAGCATTTAGCGCCAGCCTTTTTATATCATCGCCGCTAAATTTCATCTTTGCCATTTTTATGGCGCCAAGCCCTAGCAGGGTAGCTATCACGGCTTTTGTGCCGTCAAAGCTATATCCGTCCTCGCTGTCCTCATCTTTTTTAAAGCCAAGTAGCGCTGCAAGCGGAGCTATGTTTGCGTTTAAAATGACTTCATTGTTCGCGTCGCTTTGTTTTAGCTTTGCTATGATCTCGTCATGCTCTTTTATCGCTTCTCTTAGTTCGGCTTCTTTGCTAAAGCCTTTGTTTTCGTTCTTTTTTAGAGATACGAGCTCTTTTTTATCTTCTATGGCTCTCTTTTCTATCCTTGAAATTTCACTCGGGATATTTTTTAGCACGTTATCAAACCTTGTAAAAAGCCCCTCCGTTATCTCGCCAAGCTTTATACTTGCTAGCGCATAGCTGCGTTCGTTTTCAAGCGCAAAGGCATATACACCGCCACGCCTCTGGGCCACTATCTCAAATCCGCGGTAGCTGCCGAGCCTTACCTCTTTGCCGTCATAATACGGCAAGCTTTTTAGTATTTGAGCGATAGCTTGGCCTCTATCCTTGAAGCTATACTCCTTATCTGCGATCTTGACGAAATTTTCCTTTTCGCTCCTTGGCTCTATGGCTTTTATATCCGCTCTCGTCTCCTCTAGGGCTTTTGGATAGTAGTCTATGTTTGATTGTAGGTTTTTCATCTTGTAGCTTGCATTGATGTTTGCTTGCATAAAGCGTCTTTTTTCAGCGTCCAGCTCTTTTATCTTGCCGGCTAGCTCGATCTCCTTTAAAATGTCCGGGTTTCCGCTAGCTAACGCTTTCATAGTAGCTGCATCTACTACATCGTCGCTGATATCCTCTGCACTTCTTTGAGCGATGTCACCTTTTCTGATTTGGGCTATGAATGTTCTTTTTTGCTCTATCTTTTCCCAGTTCATCGCATCGAGCATCTTTTTTGTTGCATAGTCATATACCTTGACCTTGAAATTTTGCTTTTCATCAAGCAGTTTGTTTCCTTGCCTTTCTACCCTGCCTTGCCTTTGCTCGAGTGCTGCTGGCGTCCAAGGCACGTCGATATTGTGAAGTGCACTCACTCTTTCTTGGATATTCACCCCGGTGCCTATCTTTTGAGTAGAGCCAAAAACTATCCTCACCTCGCCGCTATTTACCTTTGCAAACAGTTCGCCTTTTGCGTCCGCAGTATCGTAGTCGTGGATGAAAGCTATCTCGTTTTCAGGTATGCCTTGCTTTATCAGTTTTTCTTTCATATCCTCATACACGCTAAATTTATCATCCAGCCTTAGTCCCTCGGCAGCCTTTGCCTCCAGCTTCGCCTCTGCCTCCTCATCGCCTCTTAGCGCTCTTTGCTTTAGCTCTTCAAGTTGCGCTCTTTGTTTTTGCTTTAGTTTTGGTGTCGATAGATCGCAGCAGATGATTTGCGTGCCTTTGGTATCATCATATCTGTGATACTCATCTATCACGTTTTTTACGGCTAGATTTACCTTTGAGCCCTCAAAGTCTGGCAGATTTGGATTTATCGTCCTCATGTCAAGGCTTGCCTTTTTTGCATCGTTTGTTATATTTAGATAGTTGTCGCTTTCATATCCCGGAAGCTTTTTATCAAGCACCTCGTATCTATCCAGTAGCTCCTTTGTATAACTTTCTTGCTCTGGGCTTATTTGGGCTATGACTTTTATCTTTTCAATAGGCGGCACGAAGTTATTCACCCCTTTTGCTGCCAGATCGGCTTTGACATCGTCGTTTGTGATGATATCTGCAAATTTGCCGTATTCGCGCATCAGCTCTGGTAGGTTTTCAAATTTTGCAAATCTTTCCTTTTGCACGTATTTGCCGGCTGCGTTTATCTCAAAGTTGCTTTCTACCTTGCCATAAAGGTTCGCCCACTCGTCAAAGGTCGTTATGCCTTTGGCTTTTAGTGCGTCAAGCCCAAGGTATGGGGTATCGCTTAAATTTATCGCAAGAAAATCTAAGAACGGCGAACAAAATAACTTATGTTTAAAATTTTAGTGATAAAATTTCAGGTAAGCCAAACGGACAGCGAGCTTTGAAACGGTCTTTGGGCTAAATGATTTTAAAATTAATCTTAAATTTAAGGAGTAAAAATGGATTTTAGATCTCAAAACGTCACCGATGCACCGGGTGATAATACGATCTTTATGGTGTGGAATTTCACAGCGGACAAAAACGCCTGTAAAAGTAGCTTTGAGCGGCTTTGCGGACTCGTGATAAATTTAAACAAGACTGCCAAAGTGAGATTTGGCGATGCGAACGTGAGCTGTGTTTTAGGCGTAGGGCATGACGCGTGGAAGCTACTTGACATGCCGACTCCGCTACCAAAGGAGCTTATAAATTTTAAGCCTGTCATCGGTGAAAAGCACACGGCGGTCTCGACAAAAGGCGACATCCATATCCACATCAGAGCCACTTGCACGAGCGCTTGCTTTGACATGGCAACGCACGTAAAAGACGTCCTAAGCGGCGTCGCGACATGCGTGGAGGAGGTGCAGGGCTTTAGATACTGGGACGGCAGGGCGATCATCGGTTTTGTCGATGGCACGGAAAATCCGCAAGGCGAGGACAGAGACATCTATGCCAAAGTAGGCGATGAGGACGCGAAATTTAAGGGCGGTAGCTATCTCTTCGTGCAAAAATACATCCACCCGATGAGTGAGTGGAACAAGCTACCAGTAAGCGAGCAAGAAAAGATAATCGGACGCTACAAGCATAGTGACATCGAAATGAGCGAGAGTGAAAAACCCTCAAATTCGCACTCGGCTGCGGCAAATGTGGGCGATGATAAAAAAGTCGTGCGAGACAATATGCCGTTCATGGCGGGCGGCGAAGTGGGAACGTATTTCATCGCGTATGCACGCACGTTTTCTACGCTTGAAATGATGCTTGAAAGTATGTTTATCGGCGAGCCAAAGGGCAACTACGACAGGCTGCTTGATTACAGTACGCCAAAGACCGGTACGCTGTTTTTCGCTCCGACGTTTGATATGTTGGAGGCTTACAGCGCCGATTAGCACGGCTTGAAGCTTAAATTTGGGGTTAAATTTAGCCCCTACACTTTTTGGTAAAGGAGCGCGGGCGGACGGGTAAATTTACATTCAGCCAAATTTAAAAAATAGCGCTCCACCCTTGATAAAATTCTTTAAACGAATACCTTAATGTGGATTTAAGGTAGCCATAATAGCTAAATTTAACCCTGGTCAGCTCAAATTTCCAGCCAAAAGCATTATATAATTTTAAAATTTCACTTTCGTAAAGAGCGACTACTAGCCTAAAATATAAATTTAAAAAATTAATTTTACTTCCTAAGATAAAAAATCATACTTTCATCATGCCTTTTTAGATAAAATTTTGAAACACCAAACCATCTTTAAGGGAGAAAAATGAAAAAGTTAGTTTTATCCGCGCTCTTGGCGTGTTCGCTCTTTGGGGCAGATATGATGTATAGCGAGGGCGTGAAGGACGTCTATGCTGACGCGACTAGCACGAAGTCTATCGGCAGGCTGCTGCCAACAAATGCCGTTAAAATTCTGCAAACCAGCGGCGATAGAGTGAAGCTCGCAGTGCAGGGCTATCAAAACCCGGCCGTGCCAAATGTCGTGTATTTTAGCGACTTTGCGCGCGTCATCGCAGTAGCGTTTTCAAAGACGGCAAACCCCGAGATAAAGGTGCTTCAAAAAGGCAAGGACGGTAAATGGGACAAGGTTGAGACTATCGTTTATGCGAGCAAAGACGGCTTTACGAGCGATCTAAAAGGGCTTTTTAACAAAGGCGAAACGCTTTATAAAGAAAGCTGTGGTGTGTGCCACGGACTGCACGCTACGACGCATTACAACGCAAATCAATGGCCAAGCCTGCTAAAATCGATGGTAAATCGCACGGCGATCCAAAAAGAGGATCAATGGGTCGTCATAGAGTATCTGCAAAAGCATTCAAGCGATGTCAATGTAGATAAAAAATAGCAAATTTAGCGCAAATTCTAACCAAATTTGCCGCTAAAAGTCGCTTCTGGCAAATTTTGCAAAGAAGTCAAAGTGCTTTAAATTTAACCACAAAGCACTCATAAGTAAAAAAGAGAGAAAAATGAACGAGAAAAGACGAAAATTTTTAAAGACCAGTGCACTGCTTAGCGTCGCGGCGAGCTCAAATTTGACCACATTTGCCTTTGGCGATGAGATAAAAACAGGGCTCGTAAAAGACGGCGAAGTGCTAACGGCTGCGTATTGGGGCATGATGAAAGCCACGCTAAAAGACGGCAAGATCGTTGGCTCAAAAGCGTTTCAGACGCTAAGCGAGCTAGAAAATCCACTTAAGGATTACACTGGGGAACTAGTTTATAACAAAGCTCGCGTAAAATACCCGATGGTGCGAAAGAGCTATCTAGCAAATCCCGATAGCCCAAAACCAGAGCTAAGAGGGCGTGACGAGTGGGTGCGCGTGCGATATGAGGACGCGATAAAGCTGGTCGCAAGAGAGCTAAAAAAGACGCGCAAACAAAAGGGACTAAGTAGCGTCTATGCGAAGTCTCCTGCGTGGAAATCAAGTGGCAACGTGCATAGCTCCACGACGCTTTTGCACCGCTTTATGAATTTAACGGGCGGCTTTGTAGGCGGGCTTGGCGACTACTCCACAGGAGCAGGGCAGGTCATAATGACGCATGTGACCGGCAGTATCGAGGTCTATGAGCAGCAAACCAGCTGGAATTCGGTGCTGGCAAACTCAAAAGTAGTCGTGATCTGGGGAAGCGACCCGGTGACGACGCTACGCGTTGGCTACACAGCCGCTGATGAGATGGCTTTAAAATACCTAGAGGATCTTAAAAAATCAAACATAGAAATCATCATCATAGACCCGGTTAAAAGCGAGACTGGCAAATATTTTGACAAGGCAAAATGGCTCGCTCCGCGTCCAAATACCGATACGGCGATGATGCTTGGCATGGCGTATCATCTTTATCAAACGGGCAATTACAGCAAGGAATTTTTAGAAAACTACACCGTTGGGTTTGAGAAATTTTTGCCATATTTGCTGGGCGAAACGGACGGCACGCCAAAAACGCCAAAATGGGCGAGCGAAATTTGCACCATCGATGAAGAGACGATAAAGCAGCTCGCGCTTAAAATTTATCAAAACCGCACGATGATAATGGGCGGCTGGGCTATGCAGCGCGCTCATCACGGCGAGCAGCCATACTGGATGCTTGTCACGCTCGCGGCGATGCTAGGACAGATCGGTCAGCCAGGGGGTGGCTTTGGTTTTAGCTATCACTACGCAGGCGGTGGCGTACCGACCGCGCTTGGCGGCGTCATCGGCGGTATGAACCCAGCCGACATCGGCGTGATAAAAGATGATAAATTTATCGGCTACGCAAAAGACGTGGCGGACGAAAAGCTAAAAAAGGAGCTTGACGAGCTCTCTCATGCTGCTATCCCGGTCGCCAGAGTCGCCGACATGCTACTAAACCCGGGCAAAACGATAGATCACAACGGCACAAGGATAAAGTATCCTGACATCGACTTCATCTACTGGGCGGGCGGAAATGCGATAAATCATCAGCAAAACATCAACAAAAACGTAAAAGCGTGGCAAAAGCCTCGAACCATCGTCGTAAATGAGATGTATTGGACGCCGACGGCAAAGATGGCGGACATAGTTTTCCCTGTCACGACGCCATACGAGCGAAACGACATCACGATGGTGGGCGATTATTCAAATCAATACATAAGCCCGATAAAGCAATTGGTTGAGAAGCAGTTTGAAGCCAAAGACGACTATCAAATTTTCTCTGATCTTTGCAAAGCCTATGCCGACGGGCTGGTTGAAATTTACACCGAGGGCGGCAAGAGCGACCTTGACTTTGTCAAAAAGTGCTACGACCTAGCGGCAAAAGCCGTAAATGGCAACCCAAATTTAGGTATCAGCATGCCTGAATTTAACGAATGGTGGAGCAAAAACGAGGCGATAAAATTTGAAGCCACGCCAGAGAGCGAAGAGTGGGTGAGATTTGGCGAATTTGTAGAAGATCCGATCCTAAATCCTCTTGGCACGCCATCGGGGCTGATTGAAATTTACTCCGAGACGATAGCGGCGATGAATTATGACGACTGTAAAGGACATGCGATGTGGATCGAGCCGTCTGAATGGCTAGGTATGAAGGACAAACCAGCCTCGATACATCTAGTAAGCCCACATCCTAGTAACCGCCTGCACTCGCAGCTAAATCAAACCTCACTAAGGGATAAATTTAGCGTCGCGGGGCGCGAACCAATCGTCATAAATACCAAAAATGCCAAAGCTCTTGGTGTCAAAAATGGCGATCTCGTGCGAGTATATAACGAGCGCGGAGAGGTGCTAGCCGGCGCTATCGTGACTGATGAGATCAGGCAGGACGTGGCTAGGCTCGCTGAGGGGGCATGGTATGACCCTGATGCGAACGGGCTTTGCAAAAACGGCTGCCCAAATGTCCTAACTAACGACATCCCGTCAAGTAAGCTCACAAATGCAAACATCGCGCACACGGCTCTTGTCAATATCGAGAAATTTAAGGGCGTAGCTCCTAAGCTTAGCGCATTTAACGAGCCTAAATTTTCAAAATAGGGAGATAAAATGAACGAGAAAAGACGAAATTTATTAAAAGGTGCGGCGCTACTTGGCGCTATGCCTGTGGCTATGAAATTTAGCCCGCTTTCAGACCTGGTCGGACTAAGCGCAAGTGAGCTTGGCACGGGGCTCGTGAAAAACGGCGAGGTCGTCACCGCAGCTCACTGGGGCATGCTAAAAGTCACGGTCAAGGACGGTGTCATAGTAAAATCGGAGCCTTTACAAAAAACGAGCGAAATTTCAAATCCGCTGCAAAATTTCACAGCCGATATGGTCTATAAAAGCCGTATCAAATACCCGATGGTACGAAAAAGCTATCTAGCTAACCCCGACAGCCCAAAACCAGAGCTAAGAGGGCGTGACGAGTGGGTCAGAGTGAGCTACGAGGACGTGATAAAGCTGGTCGCAAGAGAGCTAAAAAAGACACGCAAACAAAAGGGTAATCAAAGCGTATTTGCCGGCAGCTACGGCTGGAAGTCAAGTGGCAACGTGCATAACTCGCGAATTTTACTTCACCGCTTTATGAATCTAAGCGGCGGCTTCGTGGGCTCTCTTGGCGACTACTCCACGGGCGCTAGCCAGGTCATAATGCCCCACGTAGTCGGTAGTATCGAGGTTTATGAGCAGCAGACCAGCTGGCCTGTGGTGCTGGAAAACTCAAAAGTCGTCGTCATCTGGGGTGCAAACCCAATCTCCACGCTTCGCATCGCATGGACGAGCACCGACGAGCAGGGATTTAAGTATTTTGAAGAGCTCAAAAAATCAAACATCGAAGTCATCGTCATAGACCCGGTCAGAACGCAAACGGTGCAGTATTTTGACAAGGCTCGTTGGATCGCTCCGCGCCCAAATACCGACACGGCGATGATGCTAGGCATGTGCCACTATCTTTATACATCGGGTAAATACGATAAAAATTTCATCGAGACATACACGAGCGGCTTTGATAAATTCGTGCCATATCTGCTGGGCAAAACCGACGGCACGCCTAAAAATTTGGAGTGGGCGAGTAAAATTTGCGACCTGCCAGCAAAGCTCATAAAGGAGCTTGCGGATAAATTTATGGATAATCGCACGATGCTGATGAGTGGCTGGGGCATGCAGCGCGCGCACCACGGCGAGCAAGCGCACTGGACGATGGTGACGCTAGCAGCCATGTTAGGGCAGATCGGGCTTCCTGGCGGGGGCTTTGGGCTTAGTTATCACTACTCAAACGGCGGCGCTCCGACGTGCAAAGGCGGTGTCATCGGCGGCATAAACAGCTCCAGCGTAGGGAATTTCGACGAGCAAGGAAATTTCATCGGCACGGCATTTGGCGAATTTGACAGCCACGGGCAGTTTATCGGTAAAGCCGCCAAAGGTGCGGCAGGCACGGGACAAAGCTGGCTACAAAAGGCAACAAAGTATGCCTTTCCTGTCGCTCGCATCGCGGATGCACTGCTAAATCCTGGCAAAGTGATAGACCATAATGGCAAAAAGATCACCTATCCTGACATCGACTTTATCTACTGGGTCGGCGGCAACCCGCTCGTGCATCATCAAGACATCAATACTCTCGTAAAAGCGTGGCGCAAACCGCGAACCATCGTCGTAAATGACCCGTATTGGACGCCGACAGCAAAGATGGCGGACATCGTTTTCCCGACAACGACGCAGTATGAACGAAACGACATCACGATGACGGGCGATTACTCGAATATGAATATCGTGCCGATGAAGCAAGTCGTGGCTAAATTTGCCGAAGCGAGGGATGATTATCAAATTTTCTCCGACCTTTGCAAGGCGTATGCAGACAAGCTGGTGCTCGCCTACACCGAGAACGGCAAAACGGAGTTTGACTGGATAAAGGAGTATTACGACGCGGCGTATGCGCAGGTGAGCTCTACGCCTGATCTGGTGACTGACATGAAGCCGTTTGAGGAATTTTGGGCGGAAAACAAGCCGGTAAATTTTGCCAGCACGCCAGAAAGCGACGCATGGGTGAGATTTGGCGAATTTAGAGAAGATCCGATCCTAAACGCTATCGGTACGCCATCAGGGCTGATTGAAATTTACTCCGAGACGATAGCGGCGATGAAATATGACGACTGCAAGGCACATCCGATGTGGTTTGAGCCGATCGAGTGGCTGGGCATGAAAAATAAACCGGCAGAGTTTCACATGCTAAGCCCTCATCCGACTGACCGCCTGCACTCGCAGCTAAGCAACACCGCTTTAAGGGATCGCTACGCCGTGGCAGATCGCGAGCCCGTGTGGATAAACACGAAAGATGCCAAGAAAAAGGGTATCAAAAATGGCGATCTCGTGCGTGTATATAACGCGCGCGGAGAGGTGCTGGCGGGCGCTGTGGTGAGCGATGATATAAAAGAGGGTGTCGTCAAGCTCGACGAGGGCGCGTGGTATGATCCTGACGCGAGCGGGCTTTGCAAAAACGGCTGCCCAAATGTCCTAACGATCGACATCCCGACCTCAAAGCTGGCAAACGGCAATATCTCTCACACGGCATTAGTAAATATCGAGAAATTTAAGGGTAAAGCTCCTGAGCTGACAGCTTTTAAAGATCCGAAATTTGCTTAAATTATGGGGCGGATCGCTCGGTCCGTCCTTTTTTAAATCTTAAAACCATAGCAAATCTTTATATTTAATAAAATTTAAATTTATTTTTATACGAGCACTTTTCAAGCACTATAATATTTTAAGATTTCAATATCTGCAATTACACAATCGTAAGGAGGAAAAATGAAATCAATGGCTTTTAAAGGCGCTTTGGCACTAATGATCTTTGCCTGTTTTTTATTTGGCAAAAATGAGGCTTATACCGATGTCGTAAAGTCACTTTACATAGATGAATCCTCGAGTAAGGTCATAGGTAGATTACTTCCCACTAATGCAGTAAGTATCGAATCTGTAAAAAATGACCGAGTAAAGCTCACTATCACAGGATATGTGAATCCAAGTGTAGCAAATGTGATTTACTTTAGCGATTCACAGCGCGTAATTGCCGCAGCTTTTTCAAAAACAGCAAATATCGAATTTAAAATTTTGCAAAAAGGAAAGAGTGGCAAATGGGATAAAGCGCAAGTTGTAGCTTATGCAAGTAAAGATAATTTTACTAATGAGCTAAAGCCTATGCTTGTAAAAGCGGAGCAAATTTATAATGAAAATTGTGGAATTTGCCATGTGCTTCCCGAGCCGTCGCACTCTAAAGCTAACCAATGGCCAGGTCTTTTACAATCCATGCTAAGCAGGACGGCGATCGAGAAAAATGACGAATGGCTTGTTATTCAGTATCTGCAAAAACATTCAGAAGATGTCAAACTAAAGGAGATCAAATGAATAGGCAAAGACGAAATATACTAAAGTATGGTGCGATCTTGGGAGCTATGCCCATCGCTAGTAAATTTAGTGCATTTTCAAATTTGATAGGTGCTCAGATGTCGGATATAGGCTCGGGCTTAGTTAGAAATGGGACCGTCTTGACCGCTACACATTGGGGAATGTTAAACGTTACAGTCAAAGATGGCATTATAGTAAAGTCCGAGCCATACCAAAAGGTAAGCGGAATTTATAATTCGCTTCAGTATTATACTGCAGATTCTGTTTATAAAACACGTATCAAGTATCCGATGGTACGAAAAAGCTATTTACAAAATCCAAATAGTCCAAAACCGGAGCTTCGCGGGCGCGATGAGTGGGTACGTGTTGAATACGAGGATGCGATAAAGCTAGTAGCTAGAGAGCTTAAAAAAACTAGAAAGGAACATGGAGACGAGAGTATATATGCAGGATCTCAAGGCTGGAAATCAAGTGGGAATTTTCATAGTTCTACTATTTTGTTGCATAGGTTTATGAATTTAACAGGTGGAGCTATCGTTACAATGGGAAACTATTCTACCGGAGCGGTAAGCTTTACGATGCCTCATGTAGTCGGTAGCATCGAGGTTTATGAACAACAGACCTCTTGGCCTGTCGTACTTGAAAATTCAAAAGTCGTGGTCATTTGGGGAGCAAATCCTATCTTAACATTAAAGATAGCTTGGACTACTACGGATGAACTTGGGTTTAAGTATTTTGAGGAGCTTAAAAGCAAAGATATAGAAGTGGTCGTGATAGATCCTATAAGGAGCGAAACAGTCAAATATTATGATAAATGTAAGCATATCGCCCCTCGTCCGAATACAGATGTAGCGATGATGCTCGGTATGGCCCATCATCTATATATCTCAGGAAAATATGATAAGGATTTCATAGAAACCTATACTTATGGTTTTGAGAAATTTTTACCGTATCTGCTGGGTAAAAGTGACGGCGTAGCTAAAACTCCAGAATGGGCGAGTAAAATTTGCCAGGTCAAACCCGAAGTGATAAGAGAGCTTGCGGATAAATTTATGGATAATCGCACGATGTTTATTTCTGGTTGGAGCATGCAAAGAGCGCATCACGGCGAGCAGCCTCACTGGATGCTAATAACTCTTGCTTCTATGATAGGTCAGATCGGACTACCTGGAGGAGGCTTTGGTCTTAGTTATCATTATGCAAACGGAGGAGTTCCTACGTGTAAAGGTGGTGTGATAACAGGTATAAGTAGAGGTAATATAGGAAATTTTGATGAAAATGGTAAATTTACGGGTACTCATAAATCTCCAGCTGTCCAAGCATGGATAGAAAAAACTAAAAAGTATAACTTTCCGGCTCCAAGGATAGCCGATGTTATGCTGCATCCTGGCAAAGTCATAGATCATAACGGCAAGAAAATAACATACCCTGATATCCAGTTTTTCTACTGGGCTGGCGGAAATCCTATGACTCACCACCAAGACCTAAATACTCTTACAAAGGCTATGCAAAAGCCCAGAACCGTAGTCGTAAATGAAATTTACTGGACGCCGACGGCAAAAATGGCTGACATTGTGTTTCCTATCACGACTTCTTTTGAGAGAAATGACATAGTCATGAGTGGCGAGTACTCAAATATGCACATAGTACCCATGAAGCAAGTCGTAGAAAAATTTGCAGAGGCAAAAGATGACTATCAGGTCTTTAGTGATCTTTGTAAAGCTTATGCTGACGGACTTTATGAGGTATATACTCAAAATGGTAAAACCGAGATGGATTGGATAAAAGAATTTTATGATGCCGCTTATGCTCAAGTCAAGGCCGTACCGGATCTATCCACCGACATGAAGCCTTTTGATGAATTTTGGGCGGAAAATAAGCCTGTTATTTTTGCTTCCACACCGGAGAGTGACACTTATGTAAGATACGGTAAATTTAGAGAAGATCCTATACTAAATGTACTTGGAACACCGTCTGGATTAATCGAAATTTACTCTGATGTCGTAGCTGGATTTGGCTATGATGACTGCTGGGGACATCCTGCATGGTTTGAGCCTGTTGAATGGCTAGGTATGAAAGATAAGCCGGCAGAATTTCATATGATCTCCTCTCATCCCGAGGATAGACTACATTCACAGCTTAATTATACGAGCTTGCGTGACCGTTATGCTATAAATAATAGAGAGCCTATCTGGATAAACAAAAACGTCGCAAAGCGCAAAGGTATAAAAGACGGTGATTTAGTAAGAGTCTTTAATAAACGAGGAGAGATAATAGCTGGAGCTATATTAACCGATGACTTTGGGGAAGATATAGTAAAGATAAACGAAGGCGCATGGTATGATCCAGATGAAAAAGGTTGCTGTAAGAACGGTTGTCCGAATGTCTTGACTATTGATATCCCATCTTCAAAACTAGCAAATGGAAATATCGCACACACGGCATTAGTAAATATCGAGAAATTTAAAGGCATTGCCCCTGAGCTAACGGCTTTTAAAGATCCGAAATTTGCTTAAATTATGGGGCGGATCGCTCGGTCCGTCCTTTTTGAAATTTCATAACAAGTGTAAAACCATCGTAAATTTGGCTTTCTGAAACTGAAACATAGATGTAAGACAAACTATAAATAAAATTTAAATTATTTTTAATATGAATTTAACTAAAATGCCGAAAATTTTACTCTTAAGGAACACGATGCTTAAAAAAGTTGCTAACAAAATAGCCCTTATAATCCTTGTTTTGCTGACGATTTCGTTTGCTATATTCGCTACGATAAGCTATGAAAATACGCAAAGCACCATACTGGAATTTTCAAAAACAGCCAAAGAGTCATCGACTCGCTCGGCGACGATTTTCATCAAAGAGTTTTTGGATACCAAGGTTTCGGCTGTTGAAAATTTCGCTAGATATATCGAGAGCAAGCCAGAGCTTATGCACGATAAAGAAAAGCTAAAAGGCGATCTTTTAGCCGCTGCAACAGCTGTAAATATGGCTGAATTTTACGTTGGCTTTGCGGATACAGGCGAAATTTATGATGCCATCATCAAAAAAGGACAGTTGCCAAATGTGGTAAATTTAACACCACAAAAAGATAACTTCGACGCTAGGACCAAGGGCTGGTATAAACAAGCCGTAGAAAAGGGCGGGCTCATCTTCACTCCGCCATACGTAGCTCAGTCAAGCGGCAAATGGAGTCTCACGATAACTACGCCGATAAAAATAAACGGACAGATAGTGGGCGTAGTCTCTGGCGATATGTATCTTGACGACATCAGTTCAAATATCGCGCAGATAAAAGAGTCTGCGACCAGTGCGATAAACATAACCGACATAGACTCAAAACTCTTGGTGTATCATCCAAATCAAGACTACATAATGGCAAAAAAGCCAAAACTGCAAGCTGCGATCGATACGTTTATAAAAGAGTATAAGCAAAACGGCGGTAAGGCGTATTTTTATGAGCTAGGAGATGACCAAAAGCTTGGTGCATGCGAAATTTACCCTACTGCAAACTGGCTCGTATGCTCCGGAAATTCACTAAATGACTACACGCCCGTGCTAAATAAAGTCCTTTTGAGCCAGTCGGTCCTATCAGTCATTTTCATCGTTTTGATCGTTGCAATCTTGATATTTGTAGTCAGCCGATTCCTTAAGCCGCTTGGCTTTATCTCAAATGCGCTTAACTTTTTCTTTAAATATCTAAATTTTGAGATAAAAGAGCCTGTAAAAGCCGATGTCACGACAAAAGATGAATTTGGCGTTATGGCCGAGCTCATCAACGAAAATATCGCTAAGATCGAATCTGCAAAGACCGCTGAAAATAACTTCATAAAAGAGGCAAATCGCTTTGTAGATAAGATAAAATCAGGTGACTTTATGGCAAGTCTTGATGCAAACACGCCAAACCCGGCGCTAAATCAATTAAAAGATACGTTTAAAGAGCTTCAAGTTGCCCTTAAAGAAAATATCGCCAAAAATAATGTCGAACTGCTAAAACTGCTTGAAAGCTTTAAAAATCAAGACTTTACAAAAAGGATCGACGACAATGGCACTCTAGCTGTGGGTATAAATTCTCTCGGCGAGCAAATTTCAAATATGCTCAAATCCAGCCTGGATCAAGCTCATAGTCTCGAAGAAAAAGCCCAAATCCTAGCCGACTCTATGAAAGAGCTCACAAACGGAGCAAATTCTCAAGCAAGCTCACTTCAAGAAAGTGCAGCAGCAGTAGAGCAGATGTCAAGCTCGATGAGTGCAATAAGCCAAAAAACACAAGATGTCATAAGACAATCTGAAGAGATAAAAAACATCATAGTGATCATTAGAGACATAGCAGATCAAACAAACCTTCTAGCACTAAATGCTGCAATAGAAGCAGCACGCGCAGGAGAGCACGGTAGAGGCTTTGCCGTTGTAGCAGACGAGGTGAGAAAACTAGCTGAAAGAACACAAAAATCACTTGGTGAGATAGAGGCTAATACAAATGTCTTAGCTCAAAGTATAAACGAGATGAGTGAATCTATAAGAGAGCAAGCAGAAGGCATAAATATGATAAATCAATCAGTTGCTCAAATAGATAACCTAACTCGTCAAAACGTGACTGTTGCAAACAGGACTAACGAAGTGACATCTGAAGTAGATGATATGGCTAAATCCATAGCTCAGGATGTAAGGAAGAAGAAATTTTAAATTTATAGGGGTGAGCGACTCGCTCTTATTTTGTAAATCTGGCTTGAGGGCTTTGTCTTCAAGCCAGATCTCCACGCTCTTTAACTTCTAAAATATATGATCTTTCACTCATAAAATTTAGCCAAGTTATATATATCAATTGATAAAATCAACTTTATTTTTATTACAGCTTTTATCGATATGCCCTAAAAATCGCAAGCTAAAGAGTAATATTTCATTATAATTTTTAAATAAATTAAAGATTACTTTAATATTATCGAGTTACAATAACGCCCAAATAATACGTAAATTTATAGTAAAGGAGCTTTTATGAGATCCATAACCAACAAAATAGCACTCATGCTATTGATTGCGTTGTTTATCGCGTTTGCAGCCATATCGGCTGCTAGTTACTACACGGCTG